>CAYYXP010000084.1:0-13756 GCA_964475685.1 uncultured Gemmatimonadaceae bacterium | reverse complement strand
GTTTCGCACAAGGCGGTGCTGGAGTGTCCCGATCTCATCTCCAAGACGGTGCTCGCCAAGGGACTCGATGCCGGCACCGCCTTCGAGATCCTGTCGATCGACATCGCCGACGTGGACGTCGGCAAGAACATTGGTGCCGAGTTGCAGACCGACCAGGCGGAGGCCGACAAGCGCATCGCCCAGGCCAAAGCGGAGGAACGGCGGGCGCTTGCGGTGGCAATGGAGCAGGAGTTCAAGGCCGAGGCTCAAAACCAGCGGGCCAAGGTGATTGCGGCGGAGGCGCAGATTCCCCTCGCCATCGCCGAGGCGTTTCGAAGCGGCCACCTCGGGGTGATGGACTACCAGCGCTACCGGAACATCCAGGCCGACACCACCATGCGGCAGGCGATTGCCGGGGGCGACGCGACGCCGCCGGCCGGGAGCTGAACGGTGGACCCGGGCTTTGGCATAGGATTGGTAGTCCTCTGGGTCCTCCTCAATCTGCTGGGGAGGAGGAAGAAGACTTCGAACCAGGGGACCCGCCCTCCCGTCACCCTCCCACGGTCAACCGGCGCCGACCCGACACAGCGTGAGGGAGCCAGGCTGCACGACTTCCTGCGTGAGCTAAGCGGGACGCTCGACGAGGCCGCGGGCCCGCGGGGTCGTCCGGCGTCAGGCCGCCTTCCGCCCGCCGAGGAAGTGGAGGAGCGAGGTTCGCTGGAGACGACGACCTCTCCCGAAGCCCGGAGCTTGGAGGAAGGCGTCCGGCGCCCCGAGCGCACGGTCGTGGACGCCGACGATGAGGCGGAGGCGATCGCCGCGCGAAGGATCGCGGCCGCCGAGGCCAATGCCCGGTCGCTCACCAAGGTGGACCATCAGGCATTCGACGCGCGCATCCGGCAGGAGCCGGCCGACGCCGCGGCGACCAGGGGCTACTCGATGGGTCGGCTGCGCAACGCCGTCGTGTGGCGGGAGGTTCTGGGCCCGCCGCTCGCGCTTCGGGAGGGCGACGAGAGGTAGGGCTCCGCCCTGTGTTGACTCGGCTTGCGTGGGGATGGCCGGGTGACGAAGTTACCCGCGCACGGCCCGAGTGGCGGAACGGCAGACGCAGTGGACTCAAAATCCACCGGGGGCAACCCCGTGCGAGTTCGAATCTCGCCTCGGGCATTTCCTCACCCGGACCCCCTCCGTTGAGCCCCGATACCATGGAAGTCCAGATCTTCGGCATCAAGAAGAGCGCCGACACCCGGAAGGCGCTCCGCTTCTTCGCCGAGCGCCGGATCAAGACCCACTTCGTTGACCTGCAGGAACGCCCGGCCTCACCGGGCGAGCTGCGGCGGTTCGCGCAGCGCTTCGGTGCCGAGTCACTGGTAGACCGCGGCTCCCACCGTTTCGGCGAGCTGGGCCTGGGCGCATCCCGGCTGAGCGATGAGCGGTGGCTGGAGAAGCTCGCGCTCGAGCCACTGCTCCTCCGCATACCGCTGGTCCGCTGGCAACAGCAACTCACCGTCGGCGACGGCGAGCCCGAGTGGCGGGAGTGGACCGGCCGGTGACCCAGCTTTCCCTTTCTGCAGTGGCCGTCGAATTTGGCGCGTCACCACTGTTCAGCGGACTCACCCTCACCGTGACCCGGGGCCAGCGCTGGGGCATCATCGGCCGCAACGGCTCGGGCAAGACGACGCTGTTCCGGCTCATCACCGGTGACGCCGAGCCGACGTCCGGCACGATCGCGCGTGTGGCCGGACTGCGATGGTCGGTGATGGAGCAGCATCGGGAGTTCGGCGGCGCTTCGACGGTCTGGGAGGCCGCGGCCGTCGCCTTTGGCGAGCTCCGGGCGCTGGAGCGGTCGCTCACCGAGCAGTCGGCGGCGATGGCGGAGGCGGGGGAGCGGTGCACGCCGCAGATGCTCGCGCGGTACGATCGCGACCTGGAGCGCTTCGAGCGGGAAGGGGGATACACCCTCACCGCCCGGATAGACGCCGTGCTCGACGGCCTCGGGTTCGATCCCGACGCGGCACGGTCGCGCCCGCTGGATTCCCTGAGCGGAGGCGAGCGCGGCCGGCTCGGCCTGGCCCAGCAGCTCGTCGAGCCCGCCGACGTCCTCCTGCTCGACGAGCCCACCAACCACCTCGACCTCGAAACCACGCGCTGGCTCGAGGACTACCTCCTGAGGCTCGACGAGACGGTGCTGGTAATCAGCCACGACCGCGCTTTCCTCCAGGCGGTGGTGGACCACGTGTTCCACCTCGAGGCCGGCACCGGTGTCTCCTATTCGGGCGACTACGAGAGCTTCCTCCGGCAGCGCGCCGAACGGCGGCTCGCCCAACAGCGTGGCTTCGTGAAGCAGGCCCGCACCATCGCGGCGGAGGAGGACTACATCCGGCGGAACATCGCCGGGCAGAATAGCGCACAGGCAAAGGGCCGGCGCCGGCGGCTCGATCGGGTCGGCCGGCTGAGTCCGCCGCCGGGGGCGGAGGGCGCCATGGCCCTCCGGCTCACCGCCGAGGAGCGCGGCGGTGACCAGGTCGTCGTGGCCGACCGGGTAGGTCTCCTGGTGGGCGGCCGTCGATTGCTGGGCGGGTTCAGCGCGCGAGTCGAGCGGGGAGACGTCCTCGGCCTCGTGGGACCAAACGGGGCGGGGAAGTCCACCCTGCTCTCCGTGTTCGTCGGCGACCGTGCGCCGGACGAAGGCACGGTCCGGGTGCCCGACTCGGTGACCATCGCCCATTACCGGCAGGATCTGGCGCAGGTGCCGGCGGACCAGACGCTCTACGACATCATCAACTCGCTCCGGCCTTCCTGGGGACGCGGCCCGGTGCAGGGGCATCTCGGGCGCTTCGGATTCACCGGTGACGCGGTGCTCCGCGAGGCGGGCACTCTTTCCGGCGGCGAGCGCGCGCGGGTAGCGCTGGCGATGATGATGCTCTCGGGCGCGAACCTGTTGGTCTTCGACGAGCCGACCAATCACCTCGATGTCGAATCGATCGAGGCTCTGGAGGACGCCATCGAGGAGTACGGAGGCACCGTCATCCTGGTGAGCCATGACCGGGCGCTGTTGCGCGGGCTCACGACGCGCACCTGGATCCTGCACGACACCCGGATCACCGACTTCCCCGGCGGTTTTACCGAATGGGAGACGGTGAGCGCCGAGCGCGCCCACGCCGCCGCGGTGGCCGCGGCGGAGAGCGAGGCGCTGCGCCGCGTCAAGGAGCGAAAGCAGACTCGCCGGCCCGAGGATACTCGTCGACGCGAGGAGGAGTCCGCGCGCCGCTCGGCGGAACGGGCCGTCGCCGCCGCCGAGCTGGAGGTCGCCGAGTGGGAGGGGCGGGTGGCGGTGTTACGGGGGCAGCTCGAGGATCCCGACCTCTACCTCACGAACGAAGGCGCCGCGCGGGCCGGGGCGATCGGCCGGGAGCTGGAGGCCGCCAAGGCGCAATTGGACCGGGCCTTCGCCCGATGGGAGGCGGCCACGCGGCGATCGGAGTAGCCACCGCAAGTGGCTACTTGCAGGCCCCATCCCCACCTGATATACTCGCCGCCCATGAACCCCTCGCCGTTGCGCGCTCGGCGAAACGTGCCGCTCGTTCTCGCGCTGATTCTTTCGCCGGCCCTCAGCGTCCACGCCCAGGCACCCGCCGGACCTCCCGATTCCTCAGCGCGCCGGATCTCGCTGCTTGAGGCGCTGGGAATCGCCGAGGGTGAGAGCGAGACCGTCGGGCTCGCCCGCACGGACGTCGCCCGCGCCCGGGGCGACCAGCGGCGCGCCCGCAGCGCCTACTATCCCCAGCTCTCGGGCGCCGCCTTCTACCAGCGGACCCTCAACAGTCAGTTCTCGGTGCTCCAGGGGGAGGATTCGATCGGCACCCAGCCGACCCCCGCGCCGGAATGCGCCCATTTCACCCCACAGCCGGAGCTCACTGTGGAACAGCGGCTCGACTCGCTGGAGAGCGCGGTCGAGTGTTCCAGCGCGTCGGATCCCTTCGCCAACTTTCGCAACCTGCCGTTCGGCCGGGAGAACACCTGGCGATTCGGCCTGTCGCTTTCCCAGACGCTGTTCAGCGGGGGCCAGACCAGCGGACGCGCCTCCGCGGCAGCGGCGGGCTTCCGGAGCGCCGAGCTTGGCGTGTCCTCGGCCCGGGCGCAACTCATTCTCGACGTGACGAGGTCGTACTACGACGCGGCGCTGGGCGACCGGCTCGCCGCCATCGCCGAGGCGACGCTGGAGCAGGCCGACTCGACGCTTCGGCAGACCGAGCTGGGCCGGGAAGTCGGAACCCAGTCGGAATTCGAGCTGCTGCGCGCGCGGGTGACCCGCGACAACCAGCGACCGGTGGTCATTCAGCGCCGGGCGGACCGGGACCTGGCCCACTACCGGCTCAAGCAGCTTCTCGACCTGCCGTTGGATCAGCAGCTTGTCCTCACGACGGAGCTTGGCGATACCGCTCCGGTCGAGCCGCCGCACCTCGCGGAGCTGGTGCCCGCCCGCGGCGATACCAGTACCGCGCTCCGGGTGCCGGTGCGCCAGGCGGACGAGGCGGTCACCTCCCAGGAAGGGCTCCTCCGGGCCGCGCGGGGGCAGCGATTCCCCCAGCTTCGCCTCACCTCCGATTTCGCGGAGCTGGGCTATCCCGACAACGGCAGCCCGTTCGGCACCGACTACCTGACCGACTGGACAGTGTCGCTCGGATTCACGGTCCCGATCTTCACCGGTGGGCGGATCGGCGGTGAAGAGGACGTGGCTCGCGCCAACCTCGAGCAGGCCCGGCTTCGGCAGCAGCAGATCCGGGAGCTGGCCCAGCTCGACGCGCGGAGCGCGGAGCTCCAGCTGGCGGCCGCGCTGGCGGCGTGGGAGGCGAGTGCTGGCACCGAGGAGCAGGCGGCTCGCGCGTACCAGATCGCCGACCTGCGCTATCGCGAGGGGATGTCCACCCAGACCGAGGTCAACGACGTCCGCATTCAGCTCGCGCAGGCCCAGGCGACGCGTGCGCACGCCGCGCGCGACCTCCAGGTCGCCCGTGTGAGGCTCGACCTCCTGCCGGCGCTGCCTCTCTCCATGAACGGCGTGCCGGTTTCGTTCTCCCCGGCCGGCGGCGCGACAGCCGCGCCCACCGGCACCGGCGCGACCCAGGGATCTCCCGCGGCCACTCAAACCGGAGTTCCGAGCCAATGAAGCGTGCTCGCACAGTGGCCGCCGGCCTGATGGTGCTCGTGCCGCTCGCCGGCTGCGGGCGGCAGGACACGGAAGACTCGACCCCCGGCAGCGAAGCGGTCATCACGGTCGGGAAGGAAAACATCGCCGTGGCCTCGGTCGCCGAGCTGCGCAGCGGCCCGGGCATATCAGGAACACTGGAGCCCCTTCAGTCCGCCAGCGTGCGGGCCGAGGTTGCCGGGGTGGTGCTCAAGAGCTACGCGGAGGCGGGAGATCGGGTGAAGGCGGGCGCCGTGCTCGCGCGGATCGACGATGTGGCGCTGCGCGACGCGTTTCTCTCCGCCCGGTCGGGTGTGCGGAGCGCCGAAGCCTCGCTGGATCTGGCCCGGCGCGACCAGGAGCGCGCGGAGCGCCTGGGCCAGGCGGGAGCCGTTGCCGACCGCGATCTCGAGAGGTCCCGGGTGCAGGCGACGAATGCCGAGGGCGCACTCGCCGATGCCCAGGCCCGTCTCGCCTCGGCGCAGAAGCAGCTCGATCACGCCACGGTGCGCGCCCCGTTCGATGGCACCGTGAGTGAGCGCCGGGTCCACACCGGTGACGTGGTCCAGGTGGGCGCGGCGCTCTTTACGGTCGTCCAGCCCGGCAAGTTGCGGCTCGAGGGGAGTGTCTCCACCGATCAGATCAGCCGGCTCAAGATCGGCACGCCAGTGGAGTTCTCGGTGCGCGGTTTCGATCGCCCCTTTGCGGGCAGGATCGAGCGCATCAATCCCGTCGTCGATCCGTCGACTCGGCAGGTGAGGATCCACGTTGCCGTTCCGAACAACGACGGGGCGCTCGTGGCCGGTGTCTTTGCCGAGGGGCGAGTCGCGACCGACAGCAAGAGCGCGGTGGCCGCGCCGATCTCCGTGGTGGACACCCGCGGCACCGGGCCCACCGTGCACAAGGTGGTCGGCGGCCGGGTCTCCGAGGTGCCGGTCAAGCTGGGCGTGCGCGATGAGGCGGCGGAGCTCGTCGAGCTGGAGTCCGGCGTCGCCGCGGGAGACACTCTCCTGCTCGGCTCGGCGCAAGGAGTGCCCGTGGGCAGCCGCATTAGGGTGCTCGAGGAAGAGATCGAGCGCTGATGTTCATCTCCGACTTTGCCATCGAGCGGCCGATCGTCACCATCACCGCGATGGTGGCCCTGGT
This sequence comes from uncultured Gemmatimonadaceae bacterium, assembly GCA_964475685.1. GTDB lineage: Bacteria > Gemmatimonadota > Gemmatimonadetes > Gemmatimonadales > GWC2-71-9 > CAVVWJ01. Next base: position 7,443 of record CAYYXP010000084.1, on the reverse strand, counting down.
GGCGTTTGGGCTCGCGGCGCTGGTCAACCTGCAGACCGACGAGTTCCCCGATATCCAGCAGCCGATCATTGGTGTCACGGTCATCTACCCCGGGGCCAGCCCCGAGACGGTCGAACGCGAGATCGTGAACCCGATCGAGGAAGCCTTCTCGTCCATCAGCGGCGTGGACTGGCCCAAGACCCAGGCGAGTGCCACCGACGGCCTCGCCCAGTTCATCGTCTTCTTCGATTTCGAGAAGGACATCCAGGAGGCGAGCCAGGATATCCGCGATGCGATCTCGACCAAGAGGGCCGACCTCCCGACCGAGATGGAGGAGCCGATCCTGACCCGGTTCGATCCGTCCCAGGAGGCGGTCCTCACGCTCGCGCTCACCTCGGACGACATCCCGCCTTCCGCCCTGACCCGGATCGCCGATCCGATGATCGTCCGCGACCTTCGGACCATTCCGGGGGTCGCCCAGGTGAACGTCGTCGGCGGGGTGGACCGCGAGATGACGGTGGAGCTGAGGCCCGGCGACCTTCAGAGCGCGGGTATCGGTGTGGCGCAGGTGGTGCAGGCGCTCGAGCTGCAGAATCTCGCCGCCCCCGTCGGCCGGCTGAACGGGCCGCTCGACGAGCGCGCCATCCGGCTCAAGGGGCGGCTCGACTCGCCGCAGGATTTCGCGAACCTGGTGGTGGCCGAGCGGGGAGGCGACCTCATCCGGCTGGGGCAGCTCGCGCGGGTCTTCGACGGGACCGAGGAACAGCGGACCAAGGCCCTCTACAACGGCCGCGACGCGGTGGGCATCGAGGTGCTCAAGGCCAAGGGGTACAGCACCACCCAGGTCACCAACCTCATTCACAAGCACATCGCGGAGCTCCAGAAGAGGATCCCCGCCTCCGCCCGGCTGGAGATCGTTCAGGACGCCGGGCTCCGGGTGAAAGCCGCCGTCCGGAACGTCGAAGAGGCGCTGATCCAGGGAGCCCTGCTCACGGTGCTGGTGGTGTTCCTCTTTCTCAATTCCTGGCGCTCGACGGTCATTACCGGCCTGGCGCTACCGGTGAGCGTGCTGGCGTCGTTCGTGGCGGTGTGGGCCTTCGGCTTCACCCTCAACACGATGTCCCTGCTCGGGCTCACGCTGGCCATCGGCATCCTGATCGACGACGCCATCGTGGTGCGCGAGAACATCGTGCGCCACATCGAGATGGGGAAGGACCACTTCCAGGCGTCGCAGGAGGGGACCGACGAGATCGGCCTGGCCGTGGCGGCCACCACCTTTTCGATCGTCGCCGTGTTCATCCCGGTCGCCTTCATGTACGGTATCGCCGGCCAGTGGTTCAAGCCGTTCGCGCTCACGATCGCCTGCTCGGTGCTGGTGTCGCTGTTCGTTTCCTTCTCGCTCGACCCGATGCTCTCCGCGTACTGGGCGGACCCGCAGACCGAAGCGCACGAGCGCAGGAACCCCATCGCGCGCGCGCTCGACCGCTTCAACCTCTGGTTCGACCGGATGGCGGACCGGTACAAGGATGTCATCGCCTGGGCGCTCGATCACCGCCTCGCGATGGTGCTGCTCGCGCTGGGGACCTTCTTCTCGGCGATCGCGATGGTGGGCGTGGGAATAGTCGGCTCCGGGTTCATCCCGGTCAGCGACCGGAGCGAGATCAGCATGACGGTCGAGGCGCCGCCGGGGTCGAACCTGGAGTACACCCGGATCAAGGCCGAAGCGGCGGCGCGCCGCGCACGGGCCCACCCCGAGGTGCGGTACACCTACACCACGGTCGGGGCGTCGGTGCCGGGCAAGGCCCCGTCGGTGGACCAGGCGCTGGTCTACGTCAAGCTTCATCCCAAGGCGGACCGAAGCATCAGCCAGGACCAGCTCGGGGCGATCTTCCGCCGCGAGATGGCCGCTATTGGCGGGGTTCAGGTCTCGGTGTTCACCAGCGGCTTCGGCGGGGCGCTCAAGTCCATCCAGGTGCAGATGGGCGGGACCGACGCCCGGGTGCTGACGTCGCTCGCCGAGCGCGCGGCGGCGATGGTGTCCAGGGTGCCCGGGGCCGTCGACGTGGGGCTCTCCACCCGCGGCCAGAAGCCGGAGCTGGAGGTGCAGCTCGATCGCGGCCTGGCCGGCTTGCTCGGCATCACGGTGGGACAGGTGGCGCAATCGCTCCGGCCCGCCTTTGCCGGCATAGACGCCGGCGACTGGGTGGATCCGTCGGGGGAGACCCGGGACGTGACGGTGCGCCTCGCCCCGGAGTGGCGGGAGCGGGTCACCGATCTCACCCGGCTTCCGCTGGTGGCTGGTACGACGCCCGGCGGCGTGCCCACCACGCTGCCGCTCGGTCAGGTGGCCACAATCACCCAGGGGCTGGGCCCGGCGCAGATCGACCACCTCGACCGCGACGAGGTGGTCATCGTGCAGGCGAACGTCGCCGGCCGGCCGCTCACCCAGGTCACGCGCGACATTGCCGCCAGCCTGGCGTCGCTGCAGTTGCCTCCGGGATATACCATCACGTTCGGCGGCGAGTCCCGGGACCAGGCCGAGGTGTTCACCCGGATCTTCACCGCGCTCGGCGTCGCGATCCTGCTGATGTACCTCATCCTCGTGATCCAGTTCGGATCGTTCGTGGACCCGCTGGCCATCCTGGTCTCCCTCCCGCTGTCGCTGATCGGGGTTGTTCTCGCGCTTTGGATCACCGGCAGCACGCTCAACATCATGAGCCTGATCGGGGTTATCCTCCTGATGGGCATCGTGGCCAAGAACGCGATCCTGCTGATCGACTTCTCGATCTGGGCGCGGGAGCGGGGACAGCCGCTCCGGGAAGCGCTCATCGAGGCTGGCCGCATCCGGCTCCGGCCGATCATCATGACCACCTTCGCGCTGATCGCCGGCATGATCCCCGTTGCGATCGGGCATGGCGAGGGCGCCGACTTCCGCGCCCCGCTCGGTCGCGCCGTCATCGGCGGAACCATCACCTCCACCCTGTTGACCCTGCTCGTCATCCCCACGGTCTACGAGATCCTTGACGAGTTCCGGACCTGGGTCCGGGCCAAGTTCGGGCTCCGCGCCGCCCACACGGGAGAGCACCGCGTCGCCCCGGCGCCGGTACCGGCGGATCACGGGCAGGTCTAGCGCGGCGATCCCGTTGCCGCTGCCTACGCCTCCCGTATAGCTTCCCGTCCGCAGCCCGTCCCCGAACTTCCCCGTTCCTTCTCCGCCGCCCCCGGACCCTATGCCGTTCGAGACCGACGTCGTCGCTGCCGCCCCGTTGGGTCACGAGACTCCGCTGCTGGCGCTTGCGGTCGCGCGCGGGCCGCTGCCCCCGTCGCTGGCCGAGCTGGACACGGCCTGCGGAGGCGCCATCGGGCGATTGATGGCGGCCGGTGATTTCACCGCCAAGCGGGATGACCTCGCCATGGTCTACCCCACGGGACCGGCCGCCCGGATTCTCCTGGTTGGGCTGGGCAAGCCGGACGAGGTCAACCGGGGGAGTATCCGGCGCGCAGCGGCCGCCGCGGCCAAGCGAGCCCGGTCGGTCGGCGTGCCTCGGGCGGCGTTCCATATCCCCTCCGAGTCGCGAGGGGCGGTAGGGGCGGAGGAGGCGGGGCAGGTGGTGGCAGAAGGGCTTGCCCAGGGAGTCTGGCAATTCACCGAGATGAAGCGCCCGCCCGAGGAGAAGAAGCCGGTGCTCGAGCACGTGGACATCCTCGCGCCGGCCGACACCGAGGCGATTGTCAGGGGGCACCGCACCGGCGCGGCAATCGGAGCGGGGCAGACCCTGGCGCGGGAGATCCAGGTGCTGCCGGGCAACGTCTGCACGCCGTCCTACGTCGCCCGGACGGCCGGCGAGATCGCTTCCCGTTACGGGTTCGCCATCACGGTGCTCGACAAGGCGGGCATCGTCAAGGAGAAGATGGGCGCGCTCCTGGCTGTCGCGCAGGGCAGCGCGGAGGAGCCCCGGTTCGTCGCGCTGGAGTACAAGGGCGCCGAGGGGGCCCCGGTGGTGCTGATCGGAAAGGGCGTGACGTTCGACACCGGCGGGATCTCGATCAAGCCGGCACAGAACATGGAAGAGATGAAGTACGACATGTCGGGCGCGGCCGCGGTGCTCGGCGCCTTCGAGTCGCTCGGCCGCCTGCGGCCTCCGGTGCACGTGGTGGGCCTGATCCCGAGCACCGAGAACATGCCCTCGGGCACCGCCTTCAAGCCCGGCGACGTGATCACCAGCATGTCGGGCAAGACGATCGAGGTCATCAATACCGACGCCGAGGGCCGGCTCATTCTCTGCGACGCGATCACCTACGCCAAGCGGTATCAACCCGCCTGTGTCCTGGACATCGCTACCCTGACCGGCGCCGTCGTCGTAGCGCTGGGGCACACCGCCACGGGCGTGATGGGAACCGACGACGCCCTCATCGAGCGGGTCCGCTTGGCCGGGGAGCGCGCCGGCGAAAGGGTGTGGCCGCTTCCGCTCTGGGACGAATACCGCGACCTGATGAAGTCGGACATCGCCGACGTGAAGAACGCCGGAGGGCGCCCGGCGGGGAGCATCTCGGCGGGGTGGTTCCTCCGGGAGTTCGTGGACGGCTTCCCCTGGGCCCACCTGGACATCGCGGGCACCGCCTATACCGACCGCGACGACGCGACGCGGGTGAAGGGCCCCACCGGCATCGGCGTGCGGCTGTTCACCGAGTTCCTGCTCGCGCCACCACAGTGACCGGAGCGGTGCGCGCGGCAGCGCTTGCCTTCGTCACCTCAGGTCTCGCCCTTTCGCCGTTCACCGCGGTCCTCCATGCGCAGATCCTCGACGACACTCTCCCGGCCGACTCGCTCGCCCGCGACACGGTGGATTACACCGCGAGGCTCCTCGCGGTGCAAAAGGAGGAGCGGGTCCGCGTCCCGACGCTGACGGCCATGGGGGCCCCGGGCCCGCGGCCGCCGCTGACCCTGGTCGTCTTCAACCGCGATTCCATCGAGTGGGGCCACGCCGCCACCGTCGGAGATCTGGTGGGACAGATTCCCGGCGTCTTTCTCTGGCGCGGGGGCTTCACCGGCCGGCCGGAGCCGGTCAACTTCCAGGCGAGAGGGGCGACGTCGGCCGAGTACTACCTGGACGGACTGCCCTATGTGGCGGCGGGTGTGGACAGCATCGGGGTGGACCCGGCCCTCTTCAGCCTCAGCTTTCTCGACCGCATCGAGGTAGAGCGATGGCCCGGTCTCCTCCGGGTCAAGCTTTTCACCCGGAAGCACGATCGCCTGGCCCCGAGGTCCCGCATTGCCATCGCGCGGGGCGATCGCAACTTCGCCCGGTACGAGGCCGGTCTCGAGAACCGATTCCGCTCGGGCTTCGGGTTTGCGCTCGCCGGAGATTATCTCAGCTCGCCCACGGTGAACGTTGTGAGCAGCGGCTACTCCAACACCCAGGTCTGGGCGCAGGGGGGCTACATCCCCTCGGCCAGATTCGGCCTGCAGGCCCAGCTCATCCGTTCGCGTCCCCTCCGGCGAGCCTTCGTGATTTCCGACGTCACGGCGGCCGACACCCTGGGTCCGGCCTTCAAGGCTACCCGCACCGATGCCCAGGTGCGACTCTCCCTCCGCTCCCGCGATGACGGTCTCGGGCCCGGGGTGGATCTGGTCTATGCCAGGTCGGCGTGGGACGGATCGGGAATCGACCAGCAGATCAACCAGGTGGGCGGCTACGCCTCCTATCGCACGCCCACCTTTTCGATCGGCGGCTCGGCCTTCCATCGGACCCGATGGACGACGCTCGACACGCGGGCGACCGTGGGATGGACGCCGGCTCCCTTCTTCAGCGCCAGCGGGGAAGCGGTGCACCAGCGCCATGATGGTGAGCGCAGCAGCGACTACGTCATGTTCACCGGGGGGCTCCACCCGGTGCCCGGACTCTCCCTCACCGGCAGCGCGCGCATCGGCAAGCTCGTCGCGGCGCCGTCCATCGCCGCCGACACCGCTCAGGAGCTCCGGGACTACGAGGCGACGCTCGCATGGGAGCGCTCGCGTCTCGGCGTGCGGCTGCAGTGGTCGCGCACCTCGGCGTTCAGCCCGTTCGGATACGCGGAGTTTCCCCGCGTGGTGTCATTGGCGCCGTCGCCGGAGGTGGATTGGCTCACGGTGGGCGTCCGGGTGGCACCCCTGTCGTGGATCACGCTCGAGAGCTGGTACAGCGATCCGCGGAAGGGAACCGTGGACGGCATGCCGCCTACCCACTCGCTCACGGCGGCAACGCTGCGCTCGAAGTTTCTGCGAAAGTTCCGGAGCGGGATCTTCGACCTCAAGCTCCGGCTGAGCATGGAGACCTGGGGGCAGGGGACGATCGGCCGAAATGAGTCTGGGGAGCCGATCCCTCTGCGGGGTGCGACGTTCTTCCGGAGCCTCGTCGAGTTCCAGCTGCAGAGCTTTACGGTGTACTGGGACCGCGGCAATCTCACCGCCACGAAGCTGACCTACGTCCCCGGGTTCCGGATCCCGTCGTACGGCAGCAATTTCGGGGTCCGCTGGGAGTTCGCAAACTAGATGAGGCCCGGGCTGTAAGCCGTTCTCCGACAGAGAGTAATAGCCATTAACCGGCGGAGAGCGAAGCGTTGAGCCAAGCGCCATCGGCCAAGAGTCACTGACCAATAGCCATCAGCTATCAGGCACGGGGTCGACCCAGTGCGAGCTATTAGCCCACCGTAGCCTAACTTCCATACCCCAACTAGATTTTACGGTTTCCCGGCAACTGGGGGAGGCTCGGTGCCGTACAGCATGACTGGGTTCGGCGCGGCCGAAGGCCCCGTCGCGGGCGGAAGGCTCCGGGTCGAGATTCGCACCGTCAATCACCGGCACTTCAACCTGTCGCCCAAGCTCCCCGCCGAACTGTCCACTCTCGAGCCGGAGCTGCGGGACCGCCTGCGCAAGGAGTTCGACCGGGGGCACGTCGCGGTGCAGGTGCGGTGGTCGGAGTATCCGGCTCGCCCCGCCGGCGGCTTTGGGGTCGATCTCGAGCGGGCCCGCCTCGTCGCGGGGCGTTTGCGCGAGCTGCAGTCGGCGCTCGGCCTGGGCGGCGAGATCACCGTCGACATGGTTGCCCGCCAGCCCGAGGTGCTGACCGCGAACACCGAAGGCGACCTCGAGGTCGCGTGGGCGGAGGTGGAGCCGGTCGTCGGGCAGGCGGCCGCCGAGTGCCGGGCGATGCGGGAACGGGAAGGCGCGGCGATCGCGTCGGAGCTGGGCCATCGCGTGGCGGTCCTGAACGAGCTCGTCGAGCGGATCGCCGCCCGGGCGCCGGACCGACTGGTCCGGGAACGCGACCGGCTTCGCGCCGCGGTGGGCCAGCTTCTCGACGGCCGGCAGGTAGACGAGACCCGGCTCGCCCAGGAAATAGCCTTCCAGGCCGATCGCCTGGACATCACGGAAGAGTTGATGCGCTTTCGCACCCACACGGCGGCGGTGCGGGAGGCGCTCGG
>CAYYXP010000083.1:0-9914 GCA_964475685.1 uncultured Gemmatimonadaceae bacterium | reverse complement strand
CTCGAACTCGCCGGTGGCGGCCATGGCTGACGCCGACCGCCGCCTGTACGCCGTCCAGTTCCATCCCGAGGTGGCCCACACGCCGCAGGGAGGCCGCATCCTCGACAACTTCCTCTTCGGCATCGCCGGCCTGCGGACCGGCTGGACCATGGCCTCCTTCGTGGACCAGGCGGTGGACGCGATCCGCCGCCAGGTGGGGTCCCAGCGGGTGCTGTGCGCCCTCTCGGGGGGTGTGGACTCGGCGGTGGTGGCGGCGCTGGTCCACCGGGCCGTCGGCGAGCAGCTCACCTGCGTCTTCGTGGACAACGGCCTCCTCCGGAAAGGGGAGGGGGCCGCCGTGCGGCGGACGTTCCAGGAACACGTCGGCCTCCGCCTGGTCTACGTCGACGCGGTCCGGCGGTTCCTGGATCGCCTGGCCGGGGTGACCGACCCGGAGCAGAAGCGCAAGCTGATCGGGGCCGAGTTCATCGCCGTGTTCCAGGAAGAGGCCGAGCGCCTGGGCACCATCCCCTTCCTGGCCCAGGGGACGCTGTACCCGGACGTCATCGAGTCGCTCTCCCCGATGGGCGGGCCGTCGGTGACCATCAAGACCCACCACAACGTCGGCGGGCTCCCCGAACGGCTCCCGTTCACGCTGCTGGAGCCGCTCCGGGAGCTGTTCAAGGACGAAGTCAGGCAGGTGGGTCGCGAGCTGGGATTGCCCGAGGAGATGGTGGGGCGGCATCCCTTCCCGGGACCCGGCCTGGCCATCCGGATCATCGGCGAGGTGACGAGACCGGCGGTCGACATCCTGCGACGCGCCGATCACATCTACATCGAGGAGATTCGCGCGGCGGGGCTGTACGACGAGATCTGGCAGGCGTTCTCGGTGTTGCTGCCCATTCGTTCCGTCGGGGTGCAAGGCGATTTCCGGAGCTACGATCAGGTCATTGCGCTGCGTGCCGTCACCAGCCGCGATGGGATGACCGCCGATTGGTTCCCCTTTCCGCCGGACGTGCTCGCCCGGATCTCCAGCCGCATAGCCAACGAAGTGGACGGGGTCAACCGCGTGGTCTACGACGTCAGCTCCAAGCCGCCCGCCACCATCGAATGGGAGTGACCGGGCCACGCAACCTCACCCGCCGGGTCCTGGCCCCCTCGAACAGTCGGGCGCCTGACCGCGGGAGTCACTGCGGAGTTTCCACGACCCGGAACTCCCTGCGGCGCAGGTCCGAAGTGCCATCGCGTCCGGTAATCCGGACCTCGAGGAGATAGCGGCCGGGCTTGAGGCGGCGCAGCTGAAGGGTGCGGCGGGCGCGCACAAGGGAGTCTCCGGTCGCCTCGTCGAACCCCAGCCGCACCACCGGTCGGCGCTCCGCCACGGCCGGGGTGCCCTTGAGCCGGAAGACAGCGATCTGATGGGCGTACACCGCCCCGGCCCGCACTCCCGATGCCTCGTAATACAGCTCAACGTCTCTCCCCTCCGGCACGACACCGAACGGCGCAATGAAGGCCGTGTCGCGTGGCGCAGGCTTCCAGACGGCGCTCGCGCCCGCGGTCCCGATGGCCAGGTCGCTGAGGGCAAGCGCGTCGTCATGGGCGGCCACCCGCACGGTATCGTGCGGGAGCACCGTGCCCGCCTCATCGCCGATCTGCACCGCGGCCCTCCAGCCCCAGCGTCCGGGTGGCAGCACCATCTCGGCACGCCCCAGCAGGTACTGACCCGGCGCCAGGGTACGCGGGGCGCGTATGGCCACGACGGTGTCCGCCGACGCGAAACCGTGCCCCGACCCGTCAAACGCGGCGAGGCGAATACGGACATCATAAATCTCGCCGGGGCGCAGTGGCGGCGTGCCGTCGGGCGACGCGACGGCGAAGACGAAGTGCGTGGTCGGCCCCGACGGTCCGCGCCCGATGGCCACGAGGCTGGCTGCCACTCGAAGGGGCTGGGCGAATTGCAGCTCGTAGGAATCGGTGGAGGTGCCGAATGCGATGCTGGCCTGTCCGATCCGCCGCTCCGTACCTCGGGAACGCGCCGCACCGTAGGGGCCCCAGTGCAACATCCTGCCGTAGAGCGGCGAGAGAGCGTCTCGGGATAGCAGGAGCATGTCCACCGGGGCATCGGAGGCGCCGTGGAGGTCGAGCACACTCTCGACCAACCGGTAATCGTAGAGGTCACCGCCGCCATTCTCGTCCGCACCCGAGGAAAAGTGAAAGAGGAGGTCGCCGTCGGCACGGGCGTAGCGCCAGGACTCGCTCGGCATCAGGCCGAACACGAACGGCTTGAGCCGGTCCGTCGGCTCGCCGTGGCGCACGTAGATCACGCCGCGGTCGTCCAGCTCTTCGCTGCCCGAGCGGTACGCGTCGAAAGCCCCGTAGAACCGGCGGCTGATGGTCAGGGCAAAGTGCCGCCTGGCGTAGAGCAGCCGCCGGTAGTGCTCACGGATGCGCTCACCGTCCCGCCGAAGCTCCTCGCGGTCCCGGCGCGCCCAGAACCGCCCGAGGAAGTCGGCACGCGCCGCTCCCTGTGCCGCATCGAATTCGGCAAGATCGGAATCCGAGGCGATCGGGACCAGATCGTCGCGGTAACCGGCCACCGCCGCCGAGTCGTCGGCTGCCGCACCCTCGTAGTAGGGAGCCTCCCCGCCGGAGTGCCCCATGCCGAGCCTCGTACGCCCAACCTCCAGGAGACCCATGGGGCGCCGGTCCCCGGCCGCGAGAGCGGCCTCGAAGGCGACGAGGGCGGAGTCCGGCTGCCCCGCCGCGCGCTCGACGCGTCCCCACGCCGTCAGCACAGCGGGGGAACGCTCCACTGCTGCGGCGCGACGGAGTGCCTCGACGGCACCGCCGTACAGGGCCGTATCGTTGAGGGAAAGGGTCAGCTCGCTCAGCGCCAGCGCTGCCGGTTCGAAGCCGGGGTCGGCCAGCAGGGCGCGCCGGTAGTGATCGTGTGCCCGCTCGAACGTCTCCACCCCCACCCGGCCGCCGAGAGCGAGCCGGTCCGACTGTTCCCACCTGGCCCGGTGGGACTCTGCGTTTCCGAGGGCGTGCCAAGCCCAGGGCCAGGTCGACGCGAGGGCCACGGCCTTGCGCAGCCGTTTCACCGCGCCCCCGAAGTCCGGCTCGGCCCCCAGTTCGCCCAGGCGGGTGGCGGCAAGCCCGGCGCGAAGGGCGGGGAGAGGGTCATGTGAAGTTGAGGTGGCGCGGTCGAGCGAGCGGACGGTGGAGCGGAGAGCGAACGTGTCCCGGGTCGGGACCGCCGCGAGGGAATCGGCGAAACGGTCGAGCGCCGACCGCTCGGCGGGGTTCTGCGCGACTGCGGCCGCAAGGGGAGCGGCGAGCAGCAGGCCGGCGAGGAGAGACGTCATCGGGGCTGGAGTGTCACAGACGAAGCCGGAGCACCGCGGGGTGGGCCAGCTCCTCGGGCCGGGCCACGGCTCCCGCGTCGCCGAACCGCTCCCACTGGCTGTTGGCAACGTAGTAGAGATCCCGACCTACCAGCACGCCGAGCGTTGGTTCGGCGTGCGCCGGGTGGAGGCGCTCCAGCACCTCCAAGCCGATGACGCTGTCTCCCCGAGCGGCGAGCCTCAGGCGCACGACGCGATGCGGCTCCAGTCCGTTCTGGATCCCGATCAGCGTCTGCCCCACCCGGTAGAGGCCATCTATTCCCAGGGCCACCACCCCCTCCCGGCCGGGGACGTGCGTGACCTGCCGGGTTGCGAGATCGATCTTCAGGATTCCGCGCGAGTAGTCGGCGAGAAAGAGGGCGCGTCCGTCCTCGCTGAGCGCCAGCCCCTGTGCCGAGAGGATGAGGGCCGACTCCACGAAGCGCTCGAGGGAATCGGCGCCCGCGCGCAGGCGCCATACCACCGGGGCGCGGCTGTCGCTGGCGTAGATGTCGCCGTTGTGTGCCAGGGTGAGGTCCCCGAGGAGGTGCGCGGTGGAGTCGGGGGGAATGATGATTCTCCCCGTCAGCGCCCCCGTGGAGAGGTCATAGCGGAAGAGCCCGCTGCGTCCCGCGTCGGAGGAGTCGAATCCCAGCATCTGGGGCACCGTCCCCGCCGCCACCCAGAGCGTCCGGCGTACCGGATCCACCTGCATTCCCAGCGGGGCCCACAGGCTGTCACGCCCGCTCCGGACGAAGTCCGCGGATTGGCCCGCAGGGTCCACCCGGACGATCTTCCTGTGGTGGACGCTCCCGAGGAAGAACGCCTTGCCGGCGGGATCGTAGGCGATCCCCTCGGTGAGCAGGTCGCGCTCGGGCAGGGTGAACGCCACCGTGCTCTTGATCACGGGCAGGCGGTTGGCCTCGAGGGCCCGCAGCACTTCGGCGTACCCCGCCGAGCCACGCAATCGAACCAGGTCGGAGTCGGCGGCGACGTCGGCGAAATAGCCCAATGTGGCGAAGCGACGGAGCGTCCCGACCGCCTTCTGGTCGTCGCCCGTCAGCGCGTAAGCCGTGGCGAGCGCATACACGACGCCGCCATGCTCGGGCCGCAGTTCCTCGGCGCGCCGGGCATGCTGCAGGAAGGCCTCGTGGTCGTGGGCCTGGTGCGCCCGCACCGCTTCCGCGTACTCGGCGCGGGACGCGAGCACCGGATCGCTTTGCGCGCGCGCGACGGAAGCGGGGGTCGAGCACACCAGTGCGAGCAGCAGGGTCCGCAGCATCGAGTTGGCGCCTTCCATTGCCCAGTCCTCAACCTCCAAGTATTTTCTGCCCATGCAGTTGCCCTATGCTTCGGCGCATCCGTTCCCGCTCATCCTGGCCCCCATGGCCGGGGTGTCCGAGGCTCCATTCCGGCAGATCTGCCGGGGGATGGGTGCGGACGTCGTCCTGTCTGAATTCCTCTCGTCGGAGGCCATTCGCCGTCGCATCCGAACCACTCTGGAGGGCGCCGAGTTCGAGGATGTCGAACGTCCCATCGGCATCCAGATCTACGGCGCCAACGCCGAAGCCATGGCCGAGGCGGCGGGCCTGATCACCGAACACTACAGACCGGAGTTCATCGATATCAACTTCGGCTGCCCGGTCAAGAAGGTGGTCCACCGCAATGGCGGCTCGGGCTGCCTCAGGGATCTCGATCTCGCACAGGGGATCATCCGGGCGGTGATCGGCGCCACCCACCTGCCGGTGACTGTCAAGACGCGGAGCGGATGGAGCGACGACTCACGTGATCCCGTCGGCATCGCGCTCCGGATGCAGGATGCGGGGGCCCGGGCCCTCACGCTCCACGCCCGGACCCGCACCCAGATGTTTTCGGGCCAGGCCCGCTGGGACGAGATCGCCCGGGTGGTGGAGGCACTCGACATCCCGGTCGTCGGGAACGGCGACGTCCTCACCGGGCAGGACGTTGCCCGCATGCGGGAGCACACACGTTGTGCCGGAGTGATGGTGGGGCGCGGCGCCTTCGGCAATCCCTGGATATTTCGCGATGGCCAGGCGCTCCTCGCCGGGCGTCCCGCCCCGGCGCCGCCTTCGGCCGCGGAGCGGTTCGCCGTTGCCCTCGGGCACGCCCGCCTCGCCCTCCGGCTCCAGGGCGACACGCGGAAGACCGTCATGGAATTTCGCAAGCACCTCGGGTGGTATACCAGGGGGCTGCACGGCGCGAGCGATTTGCGGCAGCGCCTCTTCGCGATCGAGTCGGTCGCGGAGGCGGAGGCCATCTTCCTCGATTACCTCGAGCCGGTCGCCGCGGTGGCGTGAGAGCCGAGCAGCTCGAGGCTCTGCTGGCCGACGTCGCGGCCGGGCGCCTCGCGCCCGAGGCCGCGATGAGCCGGCTGCGGCACTTCCCCCTCGAAGAGCTCCCGTTCGCCCGCATAGACCACCATCGCGCCCTCCGCCAGGGGCAACCGGAAGTGATCTTCTGCGAGGGGAAGACAGCCGACCAGGTCGTCGCCATCTGCGAGCGTCTGGACGCGGCGAGTGGGTCGTTTCTCGGCACCCGCGTCCCCGAGGCCACGGCGGCCGGCCTGCGGGCGCGCTTCCCGCGCATGGCGTGGAACCCGCTCGGACGCGTGGCCTGGCAGGCGCCGCCTGACGGAGTCCCACGGGCGCGGCAAGGGGGGACCATCCTCGTGGTGTCCGCCGGAACCAGCGACCTGCCGGTAGCGGAGGAGGCGGTGGCGGTGGCCGAGGCGTTCGGGCACCGTGTCGAACGGCTGAACGACGTGGGCGTCGCCGGGCTCCACCGCCTCCTCTCGGCGAGCGACCAGCTCTCGACTGCGAGCGTGATCATCGTCGTGGCAGGAATGGAGGGAGCGCTGCCGAGCGTCGTTGGAGGACTCGTGGCCGTGCCGGTGATCGCCGTCCCCACCAGCGTGGGTTACGGCGCGTCGTTCGGGGGGCTCGCCGCGCTTCTCGGGATGCTCAACTCCTGCGCAGCGGGGGTCACGGTGGTGAACATAGACAACGGGTTCGGCGCCGCTGCGGCGGCGAGCCGGATCTGCCGCGCGTGACGGCCCGCACGGTTGTCGACCCGGGACACGCCGGCTTCGATTGGCTCGACGTCGTCGCACCGACGCCGGAGGAGCTGTCGGAGATCGCGGCGCGCTACGCCCTCGATCCGATATCCGTCCAGGACTGCCTCGACCCTGAACACCTCCCCAAGTTCGAGCAGTTCGACGACTATGCGTTTGCGATCATCCGGGTCTACGACGAGCACGCGGGCAAGGGCAGTTCCACCATGCAGGAGCTCACCCGCAAGATCGCGCTCTTCTACGCCCCCACGTTCCTGATCACGATCCACCGGGTGGAGCAGCCCTGGCTATCGAGGCTGCAGGACAAGGTCGCCCAGGAGGGAATCAGGAACGGTCCGGCGGGGCGGGAGGCGCTGCAGGCCCGCCTGACCGCCAGGTTGCTGAACGCCGCCGCCGACACCTACGCCGCCCCCCTGGAGGACCTGGAAGCACGGACCGACGCCTTCGAGGCGGCGCTGTTCGAACCCGGGGAGCGGGCCGGAACCGCCCTCGCGGGTTCGCTCCAGGAGATCCACCTTCTCCGGAGGCAGTTGACGCTCATCACGAGACTGCTGTGGCGCTTTCTCGATGTGGTGCAGCGGATGACTCCGGTCTCGGGGCGTCCGGCCGCGCTCCTCCGGGACGTCCAGGAAAATGTCGAGAGCTATCACTTTTACGCCAATGAGCTGCTCGACGACACCAACACCGTGCTGAACATCCAGCTCTCCCTTGCCACCCACCGTACCAACGAGGTCATGCGGGTCCTGACCGTGTTCAGCGTCTTCTTCCTGCCGCTCACATTCATCGTGGGCATCTACGGGATGAACTTCGAGTTCATGCCCGAGCTGCGCGCGCGGTGGGGATATCCCGCCATCCTCGCGGCCATGGGCGCACTGACGCTCATCATCTACCTCTGGTTCCGCCGCCGGGGGTGGCTGCGGGAGTGACGGCTGTGGCGCTGCTCCTCGCCCTGATCGTGGGCGCGGCCGCCGGATGGTGGCTCGCCCGCCGGCGAGGAGCGGCGCCGCTCGCGGCCGGTGTCGGAACCCATCTCCTTCCCGATCCTGCTCTCGATTGGCTCCGGCGGTCGCACGGGGCGCTCGGCGTCTGGGTGGCCGAGCTCGATCCGCGGGAGGAGGGCCCCCGTGCGGAGCGGATCGTGGACGCGGAACGGCTGGAGGTGGCGCAGATCGTCGCGGTGGACCGCCGGCTCGAGCGAGCCCGGGACCAGGGGCAGGGCGGAGTGGAGCGGATGGAGAGCGGCATTCTGGTCTTTCATGCCGCGGCGGGCGCGGCCGTGGGGCTGCTTCTGCCGATCCTTTCCGATCCTGCGACTCTTGCCCTGGCGGAAGACGACCTGAAGCGCCTTCTCGACGGCGTCCGGCGGAGGCCGCAGATCGTCGAGCTGGCCCAGGCGCAGGCCGACGAAGTGTCCCCCGAGTCGGCCAGCAGCGTTGGCCTCAGGCTCGCGTATCAGCTCGAGCGGGCGCTCGAGTCCCAAGTCGTTGTCGTGGCCTGCGAGCTGGCGGACTCACTGGTGCGGGATCCCCGGGCATCCGCCCCACGGGTCCGCGTCATCGGCGTTTCGGGCAAGGGCGATCGGCGGCTGCTCGATGCATGTCTTCCCGAGGGCAGTGCCCTCCGCGAGGTGGCACTCGGCCGTCGCGGCGACGGAGTCGTGGAAGGCGACCCGCTCGGCGGCGGCGTGGCCGACCGGCGGCAGCACCCCGGTACCGTCGTGTTGCGGCAGATCAGATCGGCGGGTGAGGCGGTGGGGGCGGTGGCGATATGGCCACCGGGTGGACGCCCCCCGGCCGGTGCGGCGGAAGCAGAGCTGACGGCGGCTCTCGACCATGCCGGGCCTCGACTCTATCGAGCGCGGAAGGCCGATCAACAGCGCTCCCGGGCCACGACGGACCGGCTGACCGGCCTCCTCAACCGCCTCGGCCTCGAGGAGGTCATGTCTCGCCAGGGCGAGGCCTGGGCGGGATCGTTGATCTACGCCGACCTCGATAACTTCAAGGCCCTCAACGACACCCTTGGCCACCCGGCCGGCGACGCGGCACTCGCCCATTTCTCGAAGATCATCCAGGGGCAGGTCCGGGGAGTGGACGCCGCCGGGCGGATCGGCGGCGAGGAATTTGCTGTCTGGCTGCCCGGGACCGACCTTCAATCGGGCCTCAAGATCGCGGAGCGGATCCGGATTCGCCTGAGCACGACGTCATGGGAGTGGCAGGGGCGGGCCTGGCCCCTCACGGCCTCGTTCGGGGTGGCCGGCTGTCCGGAAACCAGCCAGAGCCTGGCCAACCTGGCGGCACAGGCGGATGCGGCGCTGTACGTGGCAAAGAAGAGCGGGCGGAACCGGGTGGAACGGGCGGGGGAGGGGGCGGCATAGTATATTCCGATCACCCGGGGGCGACTGGCTTCGACGGGTTTGGTGAAGGGATGGTGGCGTGCCCAGGTCCAGAGTCCTGGTAAAACCATCTGGAACGTTTCAACTGCCAATACTGAACTGGCACTGGCCGCGTAAGCTGAGCTAAGCTCGCTTGACGCGCCTTCGGCTGGTGGAGCCCGCCTGGAGCGCCGCTTGTCGAATCGCAAAACCAGGCTGGCCTGACGCGTCGCTCCGACGCCGACGGCGAGAGTAACACGGAGCCAGGCCAAGGGGAGGTCGGTTCGGCACCGCCCCGCGGCGACGGCAGGAAGCCGGGCCTACGCACGTAGACGCTGTTCTGGAAGCTTACTCGGACCAGGGTTCGATTCCCTGCGCCTCCATCACCAGCGGCGGGACCGCCTCAGCGGCGATCCCGCCGCTGGGCGTTTCAGGGCCCAATGGCTGCCGCCGGGGCTGAACAAACGTTGATTTTTGTTCAAGGTTTGTCCAATGTTGTGCGTTAACACATTGTCTTGATGTCCCTTGTCGTATCACTCATGAAGTGATATCTCAGGCTACCAGCCAGCCCGGTCGAGGCCCCCGTGACCCTCTCTACCGCCGAAATCCGCGCCAGCTTTCCCGCACTCGAGCGCCGGCACCGCGGCCATCCGGTTGCCTATTTCGACGGGCCCGGAGGAACCCAGGTCCCCACGGCGGTGGTGGACGCGATGACGGACTATCTCTACCACCACAACGCGAACACCCATTGGCGTTACCCCTCCAGCACGGAAACCGACGCGATCATCGCGGGCTCGCGTGCGGCACTCGCGGATCTGCTCGGCGCCTCCGCCGAGGAGGTGGTCTTCGGCGCCAACATGACGACTCTCACCTTCCATCTCGGCCGCGCCCTCGGCCGTGGCTGGGGCCCCGGCGACGAGATCGTGATCACCGATCTCGACCATCACGCCAACATCGCGCCGTGGACCGCGCTCGAGCGGGAACGCGGCGTCACCATCCGTCGCGTGCCGCTGCACGTGGAGTCGGGGCAGCTGGACTGGGCCGTGCTCGAGCGGACCCTTGCCCCCAGGACAAAACTCCTGGCCAT
>CAYYXP010000082.1:0-6203 GCA_964475685.1 uncultured Gemmatimonadaceae bacterium | reverse complement strand
GGTCGGCCAAATGGCAGGTGTCGTTGAGCGGAGGGAACTCGCCGATCTGGGCCCGCAACGGCCGCGAGCTGTTCCACCTGAACGGCCGGCAGGAGATGGTCAGCGTGGAGATCAAGCCAGGCCCCGGGTTCGCGGTCGGGGAGCCCAAGGTGCTCTTTTCGGCTGCGCAGTTCAGCATCGGCGGGGGCTTTCAGCTCTACGACGTGGCGCCCGACGGGAAGCGGTTCGTGATGGTGCGGGGCACGGCGGCCACGGCGGAAACCGAGCTGGTGCTGGTGCAGAACTGGTTTGAGGAATTGAAGGCGCGGACTCGGAAGTGAGCCGCGCCGCGCCTCTCTCGTCTACGCTTCCGGGACCACCACCGGCGTGAACGGCTTCCTCTGCTGGACGCCGAAGTAGTACGCCGCCCCGATCAGGAAGATCGTCCCGAACACCGTCCAGAGGACGGGCACGTTGTCGAGGAAGGGGAGGTGGAAGTTGAGCAGCTGGACTTCCCCCACCACCGTCTCGGTCGGCTTCGGGTTACAGCAGCCGCGGGGCCAGGCAAAGTTGACCAGCATGCTGCCCCCCCAAGCGAGGGCCAGTGCATTCACCGCCACACCCAGCTTCCCGAGGCTGAACGCCCCCGGCTTCTTTGGCCAGCCACCGAGCCGGGCGCGGAACGTCGCCAGGTTCCCCAGGAAATAGCTGAGGTAGATCATCCCCGTCGCCGCGATGGCGATGTAGGCGGCACCGGCGTACTGCAGCAGCGGGATGGCCGCCAGGAGGGCGACCGCGATGGACGCGCCGATCGGGGTGTGCAGCGCCGGGCTCACCCTGGACAGCGACTCGGAGAAGGGGAGCTGGCTGTCTCGCGCCATCCCGAACATCAGGCGGATCGTCGAGGTCTGAATGGACAGACAGCAGACGAAGATCGCCGCGACCACCACCAGCAGGTAGACCGTGGCCCAGAAGGGGGAGAAGTTGGCCTCGATGATCTGGGCGGGGCCCATCGCGTTCTTCATGGCGTCGCCCACATCGGGGATGGCCGCCAGCGTGCCCCAGAGGAAGATGGCGCCGATCACGAAGGCGCCGATGATGGACGCCAGCACCGCCTTGGGGGCCTCACGCCGCGGGTCGCGGGTCTCCTCCGCCAGCGTTGACGCCGTATCGAAGCCGTAGATCACGAACAGGCTCATGAACATGGCGGCGGTGAAGGCGCCGAAGGTCACCGTCTGGCCCCCGGTCTGGGTCACCACACCGATCCCCTGGTGGTTGTACGCCGCGCCCAGGATCAGGGCAAACACCACCATGCCGAGTATCTCGAACACGACGCCGGTGTTGTTGACGATGGCCACCAGCTTGACGCCATAGATGTTGAGCACGGTGATGAGGAGCAAAGTGACCACCGCCACCATGCGCTGGTTCTCGAGGTTGTTTTCCATCGCAAATCCCAGCCCGTTGAGCGCGGGGATCATCGCCAGCGGCAACGTCACCACCACCGCCGTCACGGTAAGGACGCCCGCCGCGAGATAGATCCACCCCGCAAACCAGGCGTATTTCCGGCCCGCCAGGTACTTGGTCCACTGGAACACCGATCCCGCCACCGGGAAGTGGCTCGACAGCTCGGCGAAATTGAGCGCCACCAGGAGCTGTCCCGCGAACACCAGCGGCCAGGTCCAGAAGAAGGCCGGCCCGATGAATCCAAGACCCAGCGCATACAGAGTGAAGATGCCGGTGGAAGGCGAGATGTAGCTGAAGGCCACCGCGAAGGAGCTGAACGTGCCGAGGGCGCGCTTGAGTTCCTGCTTGTACCCGAACCTGGCCAAATCCGCCGTGTCGCGTTCGGAGTCCGCGTGCAGTCCGGGCTTGGTGGTCATCGACGCGCTCTCCATGCTGGTGATGTCGCCAAAGGAAGTAGAAGGGAGGTCTACCGGGGGATAGGCTACCGCAGGGCCAGCCTGCTGTCCAGACCAGCCGGCCCGCCTCTCCCCAGGGGTCCGGCGGGGATTATCATAGAGCGCCGCCCAGACCCCTGCCGCCAACCGGAGGTGCGACCTGTCCCACTCGGCTCCGCTGTCCCTGGCCCTGCGCCGGCGCTTCCATGCGGCGGCAATCCGGTTTGCCGGGCTGGCCCGGCGCACGGTGCGCCGCCACCTCGCGCGCGGGGTGACCAAACGGCTCAAGGCCGACCAGAGCTACGTGACCGACGCCGACCTGGCGACCGAGCAGGCCCTCCGCCGAGCCATCACCCGGGCCTTCCCGGACCACGGGATATTGGGGGAGGAGTTCCCGGCGCTCCGTCCCGACTCGCCGTTCCAGTGGATCCTCGATCCAATTGACGGTACGTTGAGCTTCACCCACGGTATTCCCTTCTTCGGAACTCTCATCGCGCTGCACTACAGAGGTCGTCCCGTCGCCTCCGCCATCGACCAGCCGGCGCTCGGGCTCCGCTACACCGCCGGCCTCGGGCTCGGCGCATTCCGGAACGGGCGCCGCATCCGGCTCCGCGACCTGGGCCGCGGCGAAGTCATGGAGCGTGAAGTGATCGCCACCGCCGAGCGCTACCGGTTTGCCCTTTGTGGCCAGGCACGGCCGTTCGACCGGTTGCAGCGGGTCCATCCCCTGGTCCGCACCTACTCGGATTGTCTCGGGCATACCCTTGCCGCGGAGGGCTCGGTCGGCGCGATGGTGGACTACGGCGTCCGCCTGTGGGACATCGCCGCCACCGAACTCCTGGTGACCGAGGCGGGCGGCCGCTGGGTCGAGACCTATCGGAAGCCGCGCCAGCCGGGCGACGCGGTCTACGGGGTCATCTTCGGCAAGCCTCGGGTGGTGAAATGGCTGCTGTCGTTCTTCGACCGCCATGGCTGAGCTCCTCGACGCCATCCTTGTGCGGCTGGCGCCTCTCCTGGGGAAACTCGAAGGCGAGGCGCAGCCGCTGCCCGGCGGCATCACCAACCGCAACTACCGCGTCCGGCTCGGAGCGGGAGACTACGTCATCCGGGTCACCAGTCCCGACACGGCCTTTCTGGAAATCGACCGCTGGGCCGAGTACGCGGCGGCGCTCTCAGCGGGACGGCTGGGCGTGGGGCCGGAGGTGGCGGCATTTCTGGCGGGCGAGGAGTCCCTCGTCACCCGCTTCATTCCGGGGCGGCCGATTTCCCCCGACGAAATGCGCGATCCCGCCACCCTGGCGGCGGTGGCACACGCGGTCCGGACGGTGCACCACGGCCCGCCGATTCCGGGGACCTTCAGCCCCTACCGGGTGGTGGAGGCCTACGCCCGCACCGCCGCCGCACGGGGAGTGCCGGTGCCGCGGGAGTTCACTCGGGCCAACCAGATCTCGGCGGCAATCGAGACCGCCCTCCAGGGCGGGGACCACCTCCCGGTGCCGTGCCACAACGATCTGCTCAACGCCAACTTCATTCACGACGGCGCCCGGGTGCGGATCGTGGATTGGGAGTATGCTGGAATGGGCGACCGGTACTTCGACCTGGGCAACCTCTCCATCAACAACGATCTCAGGGAAGAGGACGACAGGGTGCTGCTCGAGAGCTACTTCGGCGAGCCGTGCACCGACCGGCGCCTGGCCTCCCTTCGGCTGATGCGGATCATGTCAGATTTCCGCGAGGCGATGTGGGGCGTGGTCCAGATTGCGGTCTCACCGATCGAGTTCGACTACGCGGCCTACTCCGCCCGACACTTCGCCCGCCTGCAGGAAAGCGCGGCCGATCCCCGCTATCCCGACTGGCTGAGGGAGGCCGGTGGCGGCTGACTGGCCGGCGCAGGCCCGCTGTGTCGTCATTGGGGGCGGGCTCGCGGGCGCCAGCATCGCCTATCATCTCACCGAGCTGGGGTGGCGGGACGTCGTGCTTCTCGAGCGCGCCGACCTCACCAGCGGCTCCACCTTCCACTCCGCCGGCTTCGTGGGTCAGCTCCGGGCGTCGCTCACCCTGACCCGGATGATGATGTACGGGGTGGAGCTGTACCGGAGGCTGGAGCACGAGGCCGCCGAGCCGCCGGGCTGGAAGGAAACCGGCGGCCTCCGCCTCGCGGTCAGCGAAGAGCGCATGGAAGAGCTCCGGCGCCAGGCGGGGTGGGCCCGGACCTTTGGACTTCCGCTGGAGCTCATTTCCGCCGAGGAGGCCGCGCGGCGGTTCCCGCTGCTCGACCCCGATGGGGTGCTCGGCGCCACGTTCCTCCCCTCCGACGGCTACATCGATCCCTCCCGGCTCTGCCATGCCCTCGCCGACGGCGCCGTTCGGCGCGGGGCACAGCTGCTGACCGGGGTGCGGGTGGTCGGGATCGATGTCGAGCGGGGGCGGGTCCGCCGAGTCCGGACCACGCGGGGTGATATCGCGACCGACGTCGTGGTCAACGCCGGAGGGATGTATGCCGCGGAGATCGGCCGGCTTGCGGGCGTGCGAATTCCAGTGGTGCCGCTGCTGCACCAGTATGTGGTGACCGATCAGTTCATGGGTCCCGAGGACCCGGGAGAGCGACTGCCCACTCTCCGCGATCTCGACGGCCTGATCTACGTCCGGCCGGAGCGGAATGGGCTCGTCATGGGCGGCTATCACGCCGACTCCACACCGTGGGCGCTCGATTCTGACGGGCTCGACCGGATTCCGGCCGACTTCAACTTCACGGTGGTGGAGCCCGACTGGAATCGCTTCGGGCCGCTGCTGGAGAGCGCCCGGCGCCGGGTGCCGGCCTTCCGCACGGTGGGGTTCGAGAAGCTCGTCAACGGTCCCGAGGCGTTCACGCCGGACGGTGAGTTCTGCCTGGGGGAGACGGCGGTGCGCGGTTTCTTCGTCGCCGCCGGCTTCTGCGCGCACGGGGTCGCCGGCGCGGGCGGAGTCGGCAAGGTGATGGCGGAGTGGATTGCCAGCGGCGAGCCGCAGACCGATCTCTGGGGCATGGACATCCGCCGATTCGGAAGCCAGTTCGCCTCCCCCGGCTACACGCTGGCGCGCGCCAACGAGGTCTACGAGACCTACTACTCGATCGCCTACCCGGGGCGGGAGCGGCAGGCGGGCCGGCCGCTCCGGACGTCGCCGGTGTACGGATGGCACGCCGAGCATGGGGCCGAGTTCGGCGAGAAGGCGGGATGGGAGCGGGTCAACTACTACGAGGCCAATGCCCGGGCCGGAGAGCGCGACACCCGCCCCGACGGCTGGGCCGGCCGGCTCTGGTCCCCGGCCACCGGCGCCGAGCATCGGGCCACGCGGGACGCGGCGGGGCCCTTCGACGAGACCTCCTTCGCCAAGATCGAAGTATCGGGCGCCGGCGCGGCACACTTTCTGGAGTCGCTCTGCGCCAACCGCGTGGCGGGCCCCGTCGGCGGCGTCGTCTACACCCAGATGCTCAACCGCCGCGGCGGGATCGAGGCCGATGTCACCGTGAGCCGTGCCGCGCCGGACCGGTTCTGGATCGTCACCGGCACCGCCTTCGGCACCCACAACATGGCCTGGCTCGAGTCCCATCTGCCGGATGCCGGCGGCGTCCGGCTCGACGATCTCACCTCGCGCTACGCCTGCTTTGCGCTGTGGGGGCCGCGTGCGCGGGACATCGTCCAGGCGCTCTCCCCCGCGGACCTCTCTCACTCGGCGTTCCCCTACCTCACCCGCCAATCCATCACGGTGGCGAACACGCCGGTCGAGGCGCACAGGGTGACATACGTGGGCGAGCTGGGGTGGGAGTTGTACTGCCCGATCGAACAGGGTCTCGCCCTCTGGGAGGCGCTCTGGGCCGCCGGCAAGCCGCACGGCCTGGTGGCGGGCGGGTATCGCGCCATCGAGAGCCTCCGTCTCGAGAAGGGCTATCGGGCCTGGGGCCAGGACATCTCCTCCGACACCAACCCGTTCGAGGCCGGGCTCGGCTTCGCGGTCAGGATGGAAAAGGAGGGAGGGTTCCTCGGCCGCGACGCCCTGGTCGAGGCCCGCGCGCGCGGCATCACCCGCCGGCTCTGCTGCGTGACGCTGGACGATCCGCGCGCGGTGGCACTGGGCAACGAGCCCGTCCGCGTCGGGGGAGAGATCGTGGGCCGGGTCACCAGCGGCGGCTATGGCTACACCGTCGAGCGCTCGATCGCCTACGCGTACCTTCCCGAGGGGCGGTCCGCCCCGGGAACGCCGGTCGAGGTGGACATCTTCGGCCGGTGGGTGGCGGGGCAGGTGATGCGGGAGCCGCTGTACGATCCAACAGGAGTCCGGGTCAGG
>CAYYXP010000081.1:0-7421 GCA_964475685.1 uncultured Gemmatimonadaceae bacterium | reverse complement strand
CGAGGCTGCCGGCCAGCGTCACGCTGCCGAATGCGCTGCCGCCGAGCGGCCGCGCGTCCTTCGACGTGTCGCGTGCCTGACTAGTGCTGGCGAGGAGCAGCGAATCGAATCCGATGAGGCTGTCGGCGATGAGGCTGAGCGCCATGTCCCCGGTGTGCGGAGCCCGCCAGCCGAGGGTGCCGTTCCCCATCGCCCGGGCACCCTTCCAGCCCACGTACGCGGTGTCGACCCTGATGAGGCTGTCATGCACCGCGCCCCTCCCGTAGGCGCTGTCGATCTCCAGCTCGCGCACCCGACCGCGCCCGAGTGTCACTTCCAGGTCGGCCTCGGGAGCCCGAAGGGTGTCGATGCTGCCCGTCACCTCGAGCCGTCCACTGAGATCGGTCGGCAGCGAGCGCCCGCTCAACGCGGCAAGGTCGATGTGGGAAAAGCGCAGATGGAGTCGCTCGGCACCCCAGAGGGGCGGCAGCAACGTGAGGGTGCCAAGCGCATCCACGTTGCCCAGCTCTCCGGCCAGTGCCGCATCCACCTCCAGCCGGGAGAGGGTTCCCCGGCTGCGGAAGGTCCCGCGGAGATCGCCGCGGGCGCCGAGCGAGGGGAAGGCGCGCCGGATCCCCTCGAAGGAGAGGGGGTCGAACCGGACGTCGGTGACGAGGCCGAGGGTGTCGAAACGGGTGTCGAGATGCACCGTCCCGTCGGCCTGGCTGACCGGGCGGTCGCCGTCCTGGTGCCGGGCCGTGCCGTCGAAGGAGATGTTGCTGAGCGGTCCGTCGAGGGTTCCGGAAGCGGCCAGCCGGCCCTCCAGGATCACCGCCGGCGCCACGAGGCGCGCCGTGCGGAGGTCGACATCCGACCGCCGCACGTTGAATCCCGAGAAGGTGAGACCGCTGTCCGGAGAAGCGCCGACCACGCCGTCGCCGGCAAGCCGGCTGACGGGATGACCGGGCACGCGCGCATCGGCAAAGGCCCAGTCCAGAGCGACGTCCATGGCATCGAGGTAGCCGGAGCCCGACACCGAGCCGGTGAGCCGCCCCCAGAAGGGAAGGGTGTCGAGATAGGGCCGCGCGGCGTCGAGATCGAGGTCGCGGAGGGCCAGGCGCATGTTCCTGAACCCGAGCCCACGCTTCCGGTCGGTGAGCACGACGAGGTCGCCATCGATCCGCTGAGTGCCGGCGCGGAGATGAAGCTCGCGGATGTCGTACGCCGTGAGCGCCCCGGTCTCGGATCGGGCCACGAGCACGCCGCTTCCGGTCATGGAAGGGAAATCGGGCGAGACCCACCGAAGGTCGTCGAGGCTCACTTCCGGCGAGTTCACCTGGAAATCGAAGAGGACGGTGTCCCTCGGCCAGGTGACGGCGCCGCCGCCGGAGAAGCGGGTACCGGGAAGCGCGCCGCGGGAGAGACTGACCACCGCGCTGTCACCGTGGAAGCGGATCCGGCCCACCGCGTCGCGCAGCGTCACCGCCGGATCGCTGACCCGCGTGGCCAGGGAGTCGAGGTCGATGGTGAATGGCTTGCGGTCGGGCGTGGTAATCCGGAGCCGGGACATCCGGGTGGTGAGATCGGAGAGCAGGATGACCTTCCGGAGTCCCTCGGGGGACTCCTCGATCACCCGACCCGGCTTGGCCCGCTCGGCGGCGAGGGCGGAGTCGCGCTGCCCCCCGGTCCTGAGCGCGCTCGACGGGTTCCAGGGAAGCGCTATCCGGAGCGCGCCGCCATTGATCCGCACGTCATGGAATTCGATCAGCGGGGACGCGCCCCCGCCCTTCCCCTTCTTGAGCCCGAGCACCTCCTCGTAATTCATCCTCCCGCTGCGGTGCTTGATGAGCTGAATGGTCGGGTGATCGAGATGGACCGCGCTGAGCACCACCTGGCGGCCCAGGAAGTTCGGCAGGCGGTACTTGACGCGCACGCGCGGAAGGTCGGCGAGCAAGGCGCCGCTGGTGTCGCGCACCACCAGGTCCTCGAGCGTGAGATCGTAGACAAACGAGCCCGAGATGGCCCCGACCTTGACCTGGCCGATGATGATCTCGTCGAGGCCCCGCGAGACGGTGCGGGCGAGCAGCGCCCGCCCCGGTGGAGTGAGGGTCATGGACGTCACCACACCGAGGACCATCGCCAGGCTGCCGACGATGAAGACGAACAGGAAGCGGGCGAGGATCCGGCGCATCAGAACGCCTGGCCCACGGCGATGTGATAGGTGACACGGCCCTTCCGGTCGAGCACGAACGATTCCTGTCCCGGGACCGGGGTGAGCGTGCCCACGCTGTCGACCTGGAAAAGCATGCCGTTCTCGAGACCATACGGATTGTAGGCCACGTCGAGCCGCGCCGGCCCGAGCGGGGTGCTGATCCTGAGGCCGACGCCGGGAGTCACCCGGATGCCCGTGGAAGAGTTGGGCGCGCCACGCTGCCACACACCGCCGGCATCCACGAACGCCGCCAGGCGCATGCGCGAGCTGAAGACCGGCGACGGCACCCGCAACTCCACGTTGCCCAGGGCGATGGCATTCCCGCCGGTGGCCGCGACGGTCACCGAGTCGTGGCTCGGCGGCAGTCCGAGCGCCGACATGGAATCGAGGTGCGTCTGCGGAACCACGTACACCACAGGGCCCAACTCGTTCCTCCGGTAGCCGCGCACGTCGTTGGAACCGCCGCCGTAGAAGCGCTGCTCGGGCGGAATGAAGTTGCCCGACTCGGTGGCGACATCCACGGTCGGCGAGAAGATGATTCCACCGCGTACCCTCCAGCTCAGCACCACGTCGCGCGTCAGCGGGTGATACCGCGAGTAATCCCCCACCAGCCGGGTGAACTGCTGAATCGACGAGGAACCGATGAATCTCGAGCTGAGCGTCGCCTCGAGCGAGGCGAGTGACCCGCGGCTCGGATCGAGAGGGTTGTTGACCCGGGGAATCGTTCCCGCGGCCGTGAGGGTAGCCAGAACGCGGCGCTGGCTGAGGAGTTCCACCAGGTCCGGGGTGCAGGCGTTGAACGACGCGCAGAAGCTGACCGCCGACGCCTCCGTGCTGCCATACGAGATGTTGTAGGCCAGCGAGAGCGGGATCTGGCGCCTGGGGGTCTCCCGGCGCAGGAGCACCGTCGCCCCGGTCTCCTGCCGGAGATACACCTTGAACTCCGACCTCCGCTCAGAGTAGACCGAGACCGAGATCGTGTTGTTCGGCGAGAGGAAGGCGGGGCGGCGGAGCGATGCGCCGAGGTAGAAGTTCACCTTTGCCGAGCCGACGGTGTCTTCCTTCGAGGAGCTGCAGATGCTGTTGGCCAGCCCCCAGTCGAAGGGGTCGCCGACCCCGACCTTCGAGACCCGGCTCGTGAGCTCGAGGATCCGGCCGCCTCCCCCGAGAAAATTGCGCGTCGTCCACACCGCGGACCCGCGGAAGCAGTCGTCGGTGCCGTAGCCGATCCCGCTCCGGATGCGGTGCCGCCTCGCCTCGTTCACCTGCACCAGGACCGGCACCGAATCCGCGTCCGGTCTGAACGAGGCCGAGTCCACGTTGACCGTGGCGAAGCGGAAGAGGTCGGACCCGTAGAGATTGCGCTGGCTCTGGAACAGCTCGTCCTGCGAGTAGAGCCGGCCCGGGCGGCTGATGAGGAGCTGGCGCACCAGGTCGGGCGTGACCCGCTTGACTCCATCGACCGTGACCGTGCCGATCACCGCCCGATGCCCCGGCTCCACTGCCATCGCCACGTCCGCCGTGTTGGCATCCTTGTTGGTCTCGAAGCTGGAGAAGACGCGCGCCGACGGGTACCCGCGGTCACGGAGCCGCCGGGTGATCGTGTCCGCGGTGACCTGCATCACGTAGCGGTTGAACGGATCGCCCGGGCGGAGCGGGAGATCCACCAGGGTCGTCGCCCGCACCTTCTCTTCCAGGCTGTCGAGCCCGGTGACGGCGAGGTGAGTGACCCGGGTCGGCTCTCCTTCCACAATGGTGAACGTGATGTGGACGTTCTGCCCGGTACGGCGGACGGTGGTGTCTACCTCGACATGGGGGTAGCCGCTCCGGCGATAGAACACGTCGAGCCGGACCACGTCCCGGCGGAACTCCTGCTCGTCGAAGAAGCGCTTCTCCCCGAGGCCAACCCAGCGGAAGAGAAAAGCGCGGGCGAACCAGCTCGAGTTCGTGGTGGCGATCGCGGTGGCGAGCACCTCGTCGGGAATCGCGTTGTTGCCTTCGAAGTCGAGCTGGCGCACCACCCGGTCGCCGTTCTGGGCGGCGGCAGGCACGGCGGCGGCCAGCGCCAAGGCGAGCGCCGCCACCGCGGCGCCCCTCACTGGAGCTCCAACGCGGCACGGTGAGGCGTGGAGGGCGGCGGACTGGCGATTGACGACATGATGTAAGCCATGTAGTTTGACCACCTTACGCCTTCAAGTCAACGGGACCGGCCACCCGAGCATTGCACCCGCCCATGCGCCGACTGCTTCGGGCCCCGATCCTGTTCGTCGCGGCCTCGAATACTACCTGCTCACGGACGTGCCCTATGCGAAAGTGGACCCCCGGGTGTCGTATGACTGAGGTGAGGGTGGCGGCGTGGCTGCTGCTGGCCGTGGTGCCCGCGCTCCAGGCCCAGTCCATCGGCAAGCGGATGGACGCCAGGCTGGATGCCCCGCCGTTCGATCGCCAACTCTGGGGCGTGGCGGTCGTGGACGACCACGGCCGCCTGCTCCACGGGCGAAACGAGCGGCGCCTCTTCATTCCCGCCAGCAACGCCAAGATCGTGGTGGCCGCCGTCGCCTCGGCCCTCCTCCCGCCCGACTGGACGGTGCGCACCAGCCTCCATGCCGGCGGGCCGGTCGTGAACGGCGTCGTGGAAGGAGACCTCATCCTGTACGGCCGGGGCGACCCGACGATGGACCGCCGCTGCTTCGCCGCCGATACCACGGCCCCCGGCGTGTGCGACACCGACGCCTTCGCGCAGCTCCGCGAGCTGGCCATCGCGCTCCGCGCCCGCGGCATTCGCGAGGTGCACGGGGACCTGGTGGGCGACGGGAGCTATTTCGAGCCGCTCACGGTCCACCCGGATTGGGAGGGGTTCGATCTCAACTGGTGGTACGCCGCACCGGTCTCCGGACTGGGGTTCAACGACAACAGCGTGGACTTCACCTGGGGGCCGGGGCCGGAGACCGGCGTACCCGCCGCGATCTCCATGACGCCCGACCTGGGAGACATCGCCTTCGAGAACCGGACCGTGACGGTGGCGGCCGGGAAGGAGTCGGACATCGGGGACCGCTTCTACCGGGTGCCCGGCACGATGCAGGTATGGGCGGAGGGTACCGTCGCCCGCGACCACCGGACGCAGACCGAGTCGTTCGCCATCCCCGATCCGAACCTCTTCACCGCGCGAGCGCTCCGGAAGTTGCTCGTCGAGGCGGGGGTCGCGGTCACCGGCGCGACGCGCTCGACGACCGACTCGATGCTCTACCGCGGCGCGCGAGGCGGCGCTCCCCTCGCGGAGGTGAGATCACGGCCGCTTCGCGACTGGGTCTTCCCGATCCTCAACACCAGCCAGAACTGGTTCGCCGAGATGCTGCTCAAGCAGCTGGGCCGCCGGTTCGGGAAGGCGGGGTCGTGGGAAGAGGGGCTCGCCGTGGAGCGCCGCTTCCTCATCGATTCGGTGAGGGTCGATTCGACCGAGTTCTCGCTGCGGGACGGTTCGGGGCTCTCCAGCCGCAATCTGGTCACACCGCTCGCCTTTACCCGGATCCTGCGATTCATCCGCGCTCACCCGGGATACGCCACGTTTGCCGCCGGACTGCCGCGGTCGGGGAACACCGGCTCGCTGCGCAGGCGGTTCGTCGGAACACCGCTCGAGGGCCGGGTCCGCGCCAAGGACGGAAGCATCGGCGGCGTCAATACCCTGTCGGGATACGTGGAGCTGGCGGAGGGAAGGGTGCTCACCTTCTCGGTGCAGGCGAATCACCACACGCAGACCAGGAGCATGATTCTCGCCGCCATCGACAGCGTGGTCCTGGAGATGGCAAAGGGGAGGTGACGTCCTCCCCGCGGCTCGCTATTCGCTCTGCCCAAAGATCGCCATGTTCGAGGAATGGCCGGGATTGACCTTGGCCTTCGGGTTGATGTAGTGAACGGCGTTGTTCACCGCGATGCACGCCTCGCCGGCACCCGTTGCAATCAGCTTGAGCTTTCCCGGATAACTGGTGATGTCGCCCGCAGCGTAGATGCCTGGGACGTTGGTCGCCATCACCTGATCCACCTTGATGTCGGCCTTCGCAGTATCCAGACCCCACTCCTTGATGGCGCCCAGATCGGAGTGGAAGCCCAGGAGCGGAATGACCGCGTCCACCGCGAGCCGTTCCTCCTCCTTGGTCTTGTTGTTGACGATGGTGACTCCTTCCACTCGCCCGTTCCCATGCAGCGCCTTCACCTCCCAGAAGGTCCGGAGGTCGCACTTGCGGGCGCGGCTCAGCTCCTGCACCTGGTTGATCGTTGCCGCATGGGCCCGGAAGCCGTCGCGCCGGTGGATCAGCATGATGGACTTGGCGATGCCCTGCAGATTGACCGCCCAGTCGAAGGCGGAGTCGCCGCCGCCGACGAGAAGCACGCGCTGGCCCTCGAACTGCTTCGGGTCGAGCACCTTGAAGTAGAGCCCCCGCTCCTCGTACTGCTCTTCCCCCTCCACGCCGAGCCTGCGGGCCTCGAACGCCCCGATGCCGGCGGCGATGAGGATGGTGCGAGTGGGATAGGTGGCGGCGGACGTCTCGAGCAGGAAGCGGCGTTCGCCGTCATCCTCGACCCGACGCAGCCCGGTGACGACCTCCCCGAGGTGGGTCGTGGCGCCGAACTGGAGCCCCTGCACCGCCATGTCGCGCACGAGATCCTTGGCCAGGATTTTCGGAAAGCCGGCGACGTCGAAGATGTACTTCTCGGGATAGAGCGCCATGAGCTGGCCGCCGAGCGCGGGCAGGGCGTCGATGATGCGCGCGGAGGCGCCGCGCATTCCGGCGTAGAAGGCGGCGAAGAGCCCGGTGGGACCACCGCCGATGATCGAGATGTCCCTGATGTCCTGCTCGGCCACGTTTTCTCCTGCGTGCGCTGGGGACCGGTCGCCTGGTCGGTGCTCAAATATAGCGGCCGGTGGTAAGCGGCCAGAAGCCGCGTGGCCCGCGGTGGGCGGGGCACCGTCGCGGGCGGGAGCGGCACACCCCTCGTCGGCTGCTCGATCGCAGTGGTCGGTACGCCGTCGCGTGCGGGAGCGGCACACCCCTCGTCGCGCTGCAGCCGGCTGCGTCCGGGGGAGGAAGTGGGCACGCCACCGCCCGGCTGACGCGCTGCTCAGGGGATGCCGCTCCAAACCGCGACGCCGCATCGATGCACCGGGGGCGGTCTGCCGGAGCGGCGGTCGGGGCGGAGACGACATCCCCTGAGCCGCGCGTCAGGCCGTGTG
>CAYYXP010000080.1:0-28731 GCA_964475685.1 uncultured Gemmatimonadaceae bacterium | reverse complement strand
GTACGCCGTGAACGTCGCCAGCCCCTTCTTCGCCTGGATCGCCGTGATCGCCGCCGTCAGCGTCGTCTTCCCGTGGTCCACGTGCCCGATCGTCCCCACGTTCACATGCGGCTTGGTCCGCTGAAATTTGGCTTTGGCCATTGGTCCCCTCGGGTCGCGGCTATCGGCTATAGGTCAACGGCTATTGGCTGCTTCTCACCAAGCTCGCGCGCGGGATTGAACCGCGGACCTCATCCTTACCAAGGATGCGCTCTACCAACTGAGCTACGCGAGCGACCCTTCTGTGTCGAAGCGGGCGACGGGACTCGAACCCGCGACCCTCAGCTTGGAAGGCTGATGCTCTACCAACTGAGCTACACCCGCGTTAGCCCCGCTGTCACCCGACATGGTGGGGGTAGGATTCGAACCTACGTAGGGCGTAAGCCCGGCAGATTTACAGTCTGCTACCATTAGCCACTCGGTCACCCCACCGAGCCTACGATTCACCCCATCTGAGACAGAACCCCGCCAGCTGAAGAAGCGGGGTCCGGATCAGAAGCGGGTGTCGGCGTCACCGAGCTGACGAGGGGAATCGAACCCCTAACCTGCTGATTACAAATCAGCTGCTCTGCCAATTGAGCTACGTCAGCCTAGAACAGGCCGAAAAACACAGACCCTTATGATAGATGGCCACTTGCGACACGTCAATGGGGTGAGCCCGGGATTTGCATGGCGGGGCGTGACGGCGGACGATTACCGGCCGTCAGGCCTGGTCCTCACCACCTCGACCGATCCGTCCCGCCCGTCCCGCACCTCCCATCCCGCGGCCTTCAGGCGATCCCGGATCCGGTCAGCCTCGGCAAAATCCCTGGCGCGCTTGCGTTCCAGTCGGCGCTGTGCCCACTGAATGGCCCACGCCTCGGCCGCAATCGGGTCCGAAGGGGGCTCGACAGAAGGGGATACCGAGACCGCTGGACCGGAACCTTCGGGCCCCATTTCGCCTGCCCCGGGCGTGACCACGACTGCATCCACCGCTCCCACCACCCCGAACACCCCCTCCGCCCACTCCCAGGCCGCCAGCGTCCGAGGACCAGGTCGATGGCCCGCATCCATTGCGGAATTCCCTGCTCCGACGAACCCATAGAGTGTCGCAACTGCCCGTGGCGCATTGAGATCGTCATTGAGCGCCTGGCCCACCTCCTCCTCCAGCCGCTTGGCCAACTCGACAAACTCCGGACCATCGGAGTCCGACTTGGCCGCCCACAGCCGGCGATTGAACTCCTTCAGCCGCCTCAACCCCTGCGAGGCGCTGGCCAGCCCTTCATCGGTCAGGTCCAGCCTCTGCCGGTAGTGGACCTGGAACATGAGGAGCCGGATCGCGCCCGGATCGACGCCGTCTTCCCTCAGGTCTCGCGCGGTGGTGATGTTCCCGAATCGCTTCGACATCTTCTCGCCGCGGATGTTCAGGAACTCCCCATGCAGCCAGTACCGGGCGAACTCGTCTCTCCCCGTGAAGGCGCAGCTCTGCGCGATCTCGTCTTCGTGGTGGGGAAAGATCAGGTCCACGCCGCCGGCATGGATGTCGAGCACGTCGCTCCCGAACCGGCGGCGGATCAACTCCAGCGCCATCGCCGAGCACTCGACGTGCCAGCCGGGCCGCCCCCGGCCGAAAGGGGCGTCCCACGCCGCCCCGACCGCCTCGTCCTCCTCCCGCGCCGCCTTCCACAAGACAAAATCGCGGGCGTCCTCCTTGGCGTATTCATCCGCGCTCACCCGCTCGCTCGCGCCCGCCTTGAGTGCTCGCCGGTCGAGCCGGGAGAGTCGGCCGTAGGCAGGGAAACGGCCGATGGCGAAGTAGACCGATCCATCGTCGCCCTGGTAAGCGATGCCCTTCTCGAGCAGTCCCTGGATCAACGCGATCATGGGCCCGATGTACTCGGTGGCCCGGGGCTGTTCGTGCGCCGGACGAATCCGGAGCCAATCACGATCTTCCTCGAACGCCCGGGCAAAAGGATCGACGTGGGCCCGAAGCGACACCCCCTTCTCGCGCGCGGCGGCGATAGTCCGGTCGTCCACGTCGGTGAGGTTCATGATATGGAAGACGTCGTACCCGCTCGCCTCCAGCCAGCGGCGGAGCAGGTCTTCGAAGAGGAAGGTCCGGAAGTTTCCGATGTGCGCGTAGTTGTAGATCGTCGGGCCACAGGTGTAGAGCGAGACCCGCCCCGGGTGGAGCGGATGGAAGGGCTCGACCTGGCGGGTGAGCGTGTTGTAGAGATGGAGGGTCATTTAGAGCGGCACCACAGGGGTGAGCATGGGGCCTAACCTAGAGGCCCCTCCGCTGCGGCGTCAACCGCGATATTCGATCCGGCTCGCGA
The DNA here is from genome assembly GCA_964475685.1 of uncultured Gemmatimonadaceae bacterium. Lineage (GTDB taxonomy): Bacteria > Gemmatimonadota > Gemmatimonadetes > Gemmatimonadales > GWC2-71-9 > CAVVWJ01. The sequence goes on along the minus strand of CAYYXP010000080.1, from coordinate 26,377 downwards.
CCACAGACACGCCTGCCGCAATGCATGCCGCCAACACCTCTTCCGGGCCGTCGAGACCAAGCGCCAGCGTGAGGCACGGCTCGGACACCTTCAGGCCGGGAACGAGGGCCCGGAGCCGGTCGAGCCTCGGCAGGCAGGGAGTTCCGGCGACGATCCGGAGTGTGCGCCAGGCGATGAGGTGTTCGGCCTCGGCCACGGCGGACCGACCACGCCAACGGATGGCGATCCGATTGCACCGCCGGAGCAACGCGCCCAGATCGGCACCGATCATCAGCGCCCGGCGATTGATCCGGAGAAAGAGCGGGTACCGGCCACCGCGCACCCACACACCAAGCACCTCCCCGGGGCGGGCGAACGCAAGAACCTCTTCGAGGCCGGTGACGGGGAGGAGTCGGGAAGGCGCACCCAAGCACATGCGCGACGATGCAGGCTCGCCGGTGACGGTCCGTCATCCTCCCGCCGCCGCCCGGCGCCGGGCCGCGCAGGGGTGGGGATCCAACCCGGCGTCAGGCGCCGCGGGTCCGCAGGTAGCGGTCCCGGCACGCAATCACCGCATCCACCAGAGGCGCGGTGTCGAATCGCACAGGGTCGGTGACGGGGAGGCCGGTTTCACGAGCGCCCTTCTCGCAGGCGCGGCGCGCCTCGGCGTCAGTCAGATCGTACGTATTGAGCGAGATCGCGATCACCCTGGCGGGGTGGACCGCCGCCGCCATCGTCTCGTAGAGCCGGATGTATTCCGCGAGGGGCGGGATCCGCAGCCACGCAGCCTGGCGGTAGTCTCCGAGGTACTCGCGGCTCGATTGATGGCACAGGATGAGCGCGTCCGGGCAGGAGCCGTGCAGCAGCCCGAGAGTCACACCGGAGTAGCCGGGGTGGTTGATGCTCCCCTGCCCCTCGACGAGAACGATGTCGGCGCCGCGGCTCCCCTCCAGCACCAGCTGCTCCGCCGCTCCACCGATGAAGTCGGCGACGACCGCGTCCACCGCGATCCCCCATCCCTCGATCATGATACCGGTCTGTCCGGTGGCCACGAACCGGGTGCGGAGTCCGCGCTCATTGAGCTTGCGGGTGAGCTGAAGCTGCGCTGTCATCTTGCCGACGTTGCAGTCCGTCCCCACCGTCAGCACCACCAGCGGCTCGACTTCCTTGGCACGCCCCGACGAAATCGGGAGATCGATGGGCGGCCGGCGGAGGTCGAAAATCTTCCGGCCCCGCGCGTCGGCCTTGCCCAGGAGCAGCGGATCGTCTCCGAGGAAGGTGTGCAGCCCGCTCCACAGGTCACAGCCGTGGTCCAGCGCCTCGCCGAGCCAGCCCCGCCACTCCTCCGGCAGCCGGCCGCCCTGCGGCGCGATCCCGACCAGCACCGCCGTCGGCCCGAGCGCCAGCCCCTCGCCCATCGAGCCGATGATCGGGATCGCGCCGCCGAAGCCGAGAACCTGCGCGACCGTTCGCCCGGCATGCTGCCGGTCGAGTACGCCGACGGTGCGGTCGGGGAGATAGCGGATCACGGAGTTGGCGGTCTTCGACGTCATCGGGCCGAAGTCGCCGTCGGCGACGATAAGGAAGCGTGGCGGCGTCATGCGTCTATGAGTTGGGGGGTCGAACCGCAATCGCAGGCTGGCCTTCGCCCACCGGGTCGCCGTACAGTCCGCCGAGCAGCACGTGCCGGATCAGCACGATGATGACGGCGAGGATCGGCACCGCCACAACCAGTCCCGCGAGGCCGAAGAGCTTGCCGAGCAGCAGGACGCCGGCAATGGTGAGCACCGGGGGAATATTGATCTGGCGCTCCATCACCACGGGGGCGACGAAGTTGGCCTCGATCAGGTGGACGCCCACTCCCACGCCGGCCACGGCGAGCGCCTTGGGGAGTCCGGACGCTCCCAGCGCGATGAGTGCCGGTATGATGGTCGAGAGCAGCGTGCCGAAGAAGGGGACGATCGCGGCGACCCCGGCGAACACCCCGAAAGCGAGAAAGTAGGGGACGCCGAGTGCCCAGAGCCCGAGCGTCGTCATCGCCGCGAGCAGCACCATGGCCAGGAGCTGGCCGACGACCCATGCCCGAAGCGTCACCCCGAGGTCGTCCAGGATGTTGCGCGCGAGCGGGCGGTGCCGGGGGGGCGTGAGAGCGAGGATGCCACGGGTGTAGATCTCCGGGCTCCGCGCCAGGTAGACCGCCATCACGATCACGCTCACCCCCTCGATCAGGAACTCCACTCCCCCCTTCAGGTAGGGCACCGCGGCACCGCGCAGGAAGCCGAAGATCTCGCTCAGCATGCCGCCGAAGAGTGAAGAGGTCCCGCCGCTAAAGCGGCCAAGGAGCGGTATCCCCCGGATGATCCTCGAGATCGTGGCATCGAGCTCGGTGAGAAACCGGGGGAGATTGGCGAGAAGATCCTGAACCTGCTGAGAGACTGCCGGCGCAATGAGGAGGAAGATGCCGACGAGAGAACCGACGGTGATGGTGACACCGGCCAGGAGGCCGACCGTGTCGGGGAAGCGAAAGCGGCGGCGCAGCAGGTCGGCGATGGCGCGGAGATACACGCTGAGGAGCACGGCCAGGAAGATGACCAGGAGGACGTCGACCGTTCGAACGACGAGTGCGACCATCGCGACCACGAGGAGCGCCCAGCCGAGCGGAAACGCGCGGCGGCGCCCTGAGCCTTCCGCTGACGTCAGTGGCTGCTCCCCTCGTTCCCGTCCTCGATCACCTCGGCGTCATGCACCTCACCCCCTCCGCGATTGAGCTGCTTGGCCGGCGGGCTCCCTCCCGCGGGCAGCATGCCCATCCGCGCCTTGAGCTCCAGCAACTGCTGATCGGAGCTCCCCTTGTATTCCAGCGCGTCGAACTGGCGGGCGAGCCGGTCGCCGGAGATCTCTTCGTTGAGCTCGGCGGCGGCCAGTGCCTTGCGCTCCGTCGCCTCGATCTTCTCCGCCATCCGCTCGAAGGACTCGAAGGCGCTCTTGTCGGACATCCCCGACATCGTCTCCTGGATCCGCTGCTGCGCCTCGGCGCGCTTGGCACGGGCCACCAGGATGTTCTTCTTCCTCTTGGCCTCCTCGATCTTGTCGTTGAGCTGCCGGAGCGAAAGCTTGAGCTGCTCCGTTTCCGCCTTGTGGCGCAGCCAGGTCTCGTGGAGCTGCTGGGCTCCCTGGAGGTGCTCGTTGTACCGTCCGAGCGCCTGCTTGGCCAGGTCGTCCCGCCCCTCCTGCACGGCGAGCATGGCGCGGCGTTCCCAGTCCTCCGCCTGCTTCTTCATCGCCTCTGCGTCCGACTGGAGCTTCTTCTCATCGGCGATGGCGGAAGCCACCTGCTGCTTGGCCTTGGCCAGGTTGGACTTCATGTCCACGATCAGCTGGTTAAGCATCTTCTCCGGGTTTTCGGCCCGCGAGATGAGGTCGTTGATATTCGACCGGAGAAGAGCGGAGAGTCGGTCAAAGAGGCCCATGTCGCTTCACCCTTCCCGGTATGGAGCGAGCGCGGTGAGGTGCGAGGCAAGCGCCAGCGTCATCGAATCGAAGCTCGCCTCGAACTCGCTGAAGTCGAGGTCTTCCAGTTCGAGCGTATCGGTCAGCACGACGTGGTTCCCTTCGAGGCCATAGGAACCGTGCACCAGCTCCCGGGCGTTGAACTCGAGCAGCTGCCGGAACAGATCGGACCGCCGCGGATCGCTGGCGGGCAGCTCCATCACCCTCACCCTGAGAATGACGACGGGCGGCGCAAAATGGACCACGACCTCGGCATCGTCGGGCGTCTTGGCGATCCAGAGGCTGGGCTCCACCTCGGTGACCGCGAGCGCGCCGCCCTCGAGCCGGTCGAGAAAGGACTGGATGTCCTCGCCGGTGATCATCGTTCCAACCTCCCGGGCAACTGGTCCGCGGCCTCCGCCCTCGCCAGCAACCGCTCGGCGAAATCTAACCGTTCCTCGACTTCGGCCAATCGCGTCCTCAGCGTGTCCACTTCGGTCACGAGCTCCATGTCGGGTTCCGGTGCCCGCGTCCGGCGCAGGCGGGACGCGATCGCCTCCCCCACCGGCCCCAGGATCTTAACCATTGCGAAACAGACCAAGGCAAGGCCAATGACGTCTCCGGATTCCATCGTCGCTCCTGTGAATCAGCGTGGCAGGCGGTCAGGATTCTTGGCCTGCGCCAACAGCCGTTCCGCGAAGTCGAGCCGCTCCTCGAGCTCCGCCACCCTCGCCCGCAGCGGCTCCACCTCGGCGAGGAGGTGGTGCATCTGTTCGAGGTCGGCCTTGAGCGCCGGATCGGCACCGCCCTTTGCTGTCATTCTCTGGCCGAGAGCCCGCATGATCGGCCGCAGGATGAGTGTAGCAGCGACGAGGGCCGAGAGGACGACCATCAGGATCATCTTCGGACCGTCCCCCAGGAAGAAAAGGTTCGGGTCGAAGTTCGGGGTCGGGGGCAACGGCGGCATCGGGGCCTGAATCACTGGCTATTCCCTCCAGCGGGTACCTGCGTCCGCTCCGGGTGCTGAAGAAGCACCCTCTCTGCGAAGTCCACGCGTTCCTCCAATTCCGCCACCCGTGCGCGCAGCTCCGCGATCTCGCCGTCCCGGCCTGATTCCCCAGCCTTCCCTCCGAGCCGGCGGGCCAGCGCCTCGCCGATCGGACCCCTCATGATCTTCGTGAACACGAACATCGTCGAAACGATCAGGGCCAGAATGACCCCGAACGTGTGATCCGCGTTCATTCCGCCCCCGCGAGCTTCGCACTGTCCTTCTGGTTGGCAAGCAGGCGCTCGGTGAAATCCACCCGTTCGTGCAACTCGGCAACTTCCTCTCTCAGCGCGTCCACCTCGGCGAGGAGTTCAGTGTCCCGCACGGGCACGGCCCCCTGATGCCGGATCCGCTCGGCGATGGCCTTGCCGACCGGACTGACCGAGAGGAGGAAGAGCGTGCCCCCTCCAAAGATGAAGGTGATCGCGAGAACGCCTTCCATGTCCATCCTTTGCCTCCTGGGGTTCCCGTCCTACGGGGAGGGAACCCGGGATGTTTCAAGACGCAACGCGCTAGACCAGTTCCACCGCCTCGATGGCCGCCAAGGAGACCGCGATCTCGGTGTCATCGCTGCCGGTCGGCCGAAGGTAGACCTCATGGGCCGTGACGTGGGTGTCCACGCTGGTGGGGATACCGACGACTTCGGTGCGATCGGTCGTCGTGATGCGGACGGCCTGCTCGTGGCCGCCCGCGTAACCCAGCAGGGAGACGATGTCTTCGTAGGTCATCCTGACCTTCCGAGGGGATGGGAAGTCCTAATGTAGGCCGCGCCGCTGGCCGCCGCTACGGACCGGTGGAGGCCCGCACGACGCCCGCGGCGGTGTCGTTGGGATTCTTGAGGTTCTGATCGAGGAACCTGGTGATCAGGGAGAAGAGGTGGGGGGTGGTATTCTTGCCCTGGCAGATGCAGTGGGTGCGGTTGGGATATGCCATCATGGTGAACGCCTTGTTCGCCGCCACCAGCGCGTTGATGAGGATCTCGCTGTTCTGGTAGTGGACGTTGTCGTCGCCTGTTCCGTGGACCAGCAGGAGATTGCCCCGCAAACCGTTGACGTAGGTGACCGGTGAGCCGCGCTCGTAACCCGCCGCGTTGTCGGTGATCAGGCCGTTGAACCGCTCGGTGTACACGTTGTCGTAGAGCTTCCAGTTCGTCGTTGGCGAAACGGCGACCGCCATTCGGTAGATGTCGGGGTGCTGGAAGAGCACGTTGAGGCTCATGAACGCACCGTAGCTCCAGCCCCAGATCCCGATGCGTGCGGGATCGACATAGGGCCGACGCCTGAGCTCCCGCGCCGCCGCCGCCTGATCGCGGGTCTCGACCACGCCCAGCTGCCCGTAGATCGCCTTGCGCCAGGCGCGGCCGAGCGGGGCTGGTGTGCCTCGATTGTCCACCACGGCCACCAGATAGCCCTGTTGGGTCAGCATGGTATGCCAGAGGTAGTATCCGCCCCACTTATCCTCCACCTCGGCGTTTCCGGGGCCGCCGTACACGAAGAACAGCAGCGGATATTTCTTCGTCGAATCGAAATCCGCCGGCTTGAGCAGGACCCCCGGCATCTTCGAGCCGTCCTCCGCCGGTACCGACAACCACTCGGCGGATGCGCGGCGGATGCCGGCAAGGCGAGACGTGAGGCGGGCGTTGTCGGCCAGGGTCCGGATCAGCTGGTTCGCGGGCAGACGCACCAGCCGGATGACCGGAGGGGTCTCGAGATTGGAGTAGTGCTCGATCGCGTACTTGAAGTTCGGTGCGCCGATATAGTTGTGGGTCCCCGGCTCGTTCCGGGGCGAGAGCCGCTCCGGCTTGCCCTTGCCGTCGAGCCGAATCCGGAAGAGATAGCGCTGGGCGGGATTGTCGGGCGACGCGATGTAGTACAGCCAGCCACCCTTGCCGTCGATCCCTTCGATCGAGAGAACGTCGAACGCTCCCCTGGTAACCGGACGGACCGACTTCCCGTCCCGGGAAACCAGGTAGACATGCTTCCACCCATCCCGCTCGCTCACCCAGGTGAAGCTCTTCCCGCCCTCCAGCCAGACCACGTCGTTGACGACTTCGATCCAGGTGGTGTCGCGCTCGGTGAGCAGAGTGCGGACCTTCCCGGTCCTCGCGTCGCCCAGCATCACCTCATCGGTATTCTGCAAGCGGTTGAGGCGTTGCAGCAGCACCTCGTCCGAGTTGGCCGCCCAATCCATCCGGGGGATATAGTGCTGGCGGGGGTCGCCCTCGATCTCGAGCCACCGCGTGCCGCCGCCCTGCGACGACACGATGCCGATCCGGGCCGCCGAGTTGGCCTCCCCAACCTTGGGGTACTGCACCGGGGTGACCTGCGAATAGATCGAGTCGGTGTTGTTGATGAGGTTGAAGTTCCTGACCGAGTCGGCGTTGAGCTGCCAGTAGGCGACGCTCTGCCCGTCGGGGCTCCAGCGCCACCCATCGGCGTAGTAGTTCATCAGCTCTTCTTCGTACACCCAGTCGAAGGTCCCGTTGATCATCGTGCGGGAGCCATCGGTCGTGAGCGGGGTGACGGCGCCCGACGCGAGGTCTTCAACGTAGAGGTTGTTCTCGCGGACGTACCCGACTCGCCGTCCATCGGGGGAGAACTTGGCGAACATCAGCGTGGAGGGCCTGGCGCCGGCGCCGCCCAGCTTCCGGAGGGTGCCGCCCGTGCGGTCCAGCACCCAGTAGTCACCACGCGTGTTGAGCCGCCACACCGGCTGGGTGTTGGTGAACACCAGCAGCATCGTCCCGTCGGGTGACCAGGAATAATCCTCGACTTCGAGAGGCAGGCTGTCACCCGCAGGCACCAGCTGGCCAGCCGACACCATCACCTCTCGAGCACCCCGTTCCACATCGTACCGGACAATGTCGCTGCCACTCCCCCCGGCGCCGGGCTCGAGCGTGGTATACGCAGCGCCGTCGTCCAGCCATCGGGCCGGCCCGAACGGCTGGGTGGCGAATTCCCCGGACCCGTAGATCCGGTTCACGGTGAGGAGAGACGTGTCGGGTTGCTGGGCGGACAGGGCGGCCGGGAGGGCGGCCAGGCAGAGACTCGCGACGAGGCTGCGGATCACGGGGGGTCCTGAGAGAGTTTGGTTGCAGGACGGGGCGCTCCGGGCTATCCCTTCGGATAATACCCGACCGCCCCGGGCGAAGTCACCAGCGACACTTCGGCTGACGGGGCACGGGAGTTTCAGGGGGCCTCCCGGCTCGCACCTGCTGGATGGAGATTATGCCGCTTTCGCACCGCCGCCGAACGATCATCGTAACGACTCTCACCCTGCTCACGCTGGGAGCCGTCGGTGGGCTGGCCGCCCAGACCGCCGGCCCGCGAAACATCGTCACCTGGAACGCCGACACCGACACCGCGACGCTGGAGCTGGTCGCCGGGCCCTTCACGTTCCTCGACGCAAGCAACGGGTCGGCGACGTTCACCGTGCCGCCCAATGCAACCGTCGTGATCAACTTCGTGAACAAGGACGCCACGCCGCACAGCGCCGAGATCATTTCAGGCGAGGGCCCGGTCCCCAATTCCGCCACCGAGCCGGCGATTCCCAGAGCCTATACCATCAAGATGATGGAGGGTTTGCCACAGGAAGCCACCGACGTGATGCGGTTCACCGCCCCGGCGAGCGGCAAGTACCGGATCTTCTGTGGTGTGCCAGGCCACGGGCTGTCGGGAATGTGGTTCTGGATGAAGGTGGATCCCGCCGCGAAGGCGGCGAGCTTCGGCCCAACCCCATCCTGACCGGTTACCGCAGCGCCGGCTCGAGCACCCGTTTGAGGAACTGTCCGGTGTAACTCTCCGGCACTTCCGCCACATCCGCGGGCGTGCCCGCGGCCACGAGCCGTCCCCCACGCTCTCCGCCGTCCGGCCCCAGGTCGATGATCCAGTCGGCCGTCTTGATCACATCGAGGTTGTGCTCGATCACCACCACGCTGTTTCCCTTGTCCACCAGGCGGTGGAGCACGTCAAGAAGGAGCCGCACGTCCTCGAAGTGAAGTCCGGTGGTCGGCTCGTCGAGGATGTAGAGGGTGCGGCCGGTGTCCCGCTTGGCAAGCTCGGTGGCGAGCTTGACCCGTTGCGCCTCTCCGCCCGAGAGCGTCGTGGCGGCCTGGCCGAGGTGGATGTACCCGAGCCCGACGTCGTTGAGGAGCTCGAGTTTTTCCGCGATGCGTCGCTGGTTGGTGAAGAACTCGAGCGCATCGGCCACGGTGAGATCGAGCACATCCGCGATGCTCCTGCCCTTGTACCGCACCTCCAGCGTCTCCCGGTTGTAGCGGCGCCCCTTGCAGACCTCGCACGGGACGTACACGTCCGGGAGAAAGTGCATTTCGATCTTCACCAGGCCGTCGCCCTGGCACGCCTCGCAGCGTCCCCCCTTGACGTTGAATGAGAAGCGACCGGGCCCGTAGCCTCGCATCTTCGCGTCGGGGAGCTGGGTGAAGAGCTCCCGAATCGGGGTGAAGAGCCCGGTGTAGGTCGCGGGGTTCGAGCGGGGCGTGCGTCCGATGGGGCTCTGATCGATGTCGATGACCTTGTCGATCCGGTCGAGCCCCTCGATGCGCGTGTGGGCGCCCGGCACCACCTTGGCGCGGTAGAAGTGCCGCGCAAGGGACTGGTAGAGGATGTCGGACACCAGGGTGGACTTCCCCGAGCCGGAGACCCCGGTGACCGCCACGAACAAGCCCAGCGGAACATCCACCGTCAGATTCCGGAGGTTGTTCGCCCGGGCTCCCACGATCCTGAGCCGGTGGTCCGCCGCGGCCTGCCGCCTGCCCGGCGGCACCGGCACCCTGAGCTCGCCGCGCAGATAGCGGCCGGTGAGCGAATCGGGATGCCGGAGGATGTCCTCCACTGTTCCCTCGGCCACCACCTCGCCGCCGAATCGTCCGGCGCGCGGGCCCAGATCGATCACGTGGTCAGCGGCCTGGATCGTTTCGGCGTCGTGCTCGACCACGATGACGGTGTTCCCGAGATCCCGCAGCCCGCGCAGCGTGCCGAGGAGCCGTTCATTGTCGCGCTGATGCAATCCGATGCTCGGCTCGTCGAGGATGTAGAGCACGCCAACCAGCCTCGAGCCGATTTGGGTCGCGAGCCGGATCCGCTGGGTCTCGCCGCCGGAGAGCGAGTTGGCGGCCCGGCCAAGGGTGAGATAGTCGAGGCCGACGTCGCGCAGAAAGCGCAGGCGATCGACCACTTCCTTGAGAATGGGGCCGGCGATGTCGGGGTCGAGGCCGGCCGACGCGCCGTTCTCGCCGCGCAGCGGAATGCCGGCGAAATGCTCCATCGCCCGTTCGACCGGGAGGTCCACGACGTCGCCGATGCCGCGGCCGGACACGGTGACGGCGAGGCTCTCGGCCTTGAGTCGCTTCCCGCCGCAGCTCTGGCAGGGCTGCTCGATCATGAACTCCTCGAGCGAGGCGCGCACGGCATCGCTGGTGGAATCGCGGTACCGCCGCTCGACGTTGCGCAGCACCCCTTCCCACTCGCTCTCGTACTCGCCCCTGCCCTTTGCCCCGTCGGTCTGAAAGCGGAACTTGCCGGGCGCCCCGCGGAGGATGGCGTGCCTGGCGGACTCGCTGTGCGCACCCCATGGCGCGGGCAAGTCGAACTTGAAGGACCTGGCGAGGGTAGGCAGGACGACCTTGCGGAGGTATCCGCTCGGCTCGCCCCAGGGAAGGATGACACCCTCGAGGATCGAGATGCTCGGGTCGCCGAGGACGAGGTCGGCGTTCACGTCCCGCCGGGTGCCGACGCCATGGCAGTCGGGGCAGGCGCCGAACGGAGAGTTGAAGGAGAACTGGCGCGGCTCGAGCTCGGGCAGGCTGAGCCCGCAGACGGGGCAGGAGAACCGCTCCGAGAAAAGGACGGAGTGACGGAGGGACGGAGAGGCGGAAGGAGCCGCGTCGTACCTCACAACTTCCACGACTCCGTCGGCCGTCTTGAGGGCCGTCTCGATCGAGTCATTCAATCGTGACCTGTCGTCGGCGCGAACCACCAGACGATCCACCACCACCGAGACATCATGGTTCTGTCGCCGGTTGAGCGACGGCACGGCCCCGAGGTCGTACGTCTCGCCATCCACCCGCACCCGGACGAAGCCCCGCTTCCGGACATCGTCCAGCAAGTCCCGAAACTCGCCCTTGCGCCCGCGGACGATCGGCGCAAGGACCTCGATGCGCGTCTCCGCCGGCCAGGACAGGACGGTATCGGTGATCTGGGACGCGCTCTGGCGGGTGACCGGGGTGCCGTCGTTGGGACAGTGCGGAATTCCGGCTCGGGCCCAGAGCAGCCGGAGGTAGTCGTAGATCTCGGTGACGGTGCCGACGGTGGAGCGAGGGTTCTGGCCGGTGGTCTTCTGCTGGATCGAGATCGCGGGCGAGAGCCCTTCGATGGCGTCCACGTCGGGCTTTTCCATGAGCCCGAGAAACTGGCGAGCGTAGGCCGAGAGCGACTCCACGTAACGACGCTGGCCCTCGGCGTAGATCGTGTCGAAGGCGAGCGACGACTTGCCTGAACCGGAGAGGCCGGTGATGACGGTGAGGCGGTTCCGCGGGATCGCGACCGAGATCCCCTTGAGGTTGTGCTCCCGCGCACCGCGCACCACCAGATATTCCTGTGCCATAGCCCCGAAAGGTACCCGAAAGCCAGGCCGGGGGTCAACGGGTTCCGGTTTCAGCGAGCGGGTTCTACCATACGAGAGTCCCCATGCCACCTGTCTCACTCGATCCCACGGCGCCCCCGGTGCCGGAGGCGGCGGATGCCCGGTCCCGCATCAGGGAGTGAACGGATCAGGGTGGTGGTCGGCGACCTGGCGAACGAGCCGGCCGATGCCGTGGTGCGCCCCGCCGACGCCGCGCTGGGCCCTGCCGAGCCGGCCTCTGACCGCCTGGACAAGGTGGGTGGTGAGGCGTTTGCGCTGTTGCGCCGCAACACCACCCCCCTCGAAGCGGGGGCGGCGGTAGTGACAGGCGGGGGGGGCCTCTCAGCGCCATTTGTGCTCCACGTAGTGGTTTGCGACCCTGACCGGAAAGTGGGACGGGAATTGCTCCGGAAGGCGCTCGTCTCCGCCTGGCAGCGCGCCGCCGACTGGGGGCTGGCCGTCATCGCCACCCCCCCGGTCGGCGTTGGCACCGGGCAGCTCACCCTCCAGGAGTCCGCCACCTTGCTCGCGGAAACGTTCCCGAAAGGCAGCGAGAGCCGCCTGCACATCGTCGTGTCGAGTGACACCGATCTGGCCGTCGTGGAGACTTCCATCCGGGAGATGGCGTGATCCGATTGAAAGCGCTGACCAAGCGGTACGGGAAGTTCACCGCCGTGGACGGCATCGATCTCGAGGTGCCCCGCGGTGAGCTCTTCGGCCTGCTGGGCCCCAACGGCGCCGGCAAGACCACGACGATCCGGATGATCGCCGGCATTCTCCGCCCCACGAGCGGGACGGTGACGGTGGGCGGTGTGGACATCCAGGCCCGGCCGCTCGAGGCAAAGGCCCGCCTCGGCTACATCCCCGACCGGCCGTTCGTCTACGACAAGCTCACCGGCGGCGAGTTCCTCCGCTTTGCCGCGGCGCTATATGGCCAACAGGGCGCCGTGGTCGAGCGGCGCATCGACGAGCTGCTGGAGCTCTTCGAGCTGACGCCGTGGAAGAACGAGCTCACCGAGTTGTACAGGCATGGCATGCGGCAGAAGCTCATCATCTCGGGCGCCCTGGTACATCGCCCCGAGGTCATCGTGGTGGACGAGCCGATGGTGGGGCTGGATCCCAAGAGCGCGAGGCTGCTCAAGGACCTCTTCCGCCAGTTCGTGGACCGGGGCGGCACCGTGCTCATGAGCACGCACACGATGGAGGTCGCCGAGGTGATGTGCGACCGCATCGCGATCGTCCATCGGGGAAGGATCGCCGCCCAGGGCACCATGGACGATCTCCGGCAGCACACCGCGTCAGGCGACATCGGGCTGGAGGCCATCTTCCTCAAGCTCACGGGCGGCCTGCGCGAGTATCAGCTCGACGCGGTCCTGGAAGCGTAGTCCTTGAGCGCCTCCGCCCGGCCCCAGCCGAGCCTCTGGACCGTCCTCACGCCCAAGTGGCGCGGCGCGCTGGTCCGCATGCGGCATGAGCGCATGTCCTCGCGTCCCAAGTTTCTCCTTCTCGCCATCATCGGCGCCTGCTTCTGGACCGGGGTCTTCGGCATCGCCTTCCGGATGCTTCGCTACATCAGGCACGTGGAGGACATCGGCAATCTCCTGGCCGGCAAGATGCTGGGCATCATCCTGCTGGCATTCCTCTCCTTTCTCCTCCTCAGCAACATCATCACCGCGCTGTCCACCTTCTTCCTGGCCAAGGACCTCGATTTCCTCATCAGGGCCCCGATCGACTGGCCCCGTTTCTACCTGGCCAAGCTCGGTGAGACGGCGGTGCACTCCTCGTGGATGGTGGCGCTCCTCGCCGTGCCCATCCTCACGGCCTACGGCATCGTGTATCATGGCGGGCCCCTCTTCCCCTTCATCTGCGTCGCCGCGTTCGCCCCGTTCCTCCTCCTCCCGGCCGTGGTGGGGACGATCGTGACGGTGGTCCTGGTCAATGTCTTTCCCGCGCGTCGAACGCGCGAGCTGCTGGGGCTCCTTGCCATTGCCGGGGCGGGGCTCTTCGTACTGCTTCTCCGCCTGATGCGGCCGGAACGGCTCGCGCGGCCCGAGGGGTTCCGCAACTTCGTGGACTACCTCGCCGTGCTCCGCACGCCCACCAGTCCGTACCTGCCAAGCGAGTGGACGTCGTCGATGATCATGAACTGGCTTCTCCGCATCGCCGATCCGCTGCCGATCCTGCTGCTGTGGACGGCAGCCATAGCGGCGCTGGCGCTCGGCGGCGTGGTTCACCGGCGCCTCTACTCCCTCGGCTTCTCGAAGGCACAGGAGGGAGCGGAGAGGAAGCTCACCCGGAAGCTGCGCGGCCCGGTCTCCGCGGTGCTCGGGTGCCTGCCGGTAGCCAATCGGGAGCTGATCCTCAAGGACCTTCGGCTCTTCTTCCGTGACAACACCCAGTGGAGCCAGCTCATCCTGCTGGCGGTGCTGCTGATGGTCTACCTGGTCAACATCAAGTCGCTCCCGATTCATGGCGGAGAGCGTATTCCCTTTGCCCTGATCACCATGATCTCGTTCCTCAATCTCGGCCTCGCCGGCTTCGTCCTCGCAGCGGTGGCGGCGCGGTTCGTCTTCCCGGCGATTTCGCTCGAGGGACGCCAGATGTGGCTGCTCCGCTCGAGCCCACTCGACCCGGGGGTGCTGCTCTGGAGCAAGTACTGGATGGGCGCGCTCCCGCTCCTGGTGCTGGCGATCATCATCACCGTCCTCACGAGCTGGCTGCTGCAGGTGAGCGCCTTCATGCTGGCGGTGAGCCTCGGCACGATCGTGCTCTACACCCTGGCGGTGAGCGCGCTCGCGGTGAGTTTCGGCGTGTTCTATCCCCAGTTCGGCACCGAGAACGCGGCCCAGATCCCGACCAGCTACGGAGGCGTGGTCTACATGATGGCGAGCCTCACCCTCCTCGCCGGGATCGTCATGCTGGAGGCGGCGCCGGTGGCCGCCGAGCTCCGGGCATGGCGGATCGGGATGGCAGGGGCCCCGTCCACCGACCTGATCCTGTCCGCTGCGGCGGTGGTCCTGATCTGCGTGGGGGCCACGATCATCCCGCTCCGGCTCAGCAACGGGAGACTGGAGCGGATGGAGTGGTAGGGTGACGGCTGGCGGCCAGCCACTATACTGTTGATCCATGCCCCTTCTTCCCCTCGTTGATCTCTTCAGCGATACCGTCACCCGCCCCACTCCGGCCATGCGCCGCGCCATGGCGGAGGCGGAGGTCGGAGACGAGCAGCAGCGCGAAGACCCGACCGTCAACCGGCTCCAGGAGATGGTGGCTGCCCTGCTCGGCAAGGAGGCGGCGCTCTACCTGCCGAGCGGCACGATGTGCAACCAGGTCGCGTTCGCGGTGCACTGCCGGGCGGGCGACGAGATCCTCCTGCACGAGCTGGCCCATCCCCTCCTGTATGAGGCCGGCGGCCCCTCAGCCATGACAGGCGCGGTGATGCGGCCGCTCTCCGGCCCCCGCGGGCGCTTTACGGCCGAGCAGGTCACCCGGGCGATTCACCCGCCCGTGCATTACATGCCGCGCTCCCGCGTGGTCTCCGTCGAACAGACCGCCAACATCGCGGGTGGCGTCTGCTGGCCGTTCACGGAGGTACAGGCGGTATGTTACGCGGCACGCTCGGCGGGGCTGGCGTGCCACATGGACGGGGCCCGGCTGCTCAACGCCGTCGTCGCGACCGCCACGCCAGCGGCGGCGTTCGCGGCGCCCTTCGATTCCGTATGGATCGATCTCACCAAGGGACTCGGGGCACCGGTGGGCGCCGTGCTCGCGGGGTCGAGGGACTTCATCGAGCAGGCCTGGGTTTTCAAGCAGCGGTTCGGCGGGGCGATGCGGCAGGCCGGCATCGTCGCCGCGGCAGGGATCTACGCGCTGGAGCACAACGTCGAGCGGCTGGCCGAAGACCATGCCCGGGCCCGCGCCCTGGCGCGTGGTCTGGCAAAGCTCCCGGGAATCGAGTTGGACGAGGACCGGGTGGAAACCAACATCGTCATCTTCGACGTGTCGGCTGACCGGCTGACGGCGGAGGAGTTCAACCGCCGCACGCTGGAAGGTTTCGGTGTGCGGTTCAGCGTCCTCGGGCCGACCCTCGTGCGCGCGGTCACCCACCTCGACCTGCCGCCCGACGCAGTTGACCGTGCCCTCGCCGCCGCGGCCGCCGCAGTGAACGGGTAACGCCGCCCCCCCCCGGATCCGCCCTTTGTGGTTCCCCACCGCATAAACTCGGCACCAACACAAGAAGCAACCGCTCCTACCTTGGCGTCGCCTTTGGACGCCGCGCGGTCGTCCGCGCGAGCGACACACTCAAGGAGGAGCCATGTGCCATCGTATTCGCCTGGGCGCTCTCGCACTGCTCGGGGCGCTCACCGCCTGCAGCGATCGTGATGTCCCCACCGCCCCCGCCGCCGGTTCATCCCCCGCGGCCGTCACCCCCCCGGCCGACGAGCGGGGATCCCGTGAACGGCTCGCCCGTTCCCTGGCGCTGGCGCTGGCCAATCCCGGGTTCCGCGCCTCGGTCAAGGCGCAGCTCGACCAGTCACCGATCCGGGAGCACAAGGTCCACTTCCAGCGATTCCTTGACGGGGAGGGACGCCGCGCCCTCCGCGAAATCGCCCGGATCGGCCGCGAGGCCGAAACCAACATCGATGCCGATGCCCGTCGGGCCATCGGGCTCGAGATGTATTTCCCGGTGCCGGAACACACGGCCCGGTGGGAGGGCGGCGCCGATCTCCTCGTGGCCACCGCGCGCGAAGATCACGAGGCGCCGGTCGCATTCGACCTCGAAGGCCGCCGTCAGGTATTGAGTGCCACCACGCCCCCGGACACACCCGTGCTCGCCCTGGTGCCGGTGGAGGCCGATTTCGATCGGCCGAACACCGCGGCACCGCTGATCTGCTGCGCGGGAGGACCGGTTGGGCCGCCGCCGGGCCTCTACATGAGCTCGAGCCACTTCGTCCAGGACTTTGAAGGTTGGTTGAAGGGCAGCCCCGAATATGAGATCCACATCCTCGGCCAGTCGGGGCAAACCGATTCCCTCACCAGCTACCAGTGCGCCGGCGAGCATGCCGCGGGATACAGCGTGTTCGACCAGAACAGCCTCGATTGGAGCGGCAGCGTGCTCTTGTTCAGCCAGCAACAACTTGACTCCTACAAGAGTCAGCACCCCAACAAGAACTTTCGCATCCTGGCGCTCGAAGACGACGACGGCGCCTGCGCCATCCGTCTCGACAACAACCGCTTCAAGTCGCTCATGGCCGTGCTCCAGACGCAGTACCCCAACCTCACCGGCGGCAAGGACAGCGTGTCCAGTGGCCTGGGCAAGATCATCAAGCGCGCCAACGCGCTCCAGAAGATCCTGCGGGCCGCGTACTCGTTCATCACCTCGCAGGACGACCTGGTCGGTAACGCGGTCGAGGACGTGGTAGCCGGCGAGTTCCACACCGGAGCCAACTGGATCGTGAAAGGTGAGAACAATGCAACGAACGGCTGGCTCAAGCTCCAGATGCGGTAGTGGTGTGGCCCTACCGCGCCTGGTTTCCTTCCTTCTTGCCCTGCTCCTCGCCGCCGCCCCTCATCGGGCGGCGGCGCAGTGGGTGCTGAGCGCCGACGTCACCGCGCCGCGCTTCTCCGGCGGGTCGAGCCGGCAACCCGATGGCCGCTCGTTCCGGCCGTATCGCCCAACGCTCGCGGGGGTGGGATTGGAAAGATCCGGGCGGGCGGGCGGTGTGGGGCTCCACGGCTACTACGCGAGTGCGAGCCTGGCTCTCGAGGGAGCCGATGCGGTGGTCGCCGTCAAGAACGCGCTGGATCTGTACGGCGCCTCCCTGGAGGTATCCGGCAGGCTCGCCACACTCGGGACGGCCTCGCGCCTGATGCTCTATGCGGGGCCCCTCGTCGAGGTGTGGCGCCTGGCCAAGGAGACATCCCGGGTCCGCGGAGGATTCGCGGCGGCCATCGGGCTGCAGGTTTCCATCGGCAATCGCTGGTCGGTGGTCATGCGGGCAGGAGCCGCGGTGAGCGGATCGCCGTTCGCGGCAGAAGATCTCGATGCCGGTTTCGTACCGCGCCCGCTCTGGCGCCGCGAGGTGAGCGGGAGGTTGCGGTATCGTCTCTAGGGCCCGGCTACCGAGGCCGGTGCCCTCGTGGTCGGCCCCCACGACCCCGCGGAGGCCCTGTGCGCGCCATGGGTGCAGCGGACCGCGAGGCCGGGGCCGGCGGGCTCCCCGCATGGTGCGCCTCCCGTCGCTCGGCTTTGGCCTTGGCCCGGGCGCGGTCCTCCGTCTTCTTCGCGCGGATGGCCGCAATGCGCTCCTCGAGCGGTACCTCGAATCGGCCCTCGGGCTTGGCGTTGTAGTCGAAGTCGGGCAGGGTCACCCGGGGAAGGCGCTTCCCTACGGCGCGCTCGATCGCGCGGAGATCGCCCTCCTCCTCCGGCGACACGAACGTGAATGCGTCACCGGTTGCCTCCGCTCTCGCCGTGCGTCCCACGCGGTGGATGTAGTCTTCCGGCGCCGCGGGCACATCGAAGTTCACCACATGGCCCAGCGCCACCACGTCGATGCCCCGGGCGGCTATGTCGGTTGCCACGAGCACCCGGTATTTCCCCCGCTTGAAGCCCGCCAGCGCCTCCGTCCGCTGGGCCTGCGACCGATTGCCGTGAATGCGCTCCGTCTCGATCCCCTCCTTGACCAGATATGCCGCGAGCCGGTTGGCCCGGTGTTTCGTTCGGGTAAAGGTCAACGCCTCCTGGATCTCGCCCCTTCGTAGCAGGGCCACCAGGAGCGCCGACTTGAGCTCACGCGATACCGGATACACTGCCTGGGTAATCCCCACCGCCGGCGCCGACTTCCTCTCGAGTTGAATCAGCACGGGGTTTCTGAGAATCTCCCGGGTGAGCGTCACGATCGGTGGGGGAATGGTGGCGCTGAAGCACATCGTCTGGCGTTTGGCTGGCAGGTGCCTGAGCACCCGGCGGATATCGGGGAGAAATCCCATGTCGAGCATACGGTCGGCCTCGTCGAGCACCAGGAACTCGACGCCCGAAAGCTTGGCGTACGGCTGCCGGAAGTGGTCGAGCAGGCGGCCGGGAGTGGCGATCAGCACGTCCACCCCGCTCCGGAAGGAGTGCTCCTGTGGTCCCATGCCGACTCCGCCGAACACCGCCGCGGCGGTGACCGGCGTGTGCACGGCCAGCTCGTTGAGGTCCTCCAGGATCTGCGCCGCGAGTTCGCGCGTGGGCGCAAGAATCAGCGCACGGGTGGTTCGCCGCGACTTGCCAATGAGGTGGTGGAGGATTGGAAGAACGAACGCGGCGGTCTTCCCGCTGCCGGTCATCGCGCAGGCGAGGACATCCCGCCCTTCGAGGGCGGGCGGAATAGCCTCGCCCTGGATCGGCGTGGGTCGGGTGAAGCCAAGTTCCTTGACGGCCTTGAGGAGGGTCGGATCCAACTTGAGTGAGCTGAACGGCACGGTGATCCTGGGCAAAGAGGGAGGCGTCCCCAGGCGTTGAGGACTCCGTTGACGATCGGTTGAGGGAAGGCTGCAATCTTGCCGGGCGATCAGGCGGCCACGCGGGCCCCGCAGCGTTCGCAAAAATGGCTGTCCGGGCCGAGGGCGGCACCGCATCCGGGGCACGCCCCGGCCAGAGGAAGGCGGCTGCCGCAGGTCGAGCAGAACACCGCATCGGGCTCCGGACACGGGCCGCATGTGGCACAGGCCTGGGGAGCACCAGTGAAGGTGGGGGGCGGCGCCGGGACCGCAGCGGAGCGAAGGGTCTTCACCCTGTCAGCGATCATGGCCTCGACGTCGTCCACCCGCACTGCGGCCTTCTCGGCGCGCATTACCTCGAGCGCCTGGCCGGTGTACTTCGCTTTCAGGAACTCGTAATCGGAATCGGAAAGCTTGCCGGTTTCCCGGTCGAACTCGATCTCCTTGAGGGCGGCCAGCGCCACCCCTTTCGGCGTCTCCTCCGGATCGAGCGGCTCGTAAACAGGGGGTCTGGGGGTGTGCGAGGTCAGGACCGGCTGGAGCACCAGGTAGAGCGCCCCCAGCCCCACCACTGCAGCCACCATCGCCTCGACCTCCATCAGTCCTCGACCTCGTTGAGCGCCCGCCGTAGCCCCTCCAACTCTTCCGCGCTGGCGTCCACGCCCGGCACGGCCCGCTCGACCGACCCTTCCCCCCCGCCGGCCACCACCACCTTCCGGCGCCTGACAAATATGACGAGGCCGGCGCCGGCCAGGAGAATCAAGGCCGACGGCAGGAGATAGCCGGTGAGGTTGATGACCCCCTTCGGCTTCGGCGCCATCAACGCCTTCTCGCCGTACTTGGCAACGAATGCGTCGAGCACCTGCTGGGCGGTCAGGCCGTCTCCCTTGAGAGCCAGGACCTCACGATGAAGCGCAGGTGAGTACGTGCAGGAGAAATCGGTGGTCCGGCAGGTGAAGACGTCCAGCGTGCAGCCGCAGTTGCAGGCGAGCCGGGCCTCGATCGCCTGAATCTCCGCCTCGTTCTCGCCGGGCTGGGTCGGCACTCGCGACCGGCCGACCACCGACGGATCCCGCAGCGTCCCGACCGCGCCGCGGCCGGCCAGTGAGTCCTGCGCCGCGACCGCGAGCCCCACCCCCAGAAATGCCCGGCGGCTGAGGCCGCGTTCCGGGTCAGCGGGCATCGCTCACTCCGTTCCCGCCTCGGCGAGCGACACCGAATAGCCGGCCTGCGCGGCGCGAGGCGCCGCCACGGTCGGACCGGCCCCGGGCCACATCGTCACCAAGCCGCCGAACGCCAGCACGAACCCGCCGAACCAGACCCACCAGACGAGGGGATTGAGGTTGAAGCGGTAGACCGCCTCTTCGGTGCCATCCACCGACCCCGCGAAGACGAGGTACAGGTCTTCCTGCAGGTTGCTGCGGATCCCCACCTCGGTCGACGGCTCGAAGGTCGGACGCTTGAAGCTGTCCACGTGCTGTCGCTTCTCCGAGGTGAGCAGCCCGGCGGCTTTCCCGTCCTTCTCCACCTCGACTGTGGCGGCCGAGACCACCCGGTTCAGGGCCTCGTATTGCGAAATTCCGACGTGGGTGAACCGGTAGGTGTGGCCGAAGGGGCTCCTGAGCTCGACCGACTCGCCGGGCTTGAGGGTCGCCTCCCGATCCACCTTGAACGCCATTCCAGCGAACGCGGCAAAGTAGATGACCATGCCGGCGTGCACGATGTACCCGCCATAGCGGCGCCGGTTCCGCTCGATGAGACGGAAGAACGCCACCGGAACCGACTCTCCGTGCATTCGCCGTCGGGCCCTCATTCCCCGGTAGAACTCCTGGAGAATGGTCCCGGTGACGAACCCCCCGAGCCCGAAGGCGACCATCGGGTACGGATCGCGCATGCCGGAGGCCAGCAACCCGAGCACGGTCGCGACACCCGTTGCCAGCGGCACGATGAACTGCCGACGCAGGTTGGCGGCCGAAGCCTTGCGCCAGGCGATGAGCGGCCCAATGCCCGTCAGGGTGAGGAGCAGGAGTCCCAGAGGGACATTCACCCGGTTGAAGAAGGGTGGGCCCACCGTGATCTTGGTCCCCCGAATCGCCTCGGACAGGATCGGAAAGAGCGTACCCCAAAGCACCGAGAAGGCGATACCGACGAAGAGGAGGTTGTTGAAGAGGAACGCCGCTTCTCGGCTCAGCATTGACTCGAGCCGGACCTCCGCCTCGAGTTGCGGCCACCGCGTATAGAGGAGGGTGAACGACAACACCGCCGCGACGACGAGGAAGCCGAGGAAGAAGTAGCCCACGTTCGACTGGGTGAAGCTGTGCACGCTGGCGATGACGCCCGACCGGGTGATGAAGGTCCCGAAGATGCTGAGGAGGAATGTCCCGATGATGAGTCCGAGGTTCCACCGCTTCAGCATTCCCCGCTTTTCCTGGATCATGACCGAATGGAGGAAGGCGGTCATGGTGAGCCAGGGCAGCAGGCTGGCGTTTTCCACCGGGTCCCAGGCCCAGTAGCCGCCCCACCCCAGCTCCACGTAGGCCCACCACATGCCGAGGGTGATTCCGATGGAGAGAAAGAGCCAGCTCACGATGGTCCACTTCCGGATTGCCTGGATCCAGCCGGTGTCGAGGCTGCGAGTCAGCAGCGCCGCGATGGCGAAGGCGAACGGGATGGTGATGGAGATGTAGCCGAGGTAGAGCATCGGAGGATGGATGACCATCCCCACGTTCTGGAGCTGCGGATTGAGGCCCCGCCCGTCGGCGGGCGTGAACGGCAGACGCTCGAACGGGTTGGAGCCGAAGAGCATCACGCACACGAAGAACGCCACCACCGCCGAGGTGACGCCGGCGACGTAGGGCATCAGGTGCGCGTAACGGCGGGACGTAAGCAGCTGCGCCAGGCTGGCGAAGAGTGAAAGGACGGTGGCCCAGAAGAGGAGCGAGCCCTTCTGCCCCGCCCACAGCGCCGTGACGATGAAGTAGGATGGAAGATTCCGGCTGGTGTAGGCCGCGACATATTCGATGTTGAAATCGTGGGAGACGAGGCCCTTCCAGAGGGAAAGCGTCGCCACGACCAGACATCCGAAGATCGCGTGCACCGAGCGCACGACGGTCGCGGCCAGCTCGGGCCGGTCCCGCCATCTTCCGGAGAAGGCGATCCCGACCGACCAGAGGCCGAGGAGGAACGCGGCCCAGAGCGCGAACTGTCCCAACAGCGTCATGGATTACTCAGGCTTTCGGCACGGCCTCGTAGCGGGAGCCGCACTTGGCGAGCACATCGGTGGCGCGGATGACCCCGTCCCGGCCGAGCCGGCCTTCCACGACGACCTCGATGTCATCGGCGTCGGTGAAGGTGTCCGGGACGATTCCGCGGTAGGTGACGGGGTAGGTCTGGGTACCGTCGGAAACACTGAAATCGATGGTTCGGTTCGCGTTGTCACGCCGTACCGACCCGGGGACAACCTTGGCGCCCACCTTGAATCCCACGTTCTCCACGAAGGTCGGATCGCTGGCGGTCTTGGCGGCGAGCTCGGTCGGCGTGAGGAAGTAGACGCCGGTCTCCTTCACTCCCTCGACGATGAGCAGAACCACGCTGCCCACGATCAACCCGGCGCCCAGCAAGAACTTGTGGCCAGCCGTCATGGTCTGCTCCCTTGGTGGACTGGTGCCTCGGTCGGAAACTTCCCCCCCAGCACGCGGGGATTCAAGTGCCCGCTGTGTCGGCGTTGAGAATCAATCTAGCGATCTCGCGCCGCGACGTCCGGCTTCGCCTCCTTGGCCCGCTCGGGTGCCTCGGCGCCGGCCGTCAGGGAAGCGCGGCCCTCGCCTTCGCGCGGCACCAGCCCGGCCCCGCCCATCAATCCCATCAGCGAGGGGACGTTCAGCGAGTCGGCCAGGCCCGACGGCACCACCATGAGCGAGCCCCGCTTGGCGATGCTCTCGTAGAGCATGTTCATCGCCCGCAGGCTCATGGCCGCCGGGTGGTTGCGATAGGCGTCCGCCGCCTCGACGAACTTGTGGGCGATCTCGGTTTCCGCCGTGCCGAGGATGATGCGTGCCTGCCGCTCCCGCTCGGCTTGGGCCTGGCGGGACATCGCATCCTCCAGCGCGGCGGGAATGATGACGTCGCGGATCTCCACCGACTGCACCTGGATCCCCCAGTTCGCCATCTTCTGCTCCAGCGCGATCTTGAGCCCGTGTCCGAGCTCCACGCGGGATTGGATCAGCTCCGCCAGATCGTGTTTGCCGATGGCGTCCCGCAGCGCGGTCTGGGCCGACAGGATGACCGCCTCGTCGTAATCCTGTACCTCCAACGCCGCCCGCTCGGCGTCGCGCACGATCCAGAAGGCGATAGCGTCGACGTTCACCGGCACCGTGTCGCGGGTGAGGCACGATTCAGCGCCGAACGCCGTGGTCCGTATGCGTTGGTCAATGATGTAGGCCAGCCGGTCGAAGACCGGCATGATGGCGAAGTACCCGGGACCGCGCAGGCCCCGGTAGCGGCCGAGCCGCAGGAGCACCGCCTTCTCCCACTGGTCGGTGTACTTGATCGAGGCGGCGAGCAGCACCCCCAACGCCACGCCCGCCACCGCCGCCAGCGGTGGAGCGATACCCGCGAGGAACAGTCCGCCCGCCAGCCCCGCCGCACCCACCAGCCCCGCCGCGAGAGCGGCGAACGAATACCGGGTGTCGTTTGGCCTATGTCTGGTCATGTTCATCACCTCGTGTAAGAAAGGTCGGCCGGCGGTCTGCCGGCCCTCGCATCACCGTTTCCGGACGGGCCGGACCTCCTCGTACCGCGTGCGGGTGGCGCGCGGGCGGACTACCCGCGGCGCAGGCGCTTCCTCCAGGAAGGGACTGCGCACCTCGCCCAGCTCGATCGGCAGCGCCACCCGCACCAGGACGGTCAGAACGAAAAGACCCAGCGCCCAGATGCCGGCCGTCACGCACAGCTCGACCCAAGTGGGCGTGTACTCGACGATCTCCCCCAGCGGAGAGGGGATGAAGCCCGGGACCACCAGTCCGAGCCCCTTTTCGATCCAGATGCCGACGAAAAGGACGACGCATGCCGGCATCAGCCAGTGAGGGTTGCGCCGCAGCGGGTGGATCATCAAGGCGACCGTCGCCAGGACGTTGAGCGCGATGGCCGTCCAGATCCACGGCACCAGCGCGTTGTGCTTGCCGATTCCGAAGAAGAGGTACTCCGCGTTGATGCCGTGATGCGTGGGCCAGTAGAACTTGTAGAAGAGCTCGGAGATGAGCATCACGAGGTTGATCTGCGCCGCGACCGTCGTGATCAGCGCGAGCTTCGAGAAGGCCCCGTCGGCGATCTCGTACCTGGTCTCCCGCCGAATGAACCAGAGGAGAACAATCACGAACGCCGGACCGGCGGTGAACGCGGACGCCAGGAATCGCGGGCCGAGCAGCGCCGTGTTCCAGAACGGCCGGGCCGGGAGGCCCGCCAGGAGGAACGCCGTGACCAGGTGGATGCTCACCGCCCACATCACCGCGAGGTACATCCATGGGAGGTACTTCCGCTTCTCCGGCGTGCGTCCGGCGTAGTGGCTGTACAGGATGTAGAACGGGATCACGAGGTTGAGCGCCAGGTAGCCGTTCAACACGACCACGTCCCAGGCCAGAAGCGAACGGGGCCAGTTGAGATAGCCGATGCCAGGGGTGAGGTGCCAGGCAGCCAGCGGATTGCCGATATCCACAACCACGAACGAGAGGCACATGACCAGCGCGGCCACTGCCACGGCTTCCGCCATGAGCACCGCATGGCCGAAGTCCACGTCCTCCAGGATATACGCGGGGAGCACCAGCATCAGCGCCGCCGCGGCCAGCCCCACCAGAAATGTGAAGTTCGATATGTAGAGTCCCCAACTCACGTGGTCGTTCATTCCCGTGACACCCAGCCCATCACGGAGCTGGATGGAGTACGCATACGCCCCGAGGAGAATGATCGCCGTCAGGGTGCCCATCCAGAGGTGGTAGCGCCGCCCGCCGGAGGTGGCCGAGTCCAGGGCAGTCAGCAGGAACGGCTTCAGGTGCACGGTCGCCTCAGTCGGTGAAGTACCAGAACCGCGGTTCCGTCTTGAGATCCTCCTTCAGGCGGAAGACGCGCTTGTTCGCGAGCACCCAACGGATCTCCGAATCGGGATCCAGGAGATTGCCGAAGACCCGGGCCCCGGTGGGGCAGGCCTCGGCGCAGGCGGGCAATCGGCCCTGCCGAGTACGGTGGATGCAGAAGGTGCACTTCTCGACCACGCCCGCCTTACGGGCGCGATTGCCCAGGTAATGCTGGTTCGGGTTCACCTCGGCCGCGGGAACCTCGGGCGCACTCCAGTTGAAGCGGCGTGCCCAGTAGGGACAGGCTGCCATGCAGTAGCGGCACCCGATGCACCAGTCATAGTCGATGACCGTTATGCCGTCCGGCTCCTGCCACGTGGCGCCAACAGGGCAGACCTTCACGCACGGCGGATTGGCGCACTGGAAACACTGGGTGCCCAGGTAGAAGTGGCCCTCCGCCGGAACCTCGTGCTGGAAGGTCGCGTCGGCGTGGTCGAGATCGATTTCACCGTCTTCCATCTCGAAGATCCGGATGTACTGGGTCGCCGCGCTCCGGTCGAGGTTGTTCTCGTTGATGCAGGCCTCCACGCAGCGCCGGTACCCCTTGCACTTCGAGATGTTGAAGGCGTAGCCGAAGACGACGCCGGGCTGCGCGCCGGTGGACTGGATGGCCACCTCCTCGCCGCGCTTCACGGTGGCCAGCCGCTCGAGGCGAGCGATCGTCTCCGCTCGCTCCTCCTCCGTCATGAAGCGGTAGTTGCCCTTGATGTACTCCCGCCACGCGAGGAGCCTGACCTCCCGCTCCTCGTCCGTCGCCGCGCTGAGAGGGGCACACGCGCCCAGCGCCTGGGTGCCCGCGGCCACTCCACCCGCGAGGATCTTGAGCGCGAGTCGCCGGTCGACGGGCTTCTGCAGGGCGCTACCTTCGGCGGCGCCGGTCGGCAGCCCTGGGGTGCGGTCAGCGCTCATCGGCCGGGTCCTCGGGGCCGCTCGATCTGCGGCGCGCGAAAGGGAATCCTCGATGTGACGCCGGGCTGGTGCGGATCGTGGCAATCGGCGCACCCCATGACGACACGCCGCCCCTGCCAGCCATCGAGCCGCTTGCCATGCGCTCCGTGTGCCCACGCGTCGGCCTGCCCGAAGTGGCATTGGGAGCACAGCCGGTAGGTCTCATCCAGCGTCGCGCGTTCGCCGCTCTCAAGCGCGAGTTGCTCGACGTCATCCTCCGCATGGCAGGTGGAGCAGCGGGCGCCGGTCTGCTCCGGATGGACCGGCTGGATGTTCCGGTGAGCGTCGGCTACTCGCTTCTCGGTCATGATGACCTTGCGGCCGAGATGACAGGAGGTGCACGGGTACTGCCCGAGGGTGCGCTCGCGGAGTGCGGTCTGCAGCGTGATGGAGCCGAACCTGCGCGCCTGCCCTGCCATCTTCTCGGAGGTCCGGGTCGCGACCTCGAAGGGCCGGCTGCCCGGCCCGGTCACAGACTCGGCCGGTGCCGCCGACACGGTCGCCAGCGCGCCCGGCTGCCTCGTCGCATTCTGGGTGGCGGCGGCAATCTCCGCCGGCGACCGGAGGGTGTCGACCCGCGGCCGGAAGGCGCGCCGGGCGGTGCCCTGGCGATCCCTGCAACCGGTCGTCACGAACGCCACCACCAGGAGGAGCGTGA
>CAYYXP010000079.1:0-18784 GCA_964475685.1 uncultured Gemmatimonadaceae bacterium | reverse complement strand
GGGTCGGCGCAGGCATTCTCGATCACGGCCGGGGCGCGGAACGCCTGACCCCATGAGGCGAAGACCGAGCCGCCGGGCGACACCTCCACGACTGCGCCCACCCGCGGGTTGAAGCGCTTGTACACCCCGACCGTGTCCTGGGAGGGATCGAGAATGTTGTTGAAGGGAATCCGCACGTAGTCGTACCGTGCCCCCACCGACAGGGTCACCGTGCCGGCAGTCAGATCGGCGGCAACAAACGGCGCCACGTCCCAGAGCGGGCTTTCCGCCTGGGTACTGAGCTCCCGCCCCGCGCCGAATTTCGTCGAATCCGTGAAGATGTCTATGCTCACACTGGTGACCGAGCCGTCAACGCCGCCCCGGAGACTGAGCGCCGTCCGGTCGTTGATCAAGGTGGTCCAGCGATAGTCGGCCGTATAGCCGAAGCTCTCGTTGTAGCTGATACCGAAGGCATCGGGGTCGTCGGGCTGGTTGACGTTGAACCTCTCGGCGCGGTGGCGGCGGAAGTAGACCGTGGCCGATGCGCGCCCGAGGCCGGCTTGCTTATACGCTTGGAGCGACCCCTGATAGGCCCAGAGGTCCTCATAGTCGCCCGCGCTCAGGTTGGAATCGGCGCTCGTTTCGAAGATGGACTCGGGCAGCGAGCCGGCTGGTTCCGCCCGCGAGTTGGAGTAGAAGCTCTGGAAACGGATGCCGCTCGTCGCCCCCAGCTTGCCCAGATTGACGAACCCCTGATACTGCTCGGCCCCGGTTTCCTGGCGCCAGCCATCCTCGCGGTTGTAGTTCCCGCCGACGTACCAATCCACGCCCCCTCTCGCCGCGCCGGAGACGCTTCCTTCGCCGCGGGTGGCCCCGTGGCTCCCGCCTGACAGCTCGACCGTTCCCGACGCCGGCCCCTGCCCGCGGGTGGTGACGAGATTCACCGCGCCGCCGAGGGCGTTCCGGCCGAGGAGCGAGCCGTTGCCCGACAAGATCTCGATGCGGCTGATGTGGTCCATCGGGAGCAGGTCGAAGTTGACCTGCGAGGCCTCGGGCTCGTTCATCCGGACGCCGTCGAGGAAGACGGCGATGCCCTGGGGCAGGCCAACCACGGGCGACGAGTAGAACCCGCGGCTCGAGATGTTGAGCTTGTACGGACTGCCCAGGTCGTCGTAGGTCGAGAACCCGGCGACGGTCTTGACCGCGTCCGACAGGACCCGTGGCTCGTAGGCGTCCACCTCCTCGGCGCTCAATCTCGTCACTCGCGCCGGTACCCCCGAGCCGATCGTGGGGCCGGCGGCAGGCTGGATGCTGCCCACCACCTCGATCGGCGGGAGCTCGTGGGCCGTCGTATCGGCCCTCGTAGAATCACGCTGCTGCGCCGCGAGCGTGGAGGCCAACGGCAACAGGACGGCGACCACGAGCGGGCTCGTCGGTTTCATCGGCCGGGATTGGGAAAGGGAAGGAGACTGTTCACGCGGGATGATTGCGCGGCGGCACAGGCCTCGTCACAGACGGCATCCGCCTCAGCCCATCAGAAGGCGCTGAGCCCCGTAATGGCCTGGCCCACGATCAGGGAGTGCATGTCGTGGGTGCCCTCGTAGGTGTACACCGATTCGAGATTGGCCATGTGCCGCATCGAGTGATACTCGGCGAGAATGCCGTTGGCCCCGAGCAGACGCCGGGCTTCCCGGGCGCACTCGCAGGCGATGTTCACGTTGTTCCGCTTGCAGAGCGACACCTGGTCCGGCGTCATCGTGCCCGCGTCCTTGAGCCGTCCAAGCTGGAGCGTCATGAACTGCGCCTTGGTGATCTCGGTGAGCATCTCCACCAGGCGCACCTGCTGGATCTGGGTCCCCGCGATGGGCTTGTCGAACATCACGCGCTGTTGGCCGTACCGCAGCGCCTCGTCGTAACACGCCATGGCGGCGCCGATCGCTCCCCATGCTATACCATAGCGCGCCTGGTTGAGGCACATGAGCGGGCTCTTCAATCCTCCCGACTTGGGCAGGATGGCGTCCTGGCGCAGGTGCACGTCGGCAAGATGGATTTCGCTGGTGTCGCTGGCGCGTAGCGAGAGCTTCCCCTTCTGGTCCTTGGCGACGTACCCGTCGGTGTCGGTCGGTACGATGAATCCACGGATCGACGCGGGATCGTCCACGCTGCCGGTCTTGGCCCAGATGATGGAAATGGTGGCCTGGGAGCCGTTGGTGATCCACATCTTGGTCCCGTTGAGCACCCACCCGTCCTTCGTCTCCTTTGCCGTCGTGATCATGCCGCCGGGGTTGGACCCGAAATCGGGCTCGGTGAGACCGAAGCAGCCGATCTCGTCGCCCGAGGCGAGCCGGGGCAGCCACTTCTTCTTCTGCTCGGCGGACCCGAAGGCATAGATGGGATACATGACGAGCGCGCCCTGCACCGAGGCGAAGCTGCGAATGCCGCTGTCCCCCCGCTCCAGCTCCTGCATGATGAGGCCGTACGCGACGTTATTGAGCCCGGCGCAGCCGAACTCCTCGGGAAGGTTGGCCCCGAACAGCCCCAGCTCGGCCATCCCCGGAATGAGCTGTTTGGGGAACCGGCCCTCGACGTAGGCCTCGCCAATCACGGGAAGGAGCTGCTCGTCCACCCAGGTCCGGACGGTGTCTCGCACCGCGCGCTCCTCCTCGGACAGAAGAGTGTCGAGGCTGAGAAAATCGACCCCGGTGAACCGGGAGGCGGCACCGCCCGTAACCATGGAAATCCTCGCGCGAAGTGCGGGTTGAGGCGGGAAAGATAGCCGGGGAACCCTAGCTCCCGAAGGTATCGCAGTCCTCGGGCCGACCGCTCTGAAATCCGCGCTTGAACCAGCTGGCGCGCTGGGCGGCCGACCCGTGGGTAAACGACTCGGGATGCACCTCTCCACCGCTCCCGGCCTGGATTCGGTCATCTCCCACGGCTGCGGCGGCGTTGAGGCCTTCCTCGACGTCGCCCTGCTCCAGGATGTTCCGCTGGGCGGTCGAGTGTCCCCAGACCCCCGCGTAGCAATCGGCCTGGAGCTCCATCCGCACCGACAGATCGTTGGCCTGGTCGGGGCGCCGCTGCTGCAGGCGCCGCACCTCGGTTTCGGTGCCGAGCAGGCGCTGCACGTGGTGTCCCAGCTCGTGGGCGATCACGTAGGCCTGCGCGAAATCACCCGCCGCCCCGAAACGATCGCGCAGCTCATCGTAGAAGCCGAGATCGATATAGACACGGTTGTCCCCCGGGCAGTAGAACGGGCCCGCCGCCGCCTGGCCGAGACCGCACGCCGTCTGCGTGGCGTCACGGAACAGCACGAGCGTGGCGCGCTGGTACTGCTGGCCGCGGTCGGCGAGAAGCCTGGTCCAGGTGTCCTGGGTGTCGTTGAGGACGAAGGTCACGAACTGCTCGCGCTCGTTCTCCTCCGCCGTCGTCTGAACGGGCCCGGCCGAGGCCGTGGGGCCGTCAACGGGAACTCCGCCGCCCACGAGCGAGAAGAAGTCCTTTTTGAAGACGAGACTGAGGATGAGCAACACCACGAAACCTCCAAGCCCCATCCGCATCCCGCCCCCGCCCCCATACCGGCCGCCCCCCTGGCCGCGGCGATCTTCGACGTCGGAGGACGAGCCTCCCGGTGTCCAGCGCATGATGATCTCCCCTGTCGTGACTTTCCAATCTATACCGCGCCGGCGTGCCCGCCCGTCTCAGCCCTCCACGACGCTTCCCCACCTGCGGCGCACCGTCATCCACCACCCTCTCCGCCGGCCACCGACACCGCCGACGGTCCCTGGCGGGCGAACGAGATGATGTCCGACTCGAGGAACTGCCGCCCGGCCGGTTCCCAGCGATAGTGCTGCACGTGTACGGCGCGGGCATCGAGTTTCACCACATTGAAGACCGACGGCCTTCCTTGCCGGGTGCGGGAACTGTGCGTGCCGGCGGTGCTCACCGCCAGCGACCCTCTGACCTGCCCCGCGCCCTCCTGATGGTCGTGCCCGCAGAGGACCACGTCGGCGCCGGCGTCGAGAAGCCGGCGGTGGGTGGAACGCCAGCTGGCCAGCCCCATGCGCCCCGAAAGGTCGCCGGCAAGCACGTTATGGTGCAGGGCGAGAATCCTTACGACACCGGGGGGTGCCGCGTCAAAGACCGCCTTCACACGAGTGGTTTCGGAGGCGGGCAGATGGCCCTTCACCGCGAGGTCATTGAGGTTCCAGGTGAGCGAGCCGAAGGCGACACCGTAGGAGCTGAGCGCACCGGCGATGACCGCACCGGGGACTTCCAGGACCGGCGTGAGCGGCTGAAAATAGCCGGCGTACTTGGCGTACTTGGCGCGTTGCCCCAGCAGTCCGAACGGGCTCTTCCACCATTCGATGTCGTGGTTCCCCGGGATCACGAGGAGTGGAAGATGCGACCCGAGCCGCTTCAGGAACGCGTGGGCCGCCTGGAATTCCCCGTGCCTCGCCCGCTGGGTCAGGTCCCCCGACACCACCACCGCGGTGGCGCCGAGAGAGGGAACGAGTTCCTCCAGCGCCTCGATCTGTGCGCGATCGACGTAGCCGCCGAAGTGCAGATCGGACAGGTGGGCGATGACGACGGGAGTGCCGCTCATCTCACCACACGGCCCGTACGCGATAGGTAAGCACTGTCTGCCCGCGGGCGGGCACCTTCACCCGGAACCGGGTGATCGTCGAGGAGACCTTCTCGGCGGGTATCGAGCTGCTGATGACGCTCCACTCGCCGGCACGCTCCTCCCGCACGTCAACGCTCACGGCGCTGTCGCCGGCGTTGGCCACGGTCACCCTGTAGTCGGCGGTGGCGAGGGTGCGCCACCCCGCCTTGGTGCTGTCGCGCTTCGTCACGTAGGTGGTCTGCACCCGGCGCGCCGTGAGGTCGAAGGCCGTTCCGGCCGACAGGCGAAGGTCCTCACCCGCCGGTGTATGGTCCAACGATGCCTCGCCCACCAGCTGCAGCCGCCCGGCGCTGTCGGCCTGGAAGAGCCGCGCAACGCCGCCCGGGAGGGGCCGGTCGCCGAAATCGGTCTTGCGAGGCCGCTTGAGAACGTAGGCCACCTCCACCGGCGTCTCGGTCTCGTCACCCTGTTGCGGGAGCATGCCCCAATAGGGCACGAGCCCGCGGACCACGTAGCCTCGTTCGTAGCCCGTCTGCATGGGATCGAAGAGGGCCACCGAGGTGGTGAGCCCCGGCAGCAACGTGCTTCTGCCGCCCAGTGAGTATAGATGGAACTCGCCCACTCGCTGTTCGGACACGGCCCGCGCCTCCATCGCCATGTCGGCCCGCGCTCCCTTGAACATGGGGGCGGACGGCAGATTGGGCCCACCCGCCCGTCCCACCGATCCGGCCAGCAACTGGATCTCCGCGTCCTCGGCCCGGAGCGCCTGCGACTCGATCACCGCAGTGCCGGTCACCCGGGCATCGGACGCTCCGAGAATGACCTGATAGCTTGCCTGCCAGGAGGCTCCGTCGGTGAAATACCCCAGGCGCAGATTGTCCTGCGCACGCACACTCTTGAGATCGAGGGTGGCGGTGGGGTCGGCGACGACCACGTCGGCGGGGTAGAGCGCGGCGCCCGGGGGACTGAACGTCACCCGCCCGTCCGGGAGCCGGAGGCGGAGAGGATCCACGCCGAGGACGAGCGCGCTCAGTGTGTCCTTCGACTCCGGCAACCGGAAGACGATCCGCTTCCCAACGGAGCGGCGGAGCGCGCTCCCCTCGTCCACCGCCCCATCGTAGCGCAGGCCGTAGATGGTGACCGCCGAATCGAGCGAGAAGACCGACGCCGGGTCGAGCGCGCCGACCGCGACCCGCTGAGTGGAGTTGCCCTTCGGCAGGGCCACGGGAAAGGCGCGCCGGACGAGAACCCGTCCGTCGTTATAGATGGTGAGCGACGTCTGGGCGCCCAGGGGGGTCGTGAGGGTCAAGGCCACAACCGCGGCCGCGGCGAGCTTCATTTCAGCGCCTCCATGGCGATGCGGCTCACGATCCGCCGCACGATGATGTAGGTGGCCACGACCGCGACCGCGCCGTAGAACCGCGCGGCCGAGTCGTTGGGCATGCGGAGGACGACGTACGCCGCAGTCAGCGCCGTCGCCGCCAGGGAGATGCGATTGGCCAACCGGGAGGCACGCGCGGCCCGCTCGGCGTGGCATGCAGGGCACAGGTCGCCCCACTGCAGCCCGCGCACCCTGCGTTCGCACCTGGCGCAGGGGACCTCAGGCAACCCGCCGGGCGACAGCACGCCCGAACTCCTCGGTGGAAGCGGTGCCGCCCAGGTCGCGCGTCCGGATGTTGTCCTCGACGATCGTGGCCGAGACGGCGCGGCGGATCCGCTCGGCGCGCTCCAGCTCGCCGATATGATCGCGCATCATGGCCGCCGCGAGCATCTGGGCGGACGGATTGGCGATTCCCTTGCCGGCGATGTCGGGAGCGCTGCCGTGCACCGCCTCGAAGATGGCCGCCTTCGTGCCGATGTTGGCGGCCGGAGCCAGGCCCAGGCCGCCCACCAGCCCCGAGACCTCGTCGCTCAGGATGTCACCGAACATGTTGGTGGTCACCACGACGTCGAATTGCTCCGGCCGCAGGACGAGCTGCATGGCGGTGTTGTCCACGATCATGTCGTTCGAGTCCACCCGGCCGGCGAACTCGGCCCCGACGGCGCGACCCACTTCCAGAAAGAGCCCGCTTACCATCTTCAGGATGTTTGCCTTGTGGACGATCGTCACCTTGCGGCGGCCGTGCTTGACGGCGTACTCGAAGGCGTAGCGCACGATGCGCTCGCACCCGGCGCGCGTGACGATGGCCATCGACTCGCCGACGGCACGCGGATCATCGCCGATCTGCACGAAATGCTCGACCCCGATGTAGAGCCCCTCGAGGTTCTCGCGCACGACCACGATATCCACGTTGTCGAACCGGCCGCCGGGCACGATCGTCTTGGCGGGCCGGATGTTCGCGAACAGGGCGAACTCCTTCCTGAGCCCGACGTTGACCGAGCGGAAGCCGGTGCCGACCGGGGTTGTCAGGGGGCCTTTCAGCGCCAGCGCGTTCTTCCGGATACTCTCAACCGTGGCGTCGGGCAGCGGTGTGCCGGTGGCTTCTACCGCTGCCATGCCGGCCAGCTCGTCGTCCCAGTTGAATCGGAGGCCGGTGGCCTCGAGCACCTTCACGGTCTGCGCGGTGATCTCGGGCCCGATGCCGTCGCCCGCGATGAGGGTGACGTCGTAGGTCACGGTCCGACGGCGTCGAGCGGGAGAGCGGCGGTGAGCGCGGTCTGGAGAGCGGCGGAGGCGGTCGGTCCGCTGCCGATGGCCTGCCCGCGCCACAGCACCTTGCCCGAGCGGGCGTCGGCCGCGACGAGGCTCAGATCGGCGTGCACCGCCCGCACGGTGTCGAGGCTGAACCCCAGGGCCGCGGGAATCATGATGATTCGGCCGTCGGTGAGCGCCACGAGATTGCGAAGGCTGGAGCGGAGCGGATCGGGGAGGACCTTCAGGTCGGGCGCCCGCATCACCGCCTGCCCCATCTGGTCGGGATCGCCGACGAGTCCGGGGGCACGCCGCGCCATCTTCCGCAGAGCCGGCGGGAGCACCCAATTCACCTCCGGAGCCCGGCCCACGAATGAGTCTCCGATGAGCGAATCGGCCCACAGCAGCGTGGCGCGCCGGTCGCGGAAGGCGGCAAACAGGGTATCGGCCTGAAGGGCGGGGTCGGCGACAACCAGCGTGATGGGAATGACCGCAACCGTCTGCCCGGCGAACGAGCCAGTGGGAACCGGGGCGGCCGGTACCTGGGCGACGAGCGGGGTGGCGAGCGCTAGGGCGAGCACCAGACTCGTGAAGATAGGGAGGGTCACGATGGGGCAAGATAAGCGGGGGCACAGATGGGATGAAGGGAGAGTCAGGTCCGGTGCCGGCTACTCCAGTGACAGCCCTCCGTCCACCACGATCGTCTGTCCGGTGATGTGCCGGGCCGATTCCGAGCAGAGGAACGAGATGACGTGCGCCACGTCCTCGGGCTCGGCCACGCGGCCGAGGATCGAGCTCTTCTGCGCGCGCTCGATGACCTCGGAGGGAAGCATGGCCATCCGCTCGGTGCGGATGAAGCCGGGGGCGACCGCGTTGACGTTGACGTTGGCGGGGCCCAGCTCGACGGCCGCGGCGCGGGTGAGCCCGAGCAGGGCGGCCTTGCTGGCCGCGTAGTTGGCCACCCCGAAGCCGGGCCGGGCCGCCTGGTGGGCGCTCACGCTCACGATCTTTCCATAGTGCTGCAAGCGGAAGATCGGCGCGACCGCCCTTATGCAGTTGAAGGTGCCGGTGACGTTGGTGTCGAGCACGTCGTTCCACGCCTCTTCGCTCAATCGCCAGAGGGCGCCGTCGCTGGCAATCCCGGCGTTGTTGATGAGGAAATGGACGCCGCCGAGCTTCTGGCGGGTATCGTCGACGAAGCGATCCACCGCCTGCCTCTCGCGCACGTCGCACCGGGCCGCGAAGACGCCGACACCCATGGCGGTGAGGGCGGTCTCGGTGAGCAGCGCCTGCTCGGTGACGTCCCGCCCCGGCATGTTGACGAAGCAGAACGCGACGTGGCAGCCGAGCTTGCCGAACTCCATGGCAATGGCCCGGCCGAGCCCGGTGGCGCCGCCCGTCACGATGGCCACCTTCCCCCGCCACCCCTTCACGATCGGCTGCGGCTGAGGTTCGGCGAGGGTCGCACCGGACCCCTCGACCGCCTCGTGTTCCCACGACGGGCGATGGCCGAAACCAAAGGATGGCAAGGGCATGGCTTTCGAAGGTACGGCGCGTCCGGGACGACGGCAAGAAGCGGCGGGAGCGCTTACTTTGGTGCATGCTCTCCAGACTTGCCTGGGCCCTCGCCGCCCTGGCCGGCGCCGTGGGGTGGGGAGTCCTGGCGCTCCATCGCGGTGAGACCATCAATGCCGCGTGGCTGATCCTCGCGGCCGTCGGCACCTACCTGGCAGCCTTCCGCTTTTACAGCCGTTTTCTCGCCGACCGGGTCTTCGAACTCAACGACCGCCGCGCCACGCCCGCCGAGCGTCTGGCCAACGGCAGGGACTTCGTTCCCACCCCGCGCTGGGTGCTGTTCGGGCATCACTTCGCCGCCATCGCCGGGGCGGGCCCGCTGGTGGGGCCGGTCCTCGCGGCCCAGTTCGGCTACCTCCCCGGCACCATCTGGATCGTCTTCGGGGTCGTGCTGGCCGGTGCGGTCCAGGATTTCGTGATCCTCTTCGGCTCCATGCGGCGCGACGGCAAGTCGCTGGGCCAGATGGCGAAGGAGGAGACCGGGCCGTTCACCGGCCTGCTCGCCATGGTCGCGGTGCTCGCGATCATGGTGATCCTCCTCGCGGTGCTCGCGCTGGTGGTGGTGAACGCCCTCAAGGACAGCCCGTGGGGGGTGTTCACCATCCTGTGCACGATTCCCATCGCGGTCCTGATGGGGTTCTGGATGAAGGCGTGGCGGCCGGGAAAGACGATCGAGGCGTCGCTGGGAGGGGTGGCGCTCCTGCTGCTCGCGCTGGTGGGGGGCCGTTATGTCGCCGAGTCACCAGCCATTGCGCCGTACTTCACGCATTCGGGACTCACCATCGCGTACGGCATCATCGTCTACGGCTTCGTCGCGAGCGTGCTCCCCGTCTGGATGCTGCTCTGCCCGCGCGACTACCTCTCGACATTCATGAAGGTCGGCACAATCCTGCTCCTCGCCTTCGGTATCCTGGTCGTGATGCCGACGCTCCAGATGCCCCCAGTCACCCGTTTCATCGACGGCACCGGACCCGTCTTCGCCGGGAAACTCTTCCCGTTCGCGTTCATCACCATCGCCTGCGGCGCGATCAGCGGCTTTCATGCCCTCGTGGCGTCCGGCACGACCCCCAAGATGCTGGTCCGCGAGAGCGACGCGCGCCTCATCGGCTACGGCGGGATGCTCCTGGAATCGTTCGTGGCGATGATGGCGCTCTGCGCCGCGGCGCTCCTCGATCCCGGCATCTACTTCGCCATCAACGCGCCGCTCGCCACCCTCGGCGGCAACGCCGAGGCCGCGGCCGAAGTGATCCGCGGCTGGGGATTCACCGTCACTCCCCAGGCGATCACGTCTCTCGCCACCGACGTGGGAGAGAAGACACTGCTGGGCCGCTCGGGCGGGGCGCCGAGCCTGGCGGTCGGGATGGCAACCATCCTTAGCGGCGCCTTCGGCCGGGGCATGATGGCTCTGTGGTACCACTTCGCCATCATGTTCGAGGCGTTGTTCATCCTGACGACCGTGGACACCGGGACCCGCGTCGGCCGGTTTATGCTGCAGGAGCTCGCCGGCCATCTCTGGACGCCGCTGGGACGGACCTCGTGGTATCCGAGCACGCTGCTGGCGTCGGGACTGATCGTGGCCGGCTGGGGATACTTCCTGGTGCAGGGTGTACTCGATCCGCTCGGCGGGATCAACTCGCTGTGGCCCCTCTTCGGCATCAGCAACCAGCTGCTCGCCGCCGTGGCGCTCAGCGTGGGCACCACGATTCTCGTCAAGAGCGGGAAGGCCCGTTATGCGTGGGTGACGCTGCTGCCGCTTGCGTGGGTGCTGACGGTGACGCTCACGGCGGGGTGGCAGAAGATCTTCGCCGCCGACCCGCGGCTCGGCTTCCTCTCGCACCGGGCCCAGGTTGCCGGCCAGATCGCGAGCGGCGCGGTCGAGGCCGCGCGGGGCGCGCGGCTCATGTTCAACGACGGACTCGACGCCACCGTCACCGCGGTCTTCATGACCGCGACGGTACTGGTCCTCGTCGCTTCGGCGCGGGAGTGGATTCTGGTGCTCACCCGGCGCAAGGCGGCCGTGGCTAAGGAGACACCGTTCGTGGAGTCGGCCTATGCCGGATAGGCTCGACGCAGTCCTGCGCGTGATCCGCCGGATCGCGGGGATGCCGGACTACCAGGCGTACGTCGAACATCTGCGGTGCCGTCACCCGGGCCAGCCGCTCCCGACCGAGCGCGAGTTCTACGAGGCGTACCTGCGGAGCCGCTACGGCGACGCCCCCACCCGCTGCTGCTGACCCAGCTCCCCCACCCACGCGGTCAGCCACTTCCCCGTCCGCGAGATCACCGCCGAGCTGTCGTTCGCCAGGAAATCGTATCCTCCTCGATCGAGGCTGGGATCGGCGTACACTCCTCTCGCACGGGCCTTCTCCCGGGCAGCGAGGAGAGCCTGGAGGCTCTCCCGGGTTCCGATCCAGAGCAACCCGTCGGAGGCCCGGATGCCCATCCGGGGCGGGATCCCGAAGCTGTCGGGCGCGGCGTACACCCTGGTCATCAGGGGAATGAGCGCCGGATCGGTGAAGTACGAGAGGAGCGTCAGGTACCGCACCTTGAACTCCTGATCGGGGGCGGAGAGGAACCGCGAGGCGACTGAATCGGCGGCTCCGGCGCGCAACCGGCCCAGCACCCAGGCATCGCCATGGGCGTAGTCGCGCGCCGGGATCCGCGCGAGGATATCCGCGAGGACGGCGGAGTCGCCTGATACCGCGCGCCGGCGCTCGAGCATGATCGCCTGGAGCGATGGCTCGACGTCCTCGGCATTGAGCCCCGGGTTCTGGGGAAACGGCGGTCCTTCCGCCTCGGCGAGACGCTGCTTGAGGCGCGCGGCACTGTCGGCGTAGGCGGGATCGCGGAGCTCGGCCAGCCGGGTGAGCGCGATGAGGCCGCTGTTCCAGTCACCGGTGCCTTTGATCGCCTCGCCGAGACGGCGCCAGAGTGGCGCCGGCCGGCTGATCCGCTGGATGGCGACCACCGAGTCGGCGGCCCTGGTGCCCAGGCGGAGGGCTTCGTGCAGCTCGGAGTAGGTGGCCCGCGCCGGATCGCCGACCCGGACCTGCACCTGCGCCCCCGCGCCCGGGGCCGTCGTCATGCAGAGAACGACGGAAGCCAACAGGGCAAACCATGCTTTCATGCGACGACTCCTCGTGATGCTCGCGGTGAGACGATCAGCCACACGATCACGGCGGCCACGGTCCCCGCCGCGGACGCGAGCAACGCGCGCGGCCCGCCGGCGCTCTGAAACAGAGCGCCGAAGATCAGCCCGGATGGAAGCGCCGCGAACCCCGTGAGGCCGTGGTAGACCCCGAACCCCCGGCCGGTGCGCACGGGGGCCAGGCGCGCGACGAGTGCCCGCTCGGCCGATTCGGTGAGGCCCGCGACCAGCCCGAGGACCAGGAAGATCGCGACCGCAGCCGCCGAGGATTCCGCCAGCCCGAGCGCGGCCGCGGTGGCGGCAAAGACGAGCCCGCCGGCGGCGACCGTCCCGCCGGCCCCGAAGCGATCGGAAATCCGTCCGCCCGGATAGGAGCTGGCGCTCCGCACCACATGGAGGGCCGCCCAGACCAGCGGCACCGCCGCCACCGGAACGCCCCGATTCTGCAGGTAGAGGAGAAACAGCGTCTCCGGCAGGCGAAAGAAGGTCAGCGCCGCGAGGGCTAGCACCGGCCCCCAGAAGATCACGCCCACGGCGTCTCCGCCGGCGGCTCGCGGAACGGTGGACGCTCCCCGGCCGGCGCCTCCGGTCCTGAGCACAACAGCGAGGACCGCGAAGGCAAGGACACCGGGTATCGCGCTCCAGCCGATGACCTGTCGCACATCGGCGCCGCGAGAGAGAAGATACCAGGCGGCGAGCGATCCCATCACCGCGCCGAAATGGTCGGCGCCCCGGTGGAAGCCGAACGCCCGGCCCCGCGAGGCCTCCGGGGTGATCACCGCGATCAGCGCGTCCCGCGGCGGCGTGCGGAGCCCCTTCCCCACCCGGTCGATCACCCGGAACCCGACGACCTGCCACGCCGCGCCGGCCAGCGCGATGAGCGGCCGCACGAGGACCGCGGTGCCGTAGCCCGCGAGGATGAGCGCCCGGCGCCAGGCGGCGCGGTCGGCCAGCCGTCCGCTCACGATCTTGAGCGCGGCCGCGGTGAGATCGGCCGCGCCATCGAGCGCGCCAAGCACCAGCGCGCCGCCGCCCAGCGTCCCGGTGACGAAGGCAGGGAGAAGCGGGTAGACCATCTCGCTGGCGAAGTCGTTGAAGAGGGAGACCAGCGAGAGTCCCTTGACCGCGGCGGGAACTGCGTTCGGAGCGGGCAGCTACTTTCCGTAGCGCTCGAGCGCGAGATTGACGATTCTCTCGATCAGGCGGGGATAGTCCAGGCCCATCGCGCGGGCGGCCATGGCAAACTCGCTGGACCGCTGGAGGTAGCAGCTCGCGTTCACCTCGAGAACGTAGATCTCGCCGGTGTCGGTGAGGCGGAGGTCCACCCGGCCGTAGTCGCGCACGCGCAGCGCCCGGTAGGCATCCACCGCCACCTTCTGCAGCCGCGCCCGAAGCTCGTCGGGAAGGGTCGCGAGCACCGACTTGGTCCCCTTGTACTCCTTGCTCCGCTCGTCCCACTTCGCCTTGCTGTCCATCACCTTGGGCACGCCCTCGGGAAAGCCGGTGAAATCCACCTCGATCGGCGGCAGTGCCTTGGGCTGCGCGTTGCCGAGGACGCCGACGTAGAACTCCCGCCCCTCGATGTACTCCTCCGCCAGCGCCGAGTCGTTCAGCTCCTTGCGGATGGCGGCCACGCGCTCCATCAGCGCCACGGCCTCGTGCACCAGCGACTTCCCGCCGATGCCGAGCGACGAATCGGAGCGGAGCGGCTTGACGAAGAGCGGCATCCTCAGGTTGCCGCCGGTCTCGAACGCCGCCTCGCGCGAGAAGACCGCGAACCTCGGGTAAAGGATGTTTTCGAACGACAGCAGCTTCTTGGTGAGCCCCTTGTCCTGGCTGAGGTAGAGCTCGCCGGGGCCGCTGCCGGTGTGCTTCAGCCCGAGGAGGTCGAGCAGGCCCGCAACCGGGATGTCTCCGAAGACGTTGTCCCCGAACATTTCCATGAGATTGAAGACGAGCTCGGGCTTGCGGCGGGAGAGCCCGCTGACGAGGCGCTTGACGTCGCCGTGGACGCCGAGCACGGAGACCCGGTGTCCCAGCCCGCGGAGGGTCCGTGCCACCTGGGGGACGACCGGGTCGTAGTCCTTCGAGTTTTCGTCTTCGCTGTCGAGATAGGTCAGAACGGTAATCTTCATGCGCGCGCCTCCGGCCCCGCGCTAATCGGCGAGGTCCATGCCCCAACGGGCGAGAGAGATCGGCAATCCCCCGTACTTCAGCAACGTGTCGTGGAATTGCCGGAGCGAGAAGGCCGCCCCTGCCTCCTCGCGGTAGCTGTCGCGCAATCGGAGAATCTCGCGACCGCCGACCGCGTAACAGAGCTGATAGGTCGGCCAGGCACAGTACCGTCGGACCTCCGCCTCGGCGCTCGACCGCTCGATCGGCAGATGCTCCACCATGTAGTCCACCGCCTCGGCCGGACTCATCCCCCGGGTGTGCAGGCCGACGTCGAGCACGATGCGCACCGCGCGCCAGAGCAGGTTCACAAGGCGGAACAGCCGCTCGTTGACGCTCGTGTAGAAGCCCGCCTCCTCCATCAGCTGCTCGCAGTAGAGCGCCCACCCCTCGACCATCACCGGAGTCCAGAGATGCCGGCGCACCGCGGAGCCGAGCTCCTGAGCGGTGACCAGCTGGAGATGGTGGCCGGGATAGGCCTCATGGACCACCATCGCCGGGATCGCGTGGCGGCAATGGCCCCTGAGCTGCATCGCGTAGGTCTCGGGCGAGAGCGTGGGGTCGGGCCGCGTCACGTAGAAGCGCCCGCGCTGTTCGCCGAGGTAGATGGGCGGCGGCTCGT
Source organism: uncultured Gemmatimonadaceae bacterium (assembly GCA_964475685.1). GTDB lineage: Bacteria > Gemmatimonadota > Gemmatimonadetes > Gemmatimonadales > GWC2-71-9 > CAVVWJ01. Next base: position 4,032 of record CAYYXP010000079.1, on the reverse strand, counting down.
AGGCGGCGAAGGGGACCAGGGAGACAAGGAACTCCGGCGTCGGCACGAGATCCACCGGTCGGGACGGAACCGACACGAGATCCTGCTCGATCACGAAGCGGCGCGCGCGCTCGAGCTCGTTCCGGTAGACCTCCAGCACGTCACCTGAAGGGGCGTCGCCCCGCATCCGGTCCACCAGCTCGCGCCAGGGTGTGGGCCCGAGCTCCGCGGCGAGCGCCTCGAGCCGCGCTTCCGTTTCCTCCATCAGCCGAAGGCCGTAGCGCCAGAGCTCGGGCGCTCCCGAGACGAGCGCGTGCTCGTGATGAAGCCGCCGGCCGAACTGCTCCTCGCCGATCGCGAAGGACAGCGGGTCGGCGCTCGGCTCGATCTCGTCACGCAGGGCGGCGCCGAAGCGGGCCAGGGCCTCGAGCGCCTTCTTCCCGGCCTCCTCGAGGCGCTCGCGGAGCGCGGGCTCCTTCTTCGTGGTCTGGGCCACGACCTCGACGAGGAGCTGGCCGCCGCCGCCCAGCATGATCAGGGCCTGCTCCACGAACACCGGGGGCGGCTCGATAACTGTTCGGCGCGCCGTCTCGAGGAACTCGGGGACGGTCTCGAGCCGCTCGAGCACCTTGTGCCCCCGGCCCTCGGTGGCCGCCGAGCAACGCGAGAGGACGGCGTAGTGCGCCTGGAACAGGTGGTTGAGCCAATAGCTGGGGTTCCTGATGTGCGGCTGTTCCTTCTCCCACCGGAACGTGACGTTCCGGAGCTCACCAAGGAGCGCGGTCCGATCGATCTCCTCCTGGAGGTCTTCGACCTCCATCTCCTCCACGGCGCCCGCCACCGCCCGGAGCGCCGCCATCTGCGCACGCACCGTTTCGGTATCGAAGCTGCCAAGGCGGCCGTCATGTACCACCAGACCCGCGCCGCTGGCCGCGGCGGGGTCGAAGTGGTACTTGAGGTCCAGATAGGACCGGCAGAGATCGTCGACGGCCGGCATCAGCTCCTGACCGAGACCTCGGAGTGGTCACCCAGAGTCGCGCTTCCCTTGAGCCCGTCCACGACCACGGCCTCGCCGATCATTGCGCCGTCGAGCTCCACGTGGCGGAGAACACTGTCGGCGCCGACGATGGTGTTCGCCAGCCGGCTGTCGAGGATGCGAGTGCCCCGCTCGATCGACACGTTGGGGCCGACGACACTGCGTTCGATGGTGACGCCTTCCTCGATGTAGACCGGGTCGTTGACAGTCACCCCGGGAAAGTCCACCCGGCGTGCGGCACCCTTTCTCAGCAGGATCTCGTTGGTCTCGAGGAGCGTGTCCAGCTTGCCGCAGTCGTACCACCCCCCGACCTCGGCCGTGAGAATCCGCTTGCCGTGCTCGATCATCCACTGGAATGCGTCGGTGAGGAAGAACTCACCCTGGTTTCTGGGCGACGAGAGCACGTGATCGACCCCCTGCCAGAGGCTGTCCACCGCCCGGATGTAGTAGAGGCCGATGTTGGCGAGCCGGGAGATCGGGGTCTTCGGCTTCTCCACGATGCGGGTCATGTAGCCCTGTGCGTCGGTGACCACCACCCCGAACCGCTGGTAGTCCTCCACTTCCTTGGCCCAGATGATCCCGTCGGCATCGGTACGGTTGATCAGCGTGAGGTCGGCCTCAAACACCGTGTCCACGAAGATGATGAGCACCGGCTCCCGCACGAAGGGCCGCGCGAGGTTGACCGCTCCCGCCGTGCCGTCCTGCACGCGCTGCTCGATGAAGCGCGAGGGGATGGAGTAACGGGCGCGTGCGTATGCCTCGACCTGCTCCTTGAGATGGCCGGTGATGAAGATGAGCTCCGACACGTCGAGGCCGTCGAGCCGGTCCATGACCCAGTCCATCACCGGGCGCCCTGCCACCTTCAGCATCGGCTTGGGCACCCGGTGGGTATGGGGCCTGAGTCGGGTCCCCTTGCCGGCCAGAGGGATGATCACCTGCATGTCAGCTTCTCCCGTAGCGGTCCTGGAGCCGGACCAGGTCGTCCAGCTCGGGCGTGGATGCCTCGAGGATGTCGCTGTCCGCGACGGCTTCGATCTGATGCACCAGCCCGGCCGGAATGTGGACGGTTTCCCCGGGCTTCACCCTGCGCTCGACCAGCTCGGTGCCGGGACGCGTGTGCAGGATCACTTCGCCCGACCACACGTGAAAGGTTTCGTCCTTGCGTTGGTGATACTGCAGGCTCAGGATGTGGCCGGCGTTGATGTGAAGGATCTTCCCGACATAGCGATCAGTGCGGGCCCAGATCAGTTCGTGCCCCCACGGCTTGTCCACCCGGTATGGCACTTCGGGCACTGGTCCTCCTTCGTGGCAAGCGCGCGCGACGGAAGTGGTGGCGAAATATAGACTGACGAGGCACGAGGAACAGTCGTCTTCATTACCTTTCTGTACGCTCGATGCCCGCGCAGTCCACTTCCCGAGGTTGCCGCCATTACGTCTGCACCGCCACGCCGACTCCTTTCCCGACTCTTTCAGCATCGCAGCGAGGCTCGGGAGGAGCTGATGGCCGGCCCGATCCGGGGCGAGTTGCTCGGGGCCGAGCACCTCGGCGATCGCGCCCGCGCCATCGCCGCCGGCCAGCGCCTCGCCCGCATCGGACCGGGACGCCGCCGCCCGGCGCTGCTCACCCGGCTCAACGACACCCGGCGCATTCTGGACGATGCCCACACCAGACTCGCTGCCGCCACCGCCGCCGATGGCGACATCGGCCCGGCCGGGGAATGGCTGCTCGACAACTTCCATATAGTCCAGGAACACATCCGCGAGGTCCGGGAGAGCCTCCCGCGCGGCTATTACCAGGAACTCCCGGAGCTGGCGAGTGGCGGCCTCGCCGGGTATCCGCGGGTGTACGAGCTCGCGATCACGCTGATCTCGCACACCGAAGGACGCATCGATCTCGACAACGTCGATCTCTTTGTCGAGGCCTTCCAGAGGGTGTCCCCCCTCTCGATCGGTGAGCTATGGGCCGTACCCGCCATGCTGCGCCTGGGCCTGATCGAGAGCGTGCGCCGCATGGCGCTCCGCACGGTGCAGCGCCTCGACGAGGTCGAGGCGGCCGACGCGTGGGCCGGCCGGATCCTCGCCTCCAGCGAGCAGGGCTCCGCGGCGCTGGGGCGTACGCTCGACGCCTTCGTCCTCTCCCCTCCTCCCCTCACCGCCATCTTCGTCTCGCACTTCCTTCACCAGCTGCGGCTGTCGCGCGGGGCGTTTCCGCCTCTGGTCTGGCTCGAGCGCTGGATCGGCGAGGAGGCCTTGAACGCCGAAGATGCGGCGGCGAGCTCCACCCAGCGGCTGGCGCTCACTCACATCATGATGGCGAACAGCATCACCAGCCTCCGCGCCATCGCGTTGCGCGACTGGCGGACCTTCGTCGAGCGCCAGAGCGTGATGGAGGCGGTTCTGCGGGAGGATCCTTCAGGCTATTACGACCGGATGACTTTCGCCACGCGCGATCAGTACCGGCACGTGGTCGAGCGGATCGCCAAGCGCACGGGGCTCCAGGAGGACATTGTGGCCGGGCGCGCCGTTGAACTCGCACGCCGGGCGATCGCTGCCGGCGGAGACGACGCGCGCCGAAGCCATCTGGGCTTCTACCTCGTGGACACGGGCGTGGCGGAGCTCGAACGGGCCCTCGCGTACCGGCCGACCGCGCGCGAGGCAGCACATCGCTGGGTCCTGCGACACCCGAACGTCGTCTTCGTCGGGGGCGTGGTGGCCGGCACCGTTGCAGCGCTGGCTGCGCTGTTCTGGCTCGCGGGGCCGTCTGCACGCCCTGCCTGGCTCGCGGTGTTGCTCGTCGCGCTGGTACCGGCCAACGACATCGCCATCAGCGCGCTGAATCAGCTCGTGACCGCCTTCCTCCCGCCGCGCGTGCTGCCGAAGCTCGACCTCGGCCGCCACGGCGTTCCCGCCGAGTACCGCACGGCCGTGGTCATCCCCACACTCTTCGGGAGTGTCGAGGCGGTGCATGAGGCACTCGACAATCTCGAAGTACAGTTCCTCGCCAACCGGGAAGCCCA
>CAYYXP010000078.1:0-35928 GCA_964475685.1 uncultured Gemmatimonadaceae bacterium | reverse complement strand
GCGCTCGGTCGGCTGGCCGTCAGCGTCGAGGTACATATCGCGGCTGGCCCCGGAGGGGGCCATTTCCCGATAATCGATGGAGTGCACCGTACCGTCCCGGAGGCGGATGACCATGAATCCGCCCCCGCCGAGGTTCCCCGCCTCGGGATGCACGACGGCCAGCGCGAAGCCGACCGCCACCGCGGCGTCCACCGCATTGCCCCCCTGGCGGAGGATGTCGCGCCCGACGTCGCTGGCGATCGGGCTCCCCGAAACGACCATGGCGGACCTTCCCTCCGTCACCGTGGCTCTGCCGACGCGGGTCCAGCCGGCGGCGGGAGCGGCGCGCTCGCCGGTGCCGGTGCGCGGGGCGCAGGCGAGTGCAGCCAGCAGTACGAGCGTGAACGGAGATCGGTAGTGACGCAAGGATTCCTCGGTGGTCGGGTGGGTCGAGCGGGGAGGTTGCCCCAGGCCTTCGACGGCCTCTAATTTAGCCGCACGCAGGTGCCGGCATACACTTTTCCTCTCCGATGCGTGGCTGACGACTTCCTCGATACGCGCCTGACCGAACGGCGCAACCCCCGTAGCGCCACTATCGACACCGCATCCGCGCTCGAGATCGTGAATCTCATCGGCGCCGAGGACGCGACCGTGTCCGGAGCAGTCGCGCGGGCCCGCGACGACATCGCGCGCGCCATCGACCTCATCGAGGCCGCGTTCCGGTCGGGAGGCCGACTGCTCTACGTGGGGGCGGGCACGAGCGGGCGGCTCGGCGTGCTCGACGCCGCGGAGTGTCCGCCGACTTTCGGCACGGCGCCGGAGATGGTCGTGGGCATCATCGCGGGGGGCCTTCCCGCGCTCACCCGGTCGGTCGAAGGCGCCGAGGACGACGTCAACGCCGGGATCGGCGAGATGGACGCCCGCCGGGTAGGCCCCGGCGACGTGGTCGTGGGCATCGCGGCCAGCGGCACGACGCCCTTCGTTCGGGCCGCGCTCTCCCGGGCACAAGCGCTGGGCGCACGCACGGCGCTCGTCTCCTGCTCCGAGCCGCCGGCGCTTCTCAAGGACACCTGCGACGTGTGCATCACCGTACTCGTCGGCCCCGAGGTCGTCACCGGCTCCACCCGCATGAAGTCCGGCACCGCGACCAAGCTCGTGCTCAACACGCTCACCACCGGCGCCATGATCCGGCTGGGGAAGACCTACGGCAATCTCATGGTGGATCTGCGGGCCTGGAACGACAAGTTGATAGACCGGAGCCAGCGTATCGTGATGGAGACCACCGGGCTCGGCCGGGAGGAGGCTCGCGCGGTGCTCGACGCGGCGGAGGGAAGCGTGAAGGCGGCGATCGTCATGGCGCGTCGCGGCGTGACCCGGGAGGAGGCCGAACGACTGCTCGGTGAGCATGCCGGCCATCTCCGCGCCATCGTGGGCGATCCGCCCGTGGTGCGCGGCACATGAGCGAGCGGCCCACGCTGGCGGTCGGCCTGATGTCGGGCACGTCGCTCGACGGGATGGATGCCGCGCTGGTGCGGTTCGACGGCCCGACGCATGCGACGCTGATTCATTTCGTCACCCGCCCGTACGACGAGGAGGAGCGGCACCGGATCCGGGTGGCGATCCAGGCGCCCGAAAACGGAGTGAACCCGGCGGCCCGTTTCGCGCGCCTGCACGTGCAAGTCGCCGAGTGGGCCGCCGAGGCGGTGGAGATGCTCTTGTCCGAGGCGCGGGTGCCGGCGTCGGATGTCGCCCTCATCGCCTTCCCGGGACAGACCATCTGGCACGAGCCCGCCGCGGTGTCGTGGCAGCTTGGAGAGCCGGCTGTTCTCGCCGAGCGATTTGGGGTGCGCGTGGTGAGCGGATTCCGGGCGCGCGACGTGGCCGCCGGGGGGCAGGGGGCGCCTCTCGTCCCGATGGCCGACCTGCTGCTTTTCGCCGCCGCGGACGCCCCGCGGGTGCTGCTCAACCTGGGGGGGATGGCGAACCTGACGTACGTTCCCCGTCGCGCGCAGGAAGCGGGTGTGCTCGCGTTCGACACCGGTCCCGGTGTGGCCGTCATCGACGCCGTGGCTCGGATGGTGGACGGCACCAGGTCGTATGACCGCGACGGTCTGCTTGCCGCCTCGGGGGTGCCCGATGAATCGGCGCTCGCCGATCTGCTGGCCGACGACTTCTTTGCCGCACCCCCGCCCAAGAGCACGGGCCGGGAACGCTTCGGCGACCAGTACGCCACCGCCCTGCACGGCAGGGTGCCGGGGGTCAACGGCGTCGCGACGGCGGTCGAGCTCACTGCCCGGAGCGTGGCGGGCGCGGTCGGTCGGTGGATTCCCGTCGAGTCGGACGTGGTGGCCTCCGGGGGCGGCTGCCACCATCCGGGACTCATGGCCTCGCTGGCGCGACACCTCGGCGCGCTCAGGCAGTCCCATGCGCTGCGCAGCTTCGACGACCTCTTCTTCTCCGGAGACGCCAAGGAAGCTGTCGCCTTCGCGCTGCTCGGGTATCTCACCGTGCACGGGCAGCCCGGCAACCTTCCCGCCGCCACCGGCGCCCGGGGTCCGCGCGTGCTCGGAACGGTGACACCGGCATGAAGGAGCCCGCCCGCCTCATCCTCCCGTCGCTCCGCTGGCGTCCCGATGGCGGCTTCGCCCACGAGGCCGGCGCCATCGCCGATGCCCTCCATCTCGGCGTCGGCGGCTTCATCATCTTCGGCGGCACCGTCGAGGCGGTCCGACGGCTCACCGCCGATCTCCTTCGCCGGGCCGGCAGGCCGTTGCTGATCGCCTGCGACCTCGAGCGGGGGGCCGGACAGCAGGTGACCGGTCTCACCGAGTTTCCCCCGCCCGCGGCGTTGGCGTCGCTGGAAGACGCGGCCGTGGTTCGCTGGGCCGGTGCGGTGACGGCGCAGGAGGCACGCGCCGTCGGCATCAACTGGGTGCTCGCGCCCGTTGCCGACCTGGATGTGCTTCCGGCCAACCCCATCGTGCAGACCCGCGCGTTCGGCGAGGATCCCCAACGGGTGGCCAGCTACGTGCGGAGCTGGATCGAGGGATGCCAGAATGCCGGCGCCCTCGCCTGCGCCAAGCACTACCCCGGTCACGGCCGAACCACGGTCGATTCGCACATCGACCTTCCGGTGGTCGAGGCGAGCGCTGCGCTGCTGCGGGAGAGCGACCTCGTGCCGTTCCATGTGGCGGTGGGAGCCGGTGTCGCCTCCATCATGACGGGGCACGTGGCCTATCCCTCGCTCGATCCGTCCGGACTCCCCGCCACCCTCTCGAAGCCGGTGCTCGACGAGTTGCGCGGCCGACTCGGTTTCGATGGGCTGGTGGTGTCCGATGCCCTCATCATGGATGGGGCGCTGCAGGGGCGGCGCGAGTCGGATGCCGCGGTGGAAGCGGTGTGTGCCGGCGTGGACCTGCTGCTTTACCCCAAGGACGCGCGCCGGGTCAAGGAAGCGCTGGAGCAGGCGCTCGAAAGCGGGGCACTGCCCCGCGGGCGCCTCGACGAGGCACTCGCGCGGTACGAGCGCTTCCTGGCCGTCGCGTCCGGTCCCACGGCTCCTGTCACGCGGGGACCGTTCGACTCGGCCGATGCGCTGGCGGACGCGCTGCTCGAACATGGGATGATTCGCGGTGCGGCCCCCGGGCTGGAGGGGCCGGTGGATCTTCTCGTCGTGGATGACGATCTGGGCGGCCCCTATCCCCCGGGACCGAGCGACTGGACGTCCCGGGCGCTGGGCGAAGAGATGGTGGGCCGCTATGCCGGCGGCTCGCGGGTCGTGCTCGCCTTCGCGGAGCCGAGGGCGTGGAAGGGTCGCTCCGGATTCGGCGCCGCCTCGCTGGAAACGCTCGCCGACCGCGCCGCCGATGCCGACCTCATCGTCCTCTTCGGACACCCGCGTCTGCTGTCACAGCTTCCGGGCAATGCCCCGGTGCTCCTGGCCTGGCACCGCCAGCGGCTCATGCAGGAGGCCGTCGCCCGCTGGCTGCGCACGCGGCTCACGTAACCAGGGGTTCGTCCGGTTTCCCGGCCGCGTAGCGCACCCAGGGGAGAAGGGCATACGCCGGCAGACCAAGGGCGAAGGTCAGCAGGAAGTAGTGGGCGAAGCCAAACCGCTCCGCGAGCACTCCCGACACCAGCCCGACGGCCCAGCGGCTCAACGCGTATGCCGCGCTGAGCAGCGCGAATTGGGTCGCGGCATAGCGGCGCTCGCAGACCGACATCAGGAAGGCCAGAAACGCCGCCGTCCCCAGGCCCGCCGCGAAATTCTCGAAGAGTGCCGCCCCCGTGATGAGTCCGTGGTGCGCCGGCACCGCCGCCGCCAGCGCGTATCCAAGGCTCGAGAGCAGCTGAACCAGCCCCATAGTCCAGAGGGCGCGGAAGATCCCGATGCGAGTGGCGAGGAGGCCGCCGAGGGCCGCGCCCGCGACCGTCGCGACGAGGCGGCCGGTGGTGAGCGCCGCGATCTGATCCAGCGAGAGCCCGCGCGCCACCCAGAAGGGCTTGGTCATCGGGTCCATCGCCGAGATGTCGAGCTTGAAGAGGAGCGCGAAGAGCAGTACCGCCCAGATCCCCGGCCGCCGGAACAGCGCCGCCATCGGCTCGGAAAGCGCCTGCGCGTGCCGGGCGCCGCGACTGGACTCGGGCAGGACTAGTGCCCCGGCGGCAAGGGCGGCGGTAATCGCCGCGCCGAGGAGGAACGCCGCGGGCCATCCTTGCCGGGCGGCCACGTAGACCAGCAGCGCGCTGGAGACGAAGCTCGCCCCCCTGTAGGCCCCGATCCGCACCGAGTTGGCCACGCCGAGTTCCCGACCCGAGGTCGTCTCGATGGTGTACGCGTCGATCGCGATGTCCTGGGTGGCCGACAAGGTCACGTAGAGCAGAAGCAGTGCGCCGAGCCGCGCGCCGTGGTGGGACGGATCGGCTCCCGCGAGGATCGCGGTCGTGATTGCCAGAAGCACGAGGCAGGCCCGGATCCATGCACGCCGGTTGCCGATCCGATCGACCAACGGCGCCCAGAGGAACTTGAGCACCCACGGCATCGACGCACCGGTCGCGAGGCCGATGCCGGCCAGGCTCACCCCTTCCCGCGCCAGCCAGACCGGGACCGTCTCGGTGAAGAGGAAGTAGGGAAGACCGGAGGCGAAGGAGAGCGCCCCGACCCAGGAGAGGCGCACGCCCAGCGGCGCGTCGGGCACCGCCCGGTCCCGCCGCTCGGCGTCAGTCACGCGGGAGCGTCAGAGCCAGAATACGAGCATGGCCGCGAGGAGGCAGAGGGCCGCGATGGCCAGGATCAGGCCACGCTGGCGGCTGCCGGGGAGCATCGCGACCGGTGGGGGCGCGACGGAGGCGGGAGCGACCACGGGAGCAGGGGCGACTGCCAGCGGAATCGCCTCGGCTTCCGCGGCCCCCTCCTCGGGGAGATCGAACACCTGGTACCCGACATCCTCGGCTTCCGACGGTTCGGGCAGGCCATCGCCCCCGAAACGCGCCACGACGACCGTGATGTTGTCGGGGCCGCCCCGCTCGTTGGCGAGAGCGATGAGAGCGCTGCACAGGGAATCCAGGTCGCCGTGCGCCGCCACCTGCTCGGCGAACTCCTCCTTCCGGACCAGGCCCGACAACCCGTCGGAGCAGATGACGAGCGTGTCGCCGCGGCGCAAAACTTGGTGCGTGAGGTCCACCTTCACCTGCGCATCGGGGCCGAGCGCCTGAAGGATGATGTTGCGCCGCTCGCTCCGGGCAGCCTCCTCCTCGGTCAGCTCGCCGGCGTCGACCAGGCGCTGCATGAGAGACTGGTCCTTGGTGAGCTGGATCGCGGTGCCCTTGCGGACCAGGTACGCGCGGCTGTCGCCGATCTGCGCGAGGTACAGGTCGGCGCCGTAGACGCCCGCCGCAGTGACCGTCGTCCCCATGCCGCGGACCTCGGGGTGCTCCCTGGCGTAGCCGTAGATCCGCGCGTTGGCCAGCTCCACCGCTTCGCGCATGCGGAATGCGAAGCGCTCCGGTGACGCGTCGGGGTCCGTCGCCCATTCGGTGGCGAGGTGACGGTAGATCAGGTCCGCAGCCATCTCACTGGCAAGCTCGCCCGCCACGGCGCCGCCCATCCCGTCGGCGACCATGAAGAGCGATCCGCGTTTGCCGATCTCGTGCTCGCGGACCTCCGGCAGCAGGCTCGAGTTGCCGGTGCTGAGGTCGGCGACGAGGAAGGTGTCCTCGTTATGGTCCCGGCTGCGCCCCCGGTCGGTCTTTCCGAAGACGGAGGCAAGAATGGCAGTCACTCGGACGATCCCTTCGGTGTTCCGGCCCGCGAAATGAAAGTTTGACGAATCTAGGGAGCGCCCCGGTAAGCGTCAACGTCGCCTTGGCGTAAGTCATAGTCAATATGTACCTTGCAAACATGGATCCCGCACGGTGCTCCCGCTGGGTCGCTTTCTGGCTGGTGGCGACCGCCTGTGCTCCGGAAGGTCCCTCCACTCCCCCCCGGGCGGGGGAGACACCGGCCACGAACGGCGTGGCGCTCCCCCCGGTGCCGCGGGTCACCGGACCATTGAGCATTCGGGTGGTATATCCGCCGCCCGACACGACCATTCATGTTCGAGACTCGTCCTTCCTCTTCGGTTCGGTGGGGAGCGGTGATGCGCGCCTTACCATCAACGGACAACCGGTGCGGGTTTGGCCCAATGGGGCCTGGCTCGCCTACCTCCCGATTCCAGCCGACAGCATTGTCCGGTTCGAGCTCGAGGCCCGCTCGCCGACCGACTCGGCCTTTCTGAGCTACCCGGTGCGTCGGGCGGTGCCCCGGCCGGCCGCGCCGCGGAAAGGGAGGGTCTGGCTCGATTCGCTGTCGTTGTCCCCGCGCGGCCACGTCTGGCTCGGCGCCGAGGAATATCTCACTCTCTCCGCTCGCGCGACCGAAGGCGCGACGGTCCGACTCCGGCTGCCGGGCGGGACGATCATCCCGCTCGAGGTTCAGCCGCAGCCCGACGAGGTGCCCGAGGGCCTCAGGGTGTTCGGCGGCGGACGGTCCGAATCCTGGCGTCGGGACCGGTATGCCGGTGTCGTCCGCGGACGATCGTTCGGCCCGGACCCGGGGCCGGTGCTGCCGAAGCCGGGGTCCACCCCGCCGACAGCCGTCTCGACGGCCAGGTCGTGGGCCACTGTCGAGGCGATCATCGGAGCCGACACGGCGCGCGCCCGCTGGCCGCTCCAGGTGGCGCTTCTCGATACGCTCCCGCTGGTCGCCGAGCTCAACGATGACACCGCCCACGTCGGCGTTACCGACAGCTTGAGCGTGGGACGGGCCGAGCCGGGTGCCACCTATGCCTGGTTCTTCCCGACCGGAACACAGGCGGTCGTGTCCGGGCGGCGGAACGACGATCTCCGGCTCCGGCTGTCGCGTGCCGCGGAGGCATGGGTGGCGGCGGTGGACGCCCAGCCTCTGCCCCGCGGGCTTCCGGTGCCCCGCGGATCGATAGGCTCTGTCTCCCTCACGCCGAATCCGGTGTACGTGACGTTGCGGGTGCCGGTGAGCGCGCGGTTGCCCTTTCGTGTGTCCGAGGGGGACCGAACCCTCGCCATCAGGTTCTACGGGGCCACCGGGGACGTCAACTTCATGCGTTACGGCGAGACCGATTCGCTGGTGCGCCGTATGAGCTGGGACCAGACCGTGTCCGATGAAGTGACGCTCACCCTGGAGCTGTCCCGTCCGGTCTGGGGGTACCGCGCGCGATGGGACGGGAATGATCTCCTCTTCGATGTGCGGCGGCCCCCGGTGCTCGTCGAGGGCAGCCCTCTTGACGGGCGGCTGATTGCGGTGGACCCCGGACACCCGCCGGGGGGCGCGACCGGCCCCACGGGCTTTCGGGAGGCGGAGGCCAATCTCGCGGTCGCGCTCGAGCTTCGCCGGCTTCTCGAGGCGGAGGGCGCTCGCGTGATGATGACCCGGACGGGGGATACCCCTCTGGATCCCTGGCCCCGCGCGGCCATGGCCGAGCGGGCCGATGCGGACGTGCTTCTATCCATCCACAACAACGCCCTGCCGGACGGAGTGGACCCCTTTGCCCACAACGGGGCCAGCGTCTACTACAACCACCCGCGCAGCGTCCCTCTCGCGCGCTACATCCAGTCGGGGCTGATCGCGGGGCTTGGCATTCGCGATCTCGGCATCGGCCGCGGGGACTTCGCGCTGGTGCGCGGTACCTGGATGCCCTCGGTCCTCACGGAAGGTCTCTTCATCATGTTGCCCGATCAGGAGGCCGCCCTCCGGTCGCCGCGAGGGCAGCAACTCTACGCCCGGGCGGTGTTCGAGGGGCTCAGGAAGTTTCTCGGTGAACGGGCGCGGGACGAGTAGCCGCGACGGTGTGGGCTGCCCGGGTGTCACGGCGTCTCCTAGGTCGATGAACTCCCCCGTTCGGCACCTCATGCGTTGTGGCTGCACCCTCGCGCTGCTCGCGCTGGCGGTTCCGCGTTCCACCCGGGCACAAGCCTCTGAAGACCGGAACGCACTCGAGCGTTTCCGGGACTCCCTTTCCGCCACCGCGGACACCAACGGCCTCCTCGATCTCGAAAAGCGCATGATCGCGATGGCCAAGACCGATCGCAACAACGCCCTCCATCACCTCAGGCTGGGCTTCCTCTCGCTGCGGATCGGAGATCTGGGGGGGCAGTCGCACTATGATGACGCTGCCTCGGAATTCCAGTGGGCCATCGACCTGCAGCCGGCCTGGCCCTACGCATGGTACGGAATGGGTCTGTCCGAGTACGGGGTGGGCGACTCGCAGATTTCCTTCGTGACCGGACTCAAGACGATGTTGGGGAAGGACGCGCTGACCCGATCCGCCGTGGCGTTCGCCAAGTCGGCCGAGGTGGACCCCTCCTTCGTTCGCGGCCTCGTCGACCTCGCGAACACCGCCCTCCGCCAGCGCGTCAATGTCAAGCTCGGGGTTGCACTCGAGGCGTTGCGCAGGGCAGGGGCCACGCCCGCCAGCGGCAATCCCGAGGTGATGCTCGCCCGGGGCAGGGTCGAACGGGAAGTGGGCGACGGCGACTCGGCACTCGTCGCCTTCCGCGGGTACCTCGAGCACGGTCCCAACCGGAGTCTCGGCCAGCTCGAAATGGCGCGAACCCTCTTCCTGCTGGGTCGCTACGACGGGGCGGCTCCGTACTTCGAGGGTGCCGAGGCGGACGACCCGGTGACCGTTGCCGCCTATCGCTCCGACCTCGCTACTCTGGCCAGCGATAGCGTCCTCCGCGAGTTCGACGGGGTGAAGGGTCCCTACCGGGCGACCTATCTCTGGCAGTTCTGGGGCAGCCGGGACCGCATCGAGCTTCGGCAGGACGGGGAGCGGCTTCGCGAGCACTACCGGAGGTTGTTCTACGCCCGGAAGAACTTCCAGCTCACCTCGCTCAACCGGCACTATGACATCGTCGAGCGGTATCGCTCCGGCAGCCGGGACTTCGACGATCGCGGCGTCATCTACATCCGCCACGGCAACCCGACCTCGCGTGCGTCCTATGCCGCGCCGGACCTCGAGCCCAACGAGTCGTGGCGCTACAGCCGTCCCGAAGGTGATCTCCTCTTCCATTTCGTCGCCCGGGAAGATGTGCAGGATTTCAAGCTCGTCGAGAGCCTCTTCGATGTGCTCGGCTTCAGCAATGCCGTCGCGCTTCGGGGGGACCGTCCGTCGGTCGATCCGATGGCCGAGCAGTTGATGCTGTCGCGCGAGCAGCTGTCACCGATCTACCAGCGCCTCCAAGCGGCGGGGGGGATGGGAACCGGGCGCTACCAGACCGAAGAGCGCGCGCTCGGCCAGGCCAGCATCGCGCTGGGCACGACCACCGACAGCTACCAACTCAGCTTCCCCTCGGAGCTCAGGGTGCGGTCGGAGGTCCTAGCGGTGGGCCGCGACTCGGCGGGAACCCTGGTGCAGGTCGCCTACGCCATCGCCGGGTCGAGCCTGGAGCCGGTGACGGTGACGCGAGGATACCTCTATTCCGTGCGGGTGCGGTTCGTCGCGACGGACCGGATCGGGAAGGTCGTCGCAGCGCTCGACACGACGCGTCATTTCGTTGCCCCCGCCCCCGTTCCCGACGGCGAGCACCTCGTCGGGCGCGTCGCGCTCAACGTGCCCGCCGGCACGTACGAGTACCGGCTCGCGATCCAGCAGGGCGAGGAAACGGGCGTCGTCACGCCGCGAGACACCGTGCGCATCGGCCAGCCGACCGCGGAATCGCTGTCCCTCAGCGACCTCGTGCTCGGCAGCCGCGCCACCAACCTCTTCTGGCGGCGCACCAGCTCCGACACGGTCACCTTCAACCCGCTCCGTACCTACAAGCGGAGCCAGGACATGGATCTCTACTACGAGGTCGAAGGGCTGAGCACGGGAACGCCGTACACGGTCCGTATCGCGGTGCGGAAGCATGGCGGTGGAGGCGGGTTGTTCAAAAAGATCTTCGGAGGGGGATCCGCGGCCATGTCGCTCAAGTTCGAGGAGCAGGGAGCCTTCCCGGTGGGAAGTTCGCAGCGCAGCCTCAAACTGGAGAGTCTCAAGCCGGGGAGCTACGTCCTGGAGGTCGTGGTGGACGATGGCAGGGGAAGAACCGATCGCCGGTCGCAGGCCTTCCAGGTCGTGGACGAGTAGCGCAGTGCTAGAGCGGCCAGGCCTCGGGTCGACCGTGGGTGAGCACCAGCAACGGCTGCACCAGTGTTTCGGCCCGCACCTGCGCCTCGACCTGAACGAGGTGCTGCGTCACTCCGCTGCTGGCATCGAACGTCGCGATGTGCATCAGCAGAGCGGACAGCGGCGTCGCTTCGCCCTCCTCATCGCCGTCCCCCGTTTCCTCCCCCGTGGTCCCGGCCGCCAGAGTGATCCGGGCATGACCGAACAGCCACAGCGGAGAGCCTTCCAGTGACTTCAGCAGCCGTTCAGTCAACTCGAGACTCTCCCCGTTCAGCGTGATCAGCCCGAGGGTCGGGTGGGCCGAGTAGCGCCGGGAGTGGACCACAAAGCCGTACTTGAAGGCAGGGTCCTGCCCCGCCGCGCGCCGGATGGCGGCACGCAGCTTCTGCTGGCTGAACGCGATCGTATGGTACGGGACCACGGGGTCTCCGGCCGGGCTGGCCCGGCGCATCGGGGAACGGTGCGTTGATCGAAACGCACCGGCCCCGAAGGGCATGGCTTGTGCCACCGTTCCCGCTGGGGAAAAGGTGGTCGGAGGGGGCCGGAAGTCGTGCCGAGCGCAACTCCTCTCGCAGGACGCCACGGCTCGCTTGACTCCCCCGTCGGGCGCGATACCTTGCCCGCATGTTCTGCTCCCGTTGCGGCAGCGAGATCACCGGCAAGTCCAAGTTCTGTCCCTCCTGCGGTCTCGACCTCCTCGCCACCACTCCCGTGCACGCGCTGGCCTCGGGGTCGTTCCAGGAAACCGACCTCGTGCGCGAGGCGCTTGCCGCGGAGTACGAGGTTCTGGAAGAGCTCGGACGAGGGGGCATGGCGATGGTCTACCGGGCGCGCGACCGGCAGCTCGAGCGCGAGGTGGCCATCAAGGTGCTCCCCTTCTCGCTCGCGTTCGATGCCGAATTCGTGGAACGGTTTCAACGCGAAGCGCGCACCGCGGCCCAGCTCGAGCATCCCAACATCATTCCGATCTACCGCGTCGGCCGCTCGGGCCGTGTCATCTACTTCGTGATGAAATACCTGCGCGGCGGATCGCTGGCGACGGTCGTGAGGGACCGGAAGAAGCTCAACCCGCCGGAAATCCGCCGCCTGCTCATCGAGGCGGGCGCCGCCCTGGGATACGCCGCTCAGCGCGGCATCGTCCACCGCGACATCAAACCCGACAACATCATGTTCGACGAGTTCGGGCAGTCGGTGCTCACCGACTTCGGTATCGCCAAGGCCGCGTCGGGGCAGAAGCTCACCGGCACCGGGATGTCGATCGGTACGCCGCACTACATGAGCCCGGAGCAGGCCCGCGCGCAGGCCATCGACGGCCGGAGCGACATCTACAGTCTCGGCGTGGTGGCGTACCAGTGCCTTGCCGGCGCGGTGCCGTACGACGGCGAGGACAGCTTTTCGATCGGCTACAAGCACATCACGGAGCCGATCCCGACGCCGGCGCTGGTGACCACCGACGAGCGCCGGATCTTCGAGGTCATCAAGCAGATGCTCATGAAGGACCCGGCCGACCGCTTCCAGAGCTGCGAGGAGCTGGTGGCCTCGATTCAGGGCCACCCGACCGCCGCCCCCGGGGCCATGCGCGCCTCCACGGGCACGGCAGCCCTCTCCACCGGCGGCATGGCGGCAACGGTGCCGAGCCCGATTCGTGGGCGGCCGCCGCTGGTCGTGAGCCCGCCGGCCACGCCCCTCGATTCGCCCGGCGCCGACCCGCGCGCCGCGCCTCGACCTTCGCGGGACGGCTCGAGGCGCATTGCCGACCGCTCGCGGGCGATGCGGGGCCGAGGATCCTCCGGGGGATGGCTCTGGGTGGCTCTCGCCGTGCTGGGCGGGGGAGCGGGAGCCTTCTACTACTACCGCTCCCGGGGCTCCGTTCCGGCGCCCGACAGCATCGCACGGGCCGACAGCGCCCAGGCTCCGCTACCCCCGCTCTCGTCCTCCGATGGCGTCGAGCCGCCGGGTGCCGGGCTGGCAGGCACGACACCGCCGGCGCCGACGCCCGCACCGGCGTCGACGCCGCTGCGCACGCCCCCGCCTCCTCCGGCCGCCGCCGATTCGGTGCGGTCGCCCGCGCGCATGGCGGGTGACAGCGGCGGGATTCGCATCATCGGGCTCCCTCGCGGATCGACCGTGATGATCGATGAGAGGCCGGTGAGCGAGCCGCTCACCCGGCTGCCCCCCGGCCTGCATGCCCTCGGCGTGTCCGCACCGCGGTTCAACTTCTATTCCGACAGCGTCAACGTGAGGCCGGGCGAGATCCTGGAAATCACCCCGCAGCTCACTCCGCTCGGCTCGCCGCAGCCGCCGAGGCGCAAGGAAACCGTGGTGCAGCGCCCGGTGAGCCAGTGCGAGCCGGGACCGGGCTACAATGCCGACGGCACCTGCTTCGACGAGCGGCCGAAGCCGGTCAACCCGCCCTTTGTCCCGCTCGCCGACAGCCTTGCCGAGGCGCCGCGGGCCTCGCTTCTCTGGGTCAAGGTCTCCTCGGAAGGCCGTACGGTCGACCTGCAGGGACTCCGCCCCTCCAACGACTCCGCGTTCGAGCGGACGGTGCGCGATTTCGTCTGGACGGTGACCTGGCACCCCGCCCTCAAGGCGGGCTCGCCGGTCGAGGCCTGGACCCAGATGCTGTTCCCGCCCGCCCCGCGATGAGCGCGCGGATTCATTCGACTGCCTACATCGCCCCAACCGCCGTGGTGATGGGGGATGTGACGCTCGAGGAGGAATCGAGCGTCTGGTACGGCGCGGTCGTTCGGGGCGACATGGCTCCCATCGTGATCGGCGCGCAGACCAACTTGCAGGACGGGACCATCGTTCACGTGGACGAGGGGATCCCGTGCACGATCGGCCGCCGGGTGGGGGTCGGCCACCGGGCGATCCTCCACGGCTGCAGCGTCGAGGACGAATGCCTAATCGGAATGGGGGCGATCGTCCTCAACCGGGCCGTCGTCGGGACCGGAAGCGTGGTGGCCGCCGGCGCCGTCATCCCCGAGGGGATGCGCATCCCGCCGCGATCGCTGGTCATTGGGGTGCCGGGCCGGATCGTGCGGGCGGTGGACGCCGCGCTGTCGGAGCGTATCGCGACGACCTGGGCCCACTATGTCGCCCAGGCGCGCGCCCACCGTGCCGGAGGGTATCCGGTGGAGCCGCCGTCGCGCTGACTCGCGGCGGCCTGCGCGGCGTGCTGTCGGGTCAGTGCGCGAAGCGCTGTCGCCTCCGAGTCATCCCCGCCCACCTTTCCCGGCACGCTCTATTATCTTTGTGATGTGGGAAGCGGCATCGTAAGCAGATACGGGACTTTTCCGTGCTATTGTGCGATGGTCACTGTCGTCCTACTTTGGCTTTCCGTTTTTCGTCCATGAGTATGGCGGATCACGGTTTCGGGAGCGGCGCAGGTGCGGTCGAGCAGGGCGGGTCGGCTGGGCTTCGGCAGTGCAGTTGCTGCACGCTTCACTCCAACATCACATGAGCGGGGAGTTCCATGAATTCGTCCACCCCACGGGACGCCGTTCGGCTTTCGTCCAACGCCATCACAGTGCTGGAGAAGCGGTACCTCGTGAAAGATGAAGCCGGCCGGCCGGCCGAGACACCCGAGGACCTCTTCTGGCGCGTGGCGAAGACCATTGCCGAAGCCGACCGCCGGTACGGCGCGTCGATCGGTGCGGTGGAGGAGGTCGCCCATGCGATGTACGGGCTCATGGCCGAGCGGTACTTCGTTCCCAATTCCCCGACGCTGATGAACGCCGGCCGGCCCCTCGGCCAGCTTTCGGCCTGCTTCGTCCTCCCGGTGGACGACGCGCTCTCCAACGGCAAGAGCGGGATCTACGACACTCTCCGCGCCATGGCGCTCGTGCACCAAAGCGGCGGGGGCACCGGGTTCAGTTTCTCCCGGTTGCGGCCCAAGAACGACATTGTCCGGTCTACCATGGGTGTCGCCTCGGGCCCCATCTCGTTCATGAGCCTCTTCGACGCCTCGACCGACGTGGTGAAGCAGGGTGGCACCCGCCGGGGCGCCAACATGGGGATCCTCCGGGTGGACCACCCGGACATCATGGATTTCGTCACCTGCAAGGACGACACGAGCAAGATCACCAACTTCAACATCTCGGTGGCGGTCACCGACGCGTTCATGGCCGCGGTCGAGGCCGACGAGATGTACGACCTGCACCATCCCAAGACCGGGAAGGTCACCGGCCAGTTGCGCGCCCGACAGGTGTGGGCCCGCATCATCCACGGCGCGTGGAAGACGGGCGAGCCGGGCGTCTTCTTCGTGGACAAGGCGAACCGCTACAATCCGGTGCCGCACCTCGGGTCGTACGAGGCGACAAACCCCTGCGGTGAACAGCCTCTCCTTCCCTACGACGTCTGTAATCTCGGCTCCATCAACCTCGGGTTATTCGTGCGCGACGGCGCGATCGACTGGGACGCGCTGCGCCCGGTGGTCCACCTGGCCACCCATTTTCTCGAGAACGTCATAGACGCCAACCAGTACCCGCTGCCCGAAATCACCGACCTGGCCCAACGTATCCGGCGCATCGGTCTCGGCGTGATGGGCCTGGCCGACGTCTTCGTCAAGCTCGGCATCGCATACGACTCGGAAGAAGGCATCGCGCTCGGCCGCCGGATTCAACAGTTTGTGGATGAAGAAGCGAAGATCGAATCGGAGCGGCTGGCGACTGAGCGCGGCGTCTTTCCGGAGTGGGAGCGCAGCATCTGGGGTCCCGACCAGACCTGCGCCCGCGGCCCCCACGGCGAGCGGATCCGCCCCATGCGGCGCCTGCGCAACTGCAACGTCACCACGGTCGCTCCCACCGGCACCATCTCGATCATCGCCGGCTGCAGCTCGGGGATCGAACCGCTCTTCGCCGTCGCCTTCATGCGGAACCAGGCCGGCAGCCTGATGCCGGATATCAACGAGGACTTCGTCGCGATCGCCAAGTCCGAAGGATGGTACTCCGACGATCTCATGCGGCGCATCGCCGAGTCGGGTCACATCGATTTCCCAGAGGTGCCGGCCAGGTGGCAGCGGGTGTTCGTCACCGCCAACCAGATCAAGCCGGAGTGGCACATCCGCATGCAGGCGGCGTTCCAGGAATGCAACGACAGCGCCATCTCCAAGACCTGCAACTTCGCTCACGATGCCACCGAGGACTACGTCGAGGAGATCTACCGCCTCGCCTACCACCTCGACTGCAAGGGCGTCACCGTCTACCGTGACGGCGCCCGCGACATGCAGGTGCTCTCCACCGGCAGTACGGCCAGGAAGGTCAAGGAGGCGGTGGGTGGTCCCACCCTCGCCGCCGCACCGACCGCGCCGGAAGCCGCCGGGACCACCTCCGAGCTCACCGACCTTCGGGGCCAGCTCGCCGAGATCGCCACGGAGAACGACCGGCTCCGCCGTCTGGTGCTCAATCTCGAGGCCGAGAACGTCCAGCGCCGGCAGAAGCGCTCACGTCCGGAGGTGCTCCGCGGCGCCACCCGCCGGCTCGAGACGCCCCTCGGGACGCTCTACGTGACGATCACCGAGGATGATCGCGGGCAGCCGTTCGAGGTCTTCATGAGCCTCGGCAAGGCGGGCGGCGCGCTCATGGCCGACGTCGAGGCGCTCGGCCGGCTCATCAGCCTGGCGCTCCGCTCCGGCATCCCGATGAACGAGATCTACCGCCAGCTCCGGGGCATCAGCTCCGACCGGGTCATCGGCCTCGGGCCCAACAAGGTGCTCTCGGTCCCCGATGCGGTCGGCATCGCCATCGAGCGGTGGATGCAGGAGAAGCAGGGCATCCAGCAGGAGCTGCTCCCGGGCTCCGCGCCGGCGCCCGAGTCCGAAGTGGCGCCGGTGGTGTCCCGGGTGACGCTGAGCGGCGCGGAGCAGATGACCCTCGGCGGGATGCAGGAGACGTTCTCGGGCGCCTGCCCCGACTGCGGCTCCCAGCTCGAGTTCGCGGAGGGATGCATCAAGTGCCACGTGTGCGGCTTCAGCGAGTGCGGATGATCGTGGTCCTCCGTAGTTAGCACGAGGCCGTCTCGGGGCACTCAACGGGATGTCGGCTCAGCTCGGCATCCCGTTGCCGTCTCGGTCAACGAGCAGGACGTGTTGGGGTCGGGGCCGGCCGGCTGGACACACCCCGCCGGTAAGGGGCATAATCAAGGTTCAGGGGCGCGAACGGCACTCACGGATTGCTTCGAGAGGAACGACATGTCGGCTGACCAGAAGGATGGCACCCTCAAGCCCGTCTCGCCTGCCCGGGTTGCGGAGGAACTTCGCAGCCTGAGCGACAAGCGAATCAAAGGGGAGCTTCGGGCGGACGAATACGAGCACCGCTTCTCCCGCATGATCACCGAGCTTCGCGATCGCCGCATCGACGGCAGCCGGGCGGAGATTCTTGCGACGTTGACCCCTCTTCTCCAGGAGGGCGTGGTCTCAGCCGAGGATTGGCGCCGGCTGACGAGGCAACTGGGCCTGGCCTGATTCTCCGCCCGCTGGGCGCCGCCGCGCCCTCCGTCACCGCCATCGGTCATGGCGGCATGCACCTGTCGATCACCGGTCGCCCCTCCGAGGAACAGGCACGCGGGGTGCTGCGCGCGGTCCTCGACGCGGGCGTCACCCTCATCGACACCGCCGATGCCTACTGTCTCGACGAGCATGACGTGGGACACAACGAGCGCCTCATCGGGGGGGCGCTCGCCGCCTGGCCCGGCGACCGCTCGCGTGTCATCGTGGCGACCAAGGGAGGCGTGGTCCGTCACGGCGGACGGTGGGACACCGATGGCACCCCGGCGCATCTCCGAGCCGCGTGCGACCGCTCACTCCTCGCCCTTGGAGTCGAGCGGATCGACCTCTACCAGCTGCACGCCCCCGACACCCAGGTGCCGTTCACCGAGAGCGTGGGAGCCTTGGCCGACCTGCAGCGCCAGGGAAAGGTGCGCTGGATCGGTCTCTCCAACGTCTCGGTCGAACAGATCAGGCAGGCAGAGGCGATCGCGCCGATCACCAGCGTACAGAACCGGCTCAACCCGTTCTTCAGGGAGGCGCTGACGGGAGGAGTTGTTCGGTATTGCGAGGGGCGGGGCATAGGCTTTCTGGCGTACAGCCCTGTCGGCGGCGGCCGTCTCAACCTCAAGCTTCCCACCCACCCCGTCGTCGGGCCGATCGCCCGGCGCCTCGGCGCCTCGCCCCACGCCGTGGTCCTGGCGTGGGTGCTCACGCAGTCACCCGGGATCCTCGCGATCCCGAGCGCCCGGACCGTCGACCATGCGCTCGACAGCATCGCGGCCGTCGATCTGACACTTTCCCCCGACGATCTCGCGGCGATGGACGGGGCGGAGTTCTCCCGGGCCTAGCCGGGTCTCCTCAGGGCGCTCGGCGTCGCCCGGTCATTGCCACCGAAACAACGAGGCGCCGATCGTGAAGCCGGCGCCTACCGCGGTGAACACCACCAGATCGCCCCGCCGCACCCGCCCGGTCCGGACGACCTCGTCGAGCGCGAGCGGAAGCGTGGCGGCCGTGGTGTTCCCGAATCGTCCGATCACCGATGCCATTCGCTCCGGCGGCAGCCCAAGCCGCTCGGCGGTGGCGTCGAGGATGCGCTGATTAGCCTGATGCGGGATCACCATCGCGACGTCGGCCGGCGTCAGGCCGTTACGGGCCAGCACGGTCTCGATGCTCTCGGCCATCCGGGTGACGGCAAACTTGAAGACGGTCCGGCCGTTCTGCTTGAGGAAGTGCTGCCGCCCGGTGACGGTCTCGACGCTGGCCGGAAGCAGGCTTCCCCCCGCGGGCATCAACAGCTCCTCCCGCCCGCTTCCGTCCACCACGTGGTGGAAATCGAGGAGACCGAACCCCGGTTCCGCCGGCTCCAGCAGCACCGCCCCCGCGCCATCGCCGAAAAGCACGGCGGTGGTCCGGTCGAGCGGGTCGATGATGGAGCTCATCAGGTCGGAACCGACCACGATCACCCGGCGGTGCACTCCGGCCGCCACGATCTGCGCGCCCGTGGTGAGGGCATAGAGAAACCCCGAGCATGCGGCCGAGAGATCGAACCCCCAGGTGTCGCGCAGGCCGACCTGGTCCTGGATCAGGCAGGCGGTGGCGGGGAACATCATGTCGGGCGTCACCGTGGCGACGATGAGCGCCCCGACGTCGCCTGCCCCGAGGCCGCGCGCGGCCATGAGCCGCCTGACCGCCTCCGCGCCCATCGTGGAGGTGGTCTCGCCCGGTGCGCCACGGCGGCGCTCCCGGATGCCGGTCCGGCTGATGATCCACTCGTCCGAGGTGTCGAGCATGGTGGCCAGCTCGGCGTTGGTGACGATGCGGTCGGGGACGTACGTCGCGACGGCCGTGATGGCGGCCCGCGGAGTATGCTGCGGATTGTCTGTTGGCATGCCAGAATGTCGTCCCGACCCCGAACCGGACGCAAGAACGACCCGCCCGGCCTGGCGCTATATTCCCGCGATGCCACCCTCCATGAGACGTCGGACCGTCACCGCCACGATCGGCGGGGTGCCCGTGGGGGCGGGGCATCCGATCGTGGTGCAGTCCATGACCAACACCGACACCGCCGATGCCGCCGCCACGATCGACCAGGTGGCCGCGCTGGCGCGCGCCGGCAGCGAGCTGGTGCGGGTCACCGTGAACACCGAGGAGGCGGCCGCCGCGGTCCCGGCGATCGCGGAGGGACTCGACCGGATGGGCGTCTCGGTGCCCATCGTCGGCGACTTCCACTACAACGGCCACCTGCTGCTCACGCGGTATCCCGACTGCGCGCGCGCGCTGGCCAAGTACCGCATCAATCCGGGGAACGTCGGCGGCAAAAGGCACGACGAAAACTTCCGCGCGATCATCGAGGTCGCGCTCGCCCACGAGAAGCCGGTCCGGATCGGAGTCAATTGGGGGTCGCTGGACCAGAACCTCCTCACGGCAATGATGGATGCCAACGCGGCGCGGGCCGAGCCGCGCGAGGCGCGTGATGTGACGATGGAGGCGATGGTGGAAAGCGCCCTCCAGTCCGCCGCGCTCGCGGAGGCGACCGGAATGGACCATGATCGCATCGTGCTCAGCGCGAAGGTGTCCGGGGTGCAGGACCTGGTGGATGTCTACCGGATGCTGGCCGCCCGCTGCGATTATCCGCTGCATCTCGGCCTCACCGAGGCCGGGCTCGGGGCCAAGGGGATCATCGCGAGCGCGGCGGGCCTCAGCATCCTTCTGCAGGAGGGAATCGGCGACACCATCCGCGTCTCGCTCACGCCGGCGCCGGGAGGCGACCGCACCGAGGAGGTGCGGGTCGCGCAACAGGTCCTCCAGTCGCTCGGACTGAGGAGCTTCACCCCGCAGGTGACGAGTTGTCCGGGGTGCGGCCGCACGACGAGCACGTTCTTCCAGCAGATGACCCAGGAGATCCAGGACTACCTGCGGGAGAGGATGCCGGCGTGGCGCAGCGAGCGCCCCGGTGTCGAGGAGATGAGGGTGGCGGTGATGGGGTGCGTCGTGAACGGGCCGGGGGAGTCGAAGCACGCCAACATCGGCATTTCGCTCCCGGGCACGTTCGAGGAGCCGAAGGCTCCCGTCTACGTGGACGGGCGTCTCATGGTGACGCTCAAGGGGGAGGCGATCGTGCCCGAGTTCCTCGAGATCCTCGAGAGCTACGTCGCCAAGCGATACGGCCTTCGGTGACCGGCCTGCTTCCCTCGATCGCCGCGTCCGGGCTCGACTCCATCCTGCGTGACCAGCCGCTGACCGCGATGGTCCTCCTCTTCGGGGCTGGGCTGGCCACGAGCGTCACCCCCTGCGTCTACCCGATGATCCCCATCACCAGCGGCATCCTCGCCGGCGCGGGCGGCGCGGGCCGGTCGCGCCGGCGCACGCTCGTGATGACCCTCCTGTATGTCGGCGGGCTCGCGCTGGTCTACTCGGTCCTGGGAATCCTTGCGGGGCTCACCGGGACCCTCTTCGGGGCGGTGAGTTCCAACCCGTGGGCCTATTTCGCCATGGCCAACCTCCTGCTGGTGTCTGGACTGGCCATGCTCGACGTCTTTAGCGTTAGTGCCCCGGGGAGGATCGTGGCCTGGGCCGGCGGAATCGCCGGGGACTCGCCGGGCGGGGTGTTCCTGATGGGGGCCGCCTCGGGGCTGGTGGCCGCTCCCTGCGGGGCCCCGGCCTTCGCCGCCGTTCTGACCTACGTCGCCGGGACCGGCAGCGCGGTGCTCGGATTTCTCTACCTGCTGGTCTTCTCTCTCGGCATGACGGCATTGCTCCTCGCCGTCGGCCTCTTCAGCGGCGCGGTCGCGGCGCTGCCCAGGGCGGGGCGGTGGACGCTCTGGGTGAAACGTGGCGGGGGCGTGGTGATGTTGGCGATGGCCGAGTACTATCTGGTGAAAATGGGGAGTGTCTTATGAGCCTCGCATTCGCGCCTCCGAACGCACCCTGGTTCCCCGGCTCACTCGGGGTAATCGCACTGAAGGCAACTCTCCTCCTGGCGCCGTTACCGGTCCAGGCCCAGGAGGTTGGCCTCGCGGTCGGGTCCCGCGCTCCGGCGGTCGTGGTCCATGATCTCGACGGCAAGTCGGTGGACCTCGGACAGTTCATCGGGAAGAAGCCCGTGTTCCTGGTGTTCTGGGCCACCTGGTGCGAGCGCTGCGAGGAGCTGCGGCCGCGGGTGCGCGCCGCCCGTGCCGAATTCGGCGATCGCGTCGAGTTCTTCGGAGTGAACGTGGCGGTCAATCAGAGCCCTGACCGGGTCAAGCGGTGGGTCGAGGACAACAATCCGCCGTTCACGACACTCTACGACGACCAGGGGACCGGCACCCGGGCATACGCAGCACCGACCACGTCGTACGTCGTCGTGGTGGATCGCACGGGAAAGGTCGTGTACACCGGCACCGGTGGCACCCAGGACATCTCGGCGGTGCTCCGCACGGTGGCCGCCAGGTAGGACAACCTCTTCGTTCACGGGACTTCTATCGATGGGACCTTACGCACGCTCCATTCTCGCGGCCTCCGCTCTCCTTGCGATCGCGCCACGGCTCGACGCCCAGGGTGGCGGCACCCCCACTGCGGTTGTGGTTTCCGGGCCGGACGTGGGCCGCCAGGCCCCCGACTTCACCCTCCCCTGGGCCGGCAAGGATGGGATCGGTCCGGCCGATGCCGGCTACCAGCTCTGGGGTGACCGGGGGAAGACGGTCGTGATCGCCTTCTATCCGCGCGATTTCACCACGGGTTGCACGGCCGAGATGCGCACTTTCGCCGAACAGTACGATTCGCTCTTCGGGCCGGAGGTGGTGGTGGTCGGGATCAGCACCGACTCGGTGGAGACGCACGCGCGCTTCGCGTCGAGCCTGAATCTTCCGTTTCGCCTCCTGAGCGACCCGGATCAGAAGGTCGCGGCCAAGTACGGGAGCCGGGGAGAGGGCTACGCGCGGAGGACGGTCTACGTCGTGGGACCGAAGGGCGATGTGACGTACCGGAATCTTCATTTCAACTCCCTCGATCCGAAGCACTACGAGGCACTCGCAGGCGCTGTACGCTCGGCCAGGGGCGGCTGATCGCCTTACCCGGCCTCTGATCCCGGAGGTAGCAATTCTCGAGCGAACCGCACTGGGCGCCGGCCTCGCTGCCGCCCTCGCGCTGGGGGCCATCCCCCTCCGGGCCCAGGACGCACCGGAGGAGGAGGTGTGGCGGCTCAGCGGCCTCCGCAGCGGGTTTTGCGTCCTTCTGCTCGTCGAGCCTGAATTCGCCTCCAGAAGCGTCCCGACCGGACTGCGCCTGGTTCCGGCGGGAGAGGCCGAGGACCTGCATCCCGCCCTCAAGTCGGAGCTCCAGAGCCGGCCCGAGCTGGGGACCTGGAGCCCCTCCC
Source organism: uncultured Gemmatimonadaceae bacterium (assembly GCA_964475685.1). GTDB lineage: Bacteria > Gemmatimonadota > Gemmatimonadetes > Gemmatimonadales > GWC2-71-9 > CAVVWJ01. The sequence continues at coordinate 13,421 of CAYYXP010000078.1, read as the reverse complement.
ATCTCTGTTTCTACGCGGTGGACACCATCCAGACCGACGATTACGTGCTCAGGGACAAGAGCGGCCGGAAGCCTCAGATCTTCGCGCTCTGGACCGTGAGCGCGGCTGAAACCGGCTCCGGTGCCCGGCGCGACGCGGCGCTGCTGGTTCTCGCGACCAGCGGGCGGCTGGTTCGCTCGGCCCGCATGGCGGGACAGGTCGTCCAGAAGGTGGAAGGTTCCCTGGGCAAGGCGCCGGAGGTAGACGAGGAAGGGGTGCCCAGCAGCGATGACCGCTTTCAGGTGAAGGTCGGGAAGACAGTGATTACCTGGGACGGGCGCCAGTCGCGCGACAGCGCGGAAACCACCGGTTCCGTCGAGGTGGCGTGGGCTGTGCGCGCCTCCGGGCCGGGGGAGGGCAGGGGCCGACTCTCGCTGACCCCCCGGTGGGCCTCGCCGATGATCGGAGCACTGCAGGTGAAGGGGAAGGACGACCTCGCCAAGGCCCTCCAGGGGTCGCCGGCGCGGTTTGTGGGGCCTCTGTACCGTGGGGGGGATGGGGAAGTGCGGTTGGAGCATTGATCCCGGCAATAGACCGAAGAAATCGGCGGAAATGGCCGAAACCTCATGTCGAAGATGTTCATAATTCAGTTGTCTGAATAAATAGTTGGCCGCTAGCGACAGTGTCACCATCATCAATATAACATGAGTTGATGTCTGATAACTAATTATAGATAAGTGTATTACTGAGTCGTCTTCATGTGATACATTAGATGATCAGGTCAGCTTTCAGCGGCGATTTCCCCGAATCAAGATATTCACTTCCTCGGGTTTTCCACATGTGGAAACACCTCCATCGAGCCTGATTTCTTGCCCTCCACACCCCTCCTCACCTCGGGATTTCTCCGAGCCAGACGGGTTCTGAGCCTCGCCACCGCCGTCGCCGGGGACGCCGTCTGGTGGGACCGTGGGGTGGTTCAGGAGGTCGGACAAGCGGTCTCCCTCGCCCGGCTGGTCCCTCGAGGTACCCCTGTCTACGACCTCCCCGAGGCGCTGGTCACCCCCGGGTTCGTGGACGGGCACACCCATTTCGCCCATTGGGCGGTCAACCGAGGGCGGGTGCAGCTTGCCGGCGTCAGGACCCGTGAGGCGGCGCTCGCGGTGATCGCTGCCGCGACGCCGGTCCAGGGCTGGGTGATCGGACAGGGTTGGGACGCCAACGGGTGGCCCCACCCTCCCGACCGCACCGCGCTCGACGCCATTCACCGGTGGCCCGTCTGTCTCGACTCGCTCGATGTCCATGCCGCCTGGGTCAACAGCGCTGCCTTGGCGGCGGCCGGAATCACCCGGCACACCGCCGACCCCTTCGGGGGGCGCATCGTTCGCGACGCCGCAGGGGAGCCGTCGGGACTGCTGCTGGAGCGCGCGGTCGAGCTGATGACGCCGCATCTCCCCGTCCCCCCGGAGGAGAGGCTCGACGAAGCGTTGCGTGAGGCCCAAGCCGAGGCCCACCGGCTGGGAGTGACGGGAATCCATGACGTGGAGGCCCTGGGCGCCCTGGCGGCGTTCGAGCGGCTGCAGGGGGCAGGCGCCCTCCGGCTCCGGGTCCTGTTTCACCCTCCGGTCGAGGCGTTGCCGGGACTGGTCGAGGCCGGAGTCCGGAGCGGAGTCGGCTCCGAATGGCTTACCATCGGCGGGGTGAAGATGTTCCTCGACGGCAGCCTGGGCAGCCGCACCGCCTGGATGCTCGACCCGTACGAGGGCTCCCGTGATCGCGGGATGGCCATCACCGCCGAAGCCGACGCACGCGCGGCGATGCGGCTGGCGGCGGGTGCGGGGATCGCGTCCACCGTCCACGCTATCGGCGATGCCGCGGTCCGCCGCGCGCTGGACCTGATGAGCACGCTCGACCGGGTCGCGATCCCCCATCGGATCGAACATTTCCAATGCGTGCAGGCGTCGGACCTCGGCCGGGCCGCGGCCGCGGGCGTCGTGCTGTCGATGCAACCGGCGCACCTGCTCACGGACATTCCGCTGGTGGATCGTCATTGGGGGCAGCGGGGCAGGGGAGCCTACGCTTTCCGGACGCTCCTGCGCGAGGGCTCGACGCTGGTTTTCGGCAGCGACGTACCGGTCGCGTCGATCGATCCTCGCGAGGGAGTCTTCGCGGCGCTGGAAAGGCGCGCCGGGGACGGCACGCCCGCCGGAGGCTGGAGGCCCGAGGAGAAGGTGCGGTTCGAGGACGCCGTTCGGGCCTACACCGCCATGCCCGCGGTGGCGGGGGGCGTCGCGCACCGGCGGGGCACTCTCGCGCCGCGGCACGATGCCGACCTCGTGGCGTGGGAGGTGGACCCGGCGGTCGAGCGGGACGATGGGCAGGCCTTCCGGTCGGGGCGCGCGGTGCTCACCGTTGTGGGCGGAGAAGTCGTGATGAAACGGTGATGCAGCGCCCAGCCCGCTCCATTAGACTCCATCCCCATGTCTCGCACCCCGGTTCGCCGCACAAAAATCGTCGCCACACTTGGTCCGTCATGGGACCAGCCCGCGCAGATGACCGCTCTCCTCGACGCCGGTGTGAACGTGGTGCGGATCAATGCCTCGCACGGCACGCCGGAGATCCGCGCCCGCTGGATCGAGCAGCTGCGCGCCATCGGCGCCCAGCGCCGGGAGGCCGTGGCGATCCTTCTCGATCTGCAGGGCCCTCGCATCCGGGTCGGGGCGCTCCCCGCGCCGCTCCAGCTGGTACCCGGAGAGACCGTCACTTTCGCCCCGGAAGACGAGGCCGCTCCCGGTGAAATCCCGACGACCTACGAGGGCCTCGCCAGCGATGTCAGGGTGGGCGCCCGCATTCTGCTCGACGACGGGTTGCTCGCCCTCGAGGTGGAAGGCATCACCGGCCGGCGGGTCCGCGCGAAGGTGCACTATGGCGGGGAGCTCCGGGCCCACAAGGGAATGAACCTGCCGGGCATCGAGGTGAGCGCGCCGGCGCTGACCGAGAAGGACCTGGAAGACGTGGCGCAGGCGGTCGAGGCGAGGGTGGATTACATCGCGCTCTCGTTCGTGCGGCGCCCGGACGACATCGAGCAGCTGCGGGCGCTGGTGCCGCGCTCCACCAAGCTGATCGCGAAGATCGAGAAGGACACGGCGCTGGGCAACCTGTGCGGCATTCTCGACGCGGCCGACGCGATCATGGTCGCGCGAGGCGATCTCGGGGTCGAGCTGCCGTTCGAGGAAGTCCCGCTGATGCAGAAGAAGATCATCCGCGAGGCGGGACTGCACGGCCGGCCGGTGATCACCGCGACCCAGATGCTGGAATCGATGGTCCACGCGCCGCGGCCCACGCGGGCCGAGGCGTCGGACGTCGCCAACGCCATCCTCGACGGCACCGACGCCGTGATGCTCTCCGCGGAAACGGCGGTGGGAGCGTACCCGCTCGAGGCGGTGCGGGCGATGGACCGTATTGCGCGGGAGATGGAACTGCGGCGACTGGCCCGCGGCGTGACCCTCGACGCGGCGCTCGGGCGCCGGGGTGACGACGACGTTTCCCTGCCGCGGCACGGGACGGCCACGAGCGGCCCGGTCCGCACCGAGGACGCGATCGCCGTCGCGGTGTGCGCGGCCGCCGAGATGCTCTCGGCGCCCCTCATCCTCTGCTTCACCAGCAGCGGCTTCACCGCGCGCAAGGTGGCGACCTGCCGCCCCACCGTGCCGATCTTCGCCAGCACCCCCGAGCCCGAGACGTTCCGCCAGCTCTCGCTGGTGTGGGGGGTGACGCCCGCGCTCACCGAGCACTCCACCGATTACGACAGCATGCTGAGTGTGGCCCGCCGGCAGATCCTCGAGCGCGGGCTTGCTCAGCCGGGCGAGCGGCTGGTGGTGACGGCGGGTGTTCCCTTCGACATGCCGGGCACTACCAACCTCCTGAAGATCGAAGCAGTTTAGGAGATGCGTCTCACCTTTCTGGGCACGGGCACGTCCTTCGGCGTGCCCCAGATCGGATGTGATTGCGTCGTGTGCCGTTCGACCGACCCACGCGACAAGCGCACCCGCGCCGGCGCCATCGTGGAGTCGGACGGAGGAACCATCCTCATCGATACTCCTCCCGAGCTGCGGCTCCAGCTCGTCGCCGGCGGCTTCTCCCGGGTGGACGCGGTCGTCTACACCCACGAACACGCCGACCACGTCAACGGCATCGATGATCTGCGGATGTTCTCCGTGCGCCAGGGACGTCCGCTGCCGGTGTACGGTCCCTCGGAAACGCTCGAACGCATCCGCGCATCCTTCGGCTACATTTTCGACGACGCGGTGCGGCCCTATAGTGGAACATCGAAGCCCAGCCTGGAAATGCGTGCGGTCGAGCCCGGCCGGCCGGTGCGAGTGGCCGGCACGGAGGTTCTCCCCCTCGCGTTCCGCCACGGGCATCTGCGCGTCTTCGGCTACCGACTCGGCCGCCTCGCCTACATCACCGACGTCAAGGCGATTCCCGAGATGGAGCGGGACAGCCTGCACGGCCTCGACGTCCTGGTGCTGAATGCGCTCTGGTGGCGGCCGCATCCCACTCACCTGAGCATCGACGAGGCGATCGAGGCGGCGCAGGCGCTCGGTGCCCGGCGCACCTACCTCACGCATCTCACCCACGAGACGGGGCACGCCGATCTCGCCCGGCGGCTTCCCGACGGCATCTTCCCGGCGCACGACGGTCTCACGGTGGAGGTTCGGTGATCCGACTTTCTTACGGCCGGATGTTGCAGGACGGGCTCGACGGTGCCCGGGGATTGCCCCGCGCGCGGCTGGCCGGGCTCGCCGCGGACTTCGGCGCGGTCCAGGCGGAAGCGCGCCGGCGCCGGTCGGCCGGCGAGTACGGATTCCACGGACTGGTGCGCCAGGACGAGGCGGTGCGGGAGATCAAGGTCTTCGCCGAGGGGCTGGGCCAGGCGCACGATCATGTCCTCGTGCTCGGCATCGGCGGATCGGCGCTAGGGGCCAAGGCGCTCCTGACCGCCCTCCGGCGGCCGGCGTGGAACGAATGGGACGACGAAGGTCGGGACTTCTTCCCCCGCCTCACCATCCTGGAAAATGTCGATCCGACGACGGTGTCGGCAGCGCTCCGGCGCATCGATCCGCGGCGGGTGCTCGTGAACGTCATCAGCAAGTCGGGTGGCACCGCCGAAACGATGGCCCAGTACCTCGTGGTGCGCGCCTGGCTGGAGGAAGCGCTGGGTCCGGCGGCCTACCGCCACCTCGTGTTCACCACCGACCCCGTTCGCGGGGCGCTTCGCGAACTTGCGTCGAAGGAGGGGATCGCCACTCTCAGCGTGCCCCCCGACGTCGGCGGCCGGTTCAGCGTCCTCGCCCCGGTCGGGCTTCTGCCCGCCGCGCTGGTCGGCATCGACATCGAGGGGCTCCTTGCCGGTGCGCGCAGGGCGATCGAGCGGGCGGAGAGCGACGACCTCCTCACCAATCCGGCCGCGCTCTACGCCGCCCTCCACTGGGCCGCCGACACCGAGCTCGGCGCGCGCATCCACGTGCTGATGCCGTACACCGACCGGCTGCGCGAGTTCGCCGAATGGTACCGCCAGCTCTGGGCGGAGAGCTTGGGCAAGCGGGTGGACCGGGCCGGGCGCGTGGTGCACACGGGACCCACGCCGGTGGGGGCCATCGGCGCCACCGACCAGCACAGCCAGGTGCAGCTGTTCATGGAGGGGCCCTGCGACAAGGTGATCACATTCGCCACAGTGGACGACCTGGGCGAGGACGTACCGATCCCTCAGCGCGCCGATCTGCCGCCCGATCTCGCCTACCTTCCCGGTCACACGCTGGGGGAGCTGCTGCGCGCCGAGTACGAGGCGACCTCGGCGGCGCTCTCGCAGATGGGGCGGATGAACTGCACGCTCCGTCTCCCCGATCTTGGCCCGGCGACGCTCGGTGAGGCGATCATGTTCTTCCAGCTCGCCACCGGCTACGCCGGGATCTGGTACGGCATCGATCCGTTCGACCAGCCCGGGGTCGAGCTGGGCAAACGGCTCACCTATGCGGCATTGGGCCGTCCGGGATACGACGCGCCCACCCGGCCGCCCGTCCGGAGCGGCGACGAGGCGTGAGTCGAAGCCGCGCAAGTGTTTGACGCCTCCTGAGTCCCGCCCTACCTTTCCTCTCTCTCGCATCGATCTCCCGGGGAGTTCCTGCATGGCTGACGAAACGCGGCGCGCGGTCGACCTCTTCGGGGGCGCGGTGTCTCTGGTGCCCGGGGGCGTCACCGTCCGCGATCCGTCGAAGCTGCGCTCACCGGCCACCGACCGCCTGGTCTGGCAATCGGTTTTCGGGGGCTCCGAGGAGCGGGAGGCAGCGCGGTGGCTCCTCTGGGAGCTGGGACAGGTCACCGGGGCCCGGCCCGCCTCGATCCAGGGCCTCTATGCCGCCCGGGGGCGAGGCGACGTGGCCGGGTTCACGGTCCCCGCCATCAACGTGCGGATGATGGCCTACGACACGGCGCGTGCCATCTTCCGCGCTGCGAAGGCGGGAAGAGCGGGCGCCATCATCCTGGAGATCGCCCGCTCGGAGATCGCCTACACCGACCAGCGCCCCGCCGAGTATGTCGCCGTGCTCATCGGCGCCGCTCTTCGCGAGGGCTACGTGCTCCCGCTGTTTGTCCAGGGCGACCACTGCCAGGTGAACCACAAGAAGTACCAGGCCGATGCCGAGGGCGAGGTCGGTGAGGTCAAGAAGCTCATCGCCGAGGAGATCGGCGCGAGCTTCTACAACATCGACGTGGACACCTCGACCCTCGTCGATCTCGACCAACCCACGCTGGGCGCGCAGCAGCGAGTCAACTTCGAGCGCGCCGCGGAGATCACGGCATTCATCCGCGGGCTCGAGCCCGAGGGCGTGGTCGTCTCGGTCGGCGCCGAGATCGGTGAAGTGGGAATGAAGAACAGCACGATCGAGGAGCTGCACGCCTTCATGAAGGGCTACAACCGCACTCTCGCGGCGATGGGCTCCCACGAGGGGATCAGCAAGATCTCGGTGCAAACCGGCACGTCGCACGGCGGCGTGGTCCTGGCGGACGGGTCGATCGCCGACGTCAAGCTCGACCTCCAGGCGCTCGCCGCGCTCTCGCTCGCGGCGCGGGAGACGTACGGGCTTGCCGGCGCGGTGCAGCACGGGGCGAGCACACTCCCGCCCACCGCCTTCGGCAACTTCCCCCGCATCGAAACCGCCGAAATTCACCTCGCCACCAACTTCCAGAACATCGTGTTCGATCATCCCACGCTTCCGGGCGAGCTGCGTCAGCGGCTGCGTGCCTGGCTGGACGAGAATGCCGCGGGGGAGCGGAAGAGCGGCGACACCAACGAGCAGTTCTACTACAAGGCCCGGAAGAAGGCGATCGGGCCATTCAAGCGCGAGTTCTGGTCACTCCCCGAAGGGGTGCGCGGAGCCATCGCTGCCGATCTCGAGCGGACCTTCGCCTTCCTGTTCGACCAGCTCAACGTCAATGGCACCGAGAACGACATCAATCGCTTCGTTCACGCCCCGATGCAGCACCACGCCGCCTTGCGGCCCGTGCTCGTTTCGGCGGAGGACGACCCCGACGCCGGGGAATAGCCAGGGAGGTTTGTATGGGACGACGGTCAGAAGGCCGGGACGTGGTGTATGTGGAGCGGGGGGGAGATCCGTCCGCCAAGTGGCTCTTCTGGGGAGCCCTCCTCGGAGCGGGCATCGCGCTGCTCTACGCGCCGCGCAGCGGCGAAGAGACCCGGCGCGTTCTCCAGCGCAAGCTGTGGAAATTCCGCGCGATGACGGAGGAGAAGCTCGACGAGCTCTCCCAGCAGTTCGGCGGCTCGAAGGATGAGCTCGACGACCTCGAGGACGAGGATGATGCCGGCGAATCCGCCGACCTCCCGCCTGTACGCCAGCGGGCCGCCGCCTCTGCTCCGAGCGCGCGAGAGGAACTGGAGCGCCGCCTGGCCGAATCACGGGCCCGCCGGCGCCCGGTTGCCGACCACGGGGAGCCGCTCGCCTGAGCGCCCGCCGTTCCGGCGGCTGGCACGTGTCGGCCGCCGGATTTCTTCGCCGCACGCTCCAGGCCGCCGACGAGAACAAGATTCCCTTCCTGGCCAGCGCGTTGACGTTTGACGCGCTGCTCGCGGCGGCCCCCTTCATCCTGCTCGTGCTGATCGGGCTGACCCATCTGGCCCAGGCGGTCTCGGGCGGGCCCGCGGTCGATCCCGGCCTTCTCTTTCACCGGTTCTTCCCCTCGAACCCTGCCCACGGGAACGATCCGTTCGCCTTCGTGGAGCGCCTGCTTGCCGACATCACCAGGAACCGCGGAGAGATTTCGCTCTACGCGGTGCCGGCGTTTCTCTGGTTCAGTACCCGCCTGTTCGCCGGGGTGCGCACGTCGCTGAACGACATCTACGACGTGTCATCGCGGCCCGCGCCCCGGCGCCACTTCGTCCTGAACTGGATCGCCGCGAAGGCGCGCGACATGGGAATGGTGGTCGCGACCGTCGTCCTCTTCCTCGCCAATACCCTGCTGACGACGTGGCTCGCGTTCCTCGCCTCGCGAGGGAGCCGGCAACTGCCGGAGTTCGCCTTCTTCGTCTCGACGGTGGGACGGTTCCTGGGAGAACTCCTGGCGTTCGGCTTCTCGGTGTCCCTCTTCTACGTGACGTACAGCTATGCCTCGCTCCGCCGGCTGCCCTGGCGGACCGCGCTGCTGGCCTCCACGTTCACCGCGATCCTCTTCGAAGTGGCCAAGCGCCTTTACGGCTTGTACCTCACCAATCTTGCCTCCCTGGAGGGGCCGCTGGGGGATGCGAATGTCGGCGCGGCCGTGCTCTTCGTGCTGTGGGTGTTCTACACCGCGATCGTCTTCCTTCTGGGCGCCGTTGTCGCCGAGACCTGGGAACTTCGGGCGATGCAGCAGCACCAGCGCGCCACCCTCGGCTGAGGGGATCCACACGGGGAGTCCCCCACTACCGCAGGCCAGCCGGACCCCATATCTTCACGATGCCTCAGGTCCGAAGGGCGCCGGCGCGTGAACCGCGTCAGGACCTCGCCGGTAGCAGCGCTAAGCGATGCCCGGTGTCGCTTCGGGGAGCCTGAGGCACTTTCTTTCCCCCTCCCGGTTGGTTCATGATCCCAGTTCGTCCATAGCCATTCGCCATCAGCTCCATGTCCATCGCCCTCGCCCGCCGGTACCGACCCAAGCGCTTCGCCGACCTGATGGTCCAGGACCACGTCGCCACTGTGCTTCGCGGGGCGGTCGCACGGGGCAAGGTGGGCCATGGCTACCTGCTCACCGGACCCCGGGGGGTCGGCAAGACCACGGCTGCACGGATCCTCGCGATGGCGCTCAACTGTCCCGACCGGGACCCCACGGGCGATCCCTGCGGCGTGTGCGACAACTGCCTCCGGGTGTGGAACGGGTCGGCCGACCTCGACGTTATCGAGATCGATGCCGCCAGCAACCGCGGGGTGGACGATGCCCGGGACCTCCGCGAGCGGGCGATGTACGCGGCCTCGCGCGAAGGGCATTACAAGGTGTACATCGTGGACGAGGCCCACATGCTCACCCGGGAGGCGTGGAACGCTCTCCTCAAGGTGCTTGAGGAGCCGCCGCCCCGCGTCGTGTTCGTCTTTGCCACGACTGATCCGCAGAAGATCGCCGCGGCCGCCGCGCCGGTGCTCTCCCGGCTCCAGCGCTTCGACTTCCGGCGGATCGGGCCCGCGGCCATCCGCGGGCGGCTCCGTCAGGTGCTCGACGCCGAGGGGATCGCCGCGGATGACGACGCGCTGACCCTCATTGCCCGGCATGCGGACGGCGGCATGCGCGACGCCCTGTCGGTGCTGGACCAGTGCCTGAGTTTCGGCGAAGGAGCGGTCACCGCCGCGCGGGTGCGCGAGGTCCTCGGGGTTGTGGGGGACGACATGTACGTCGAAGCCCTCCATCTCGTCGCCGGGCGGCGCCCGGAGGGCGTCTTTCCCCTGGTCGATCGTCTCGCGGACGCCGGCGCCGACCTGTCCGAGTTCATCGGAGGGACGGGGGAGGCGCTGCGGGCGCTCCTGATGCTCCAGTTCGGCGTGTCTCCCGAAGCCCTCACCGAGGCAATGCGCCTGGCGCTCGAGGACCTCCGCGATCGGCTCCGACCCGGTGACGTGCTCCGCATGCTCCGCCTCCTCGGGGAAAGCGAGACTGCGCTTCGACGGAGCGGCAATCCCCGTCTCGTCGTCGAATCGTTGCTGCTCAGGTGGTGCATGCTCGACCGGATGGTGGATCTGGCCGAAGTGCTCGCTCAGGAGCCGGGGCCCGGGACACGGGCCGCTCCTGCCGCCGCCGCACGGGTTCCTCGGTCCGATCCCCCTGCTTCGCCCCCCGCGGTCGCCGCACCATCCGCCGCTGCGCCGGTCCCCGGCCCCGTGTCCAGGGGCGCCGTGCCGGCGACCCTCGATGCGATCGTCGCGTCATGGCCCGCCGTCGTCGCCGAGGTTCGCGGTCGCAGCGGGTTCCTCGGGGAGGCGCTCGGCCATGGCGCCCCCACGGCGCTCGAGCTCCCCTGGCTCACCGTGACCCTGGCGGAACCCAATCCGCTCTTCGCCGAGAAGCTTCAGCGCGACACCCGGACGGTCGAAGAGGCCCTGCGCTCGGCCACGGGGCAGGACCTTCGCCTTCGGATCACGACGGCGGCGACCGGCCCGGAGGGAGCCGCGGCGCCGCGGAAGCTGACCGAGGCGGGTCTCAAGGCCGACCGGCTCAAGTCTCTTCGCGCGCGGGATCCGGCCCTCGATACGGCCGCCGACTCGTTAGATTTGGAGATCGTGGATTAGCTTGCCCACGGGTCCCAGGACCCCTACTTTGCCCGAATCATGGCAGGATTACCCGAAAGCATGGCAGACCTTCAGCAGCTCTTCCAGCTTGGCCAGCAGGTCCAGGGCCGGCTTCAGCAACTGCAGTCCGAACTCGCCGGCCGGACGATCGAAACGTCGGCCGGGGGCGGGATGGTGCGGGTGACCGCCGACGGGCGGGGGACGGTCCACGCGGTCGTGATCGACCCCGCGGTGTTTCTCGGGCACGACGCGGAATTCCTGGGCGATCTGGTTCTGGCCGCGGTGGCGGAGGCGCAGCGCCGGGCGGCGGATCTGCTGCAGGCGGAAATGCGCAAGGTCCAGCCGCTTCCGTTCGCACCGCCCCTCTGACCAGTGAGCGCCATCGAGGAGCTGATCACCGAGCTCGCCAGGCTGCCGGGGATCGGCCGCAAGACGGCGCAGCGTCTCACCTTCCATTTGCTGCAGCATCCCTCCGAACAGGCGGTGCGTCTGTCCTCGGCGCTGATCGCGGTGACCGAGCGGGTGCGTCCGTGCGCGGAGTGCGGGAACCTCACCGAGGACCAACCCTGCGTCATCTGCAGCGATCCCAGGCGCGATCCGGGAATGCTCTGCGTGGTCGAGGAGGCGTCGGCCGTGGCCGTGGTGGAGCGCTCGACCGACTTCCGGGGCCGCTATCACGTTCTCGGCGGGCGCCTCTCGCCGCTCGATGGCGTCGGACCTGAGTCTCTGCGGCTCGATTCCCTTATCCGGCGCGTTCGCGAGGGCGGCGTGCGCGAAATCATCCTGGCCACCAATCCCTCGATGGAGGGGGAGGTCACGGCGACGTACGTGCAGCAACTGCTTGCCGGCCTGGGCGTGCGGGTCACCCGGCTGGCGCGGGGCCTGCCCATGGGCGGCGACCTGGAATACGTGGACGGGGTGACTCTCGCGCACGCGCTCGTCGCGCGGCGGGAAGTCTCGTAATGCGTTCGCGCGCCGGACTCGTGGCGGGCGGCCTCGCCGCCGGGGCCGTGGCGGGATGGTTCCTTGCCCAACGCCGTTTCGCGGGCCGCCGGGGCGCGTTGTTCGATCGCCGGCCGATCCGCCGGCGGGCGGCGTTGGGGTTCCTGGCGGGGCAGGGTGGTGTCGGCACCATCCGGCTACTCCGCGACTATCTCGCCTGGGAACGGCACCCCGTGCTGCGCCGGCGGGCCGAGGCCATCGTGCGGCGGATGGAGACGGTTCTGCGATGAGCGGCGCGTCGAGCTGGTCGTTCCACGAGGACGACTTCCGGCGGATCCAGACGATCCTGAGCGGCTTCCTCGGCGAGTCCAACGCCCGGACGGCGCTCATCGTCGATCGCACCGGCCAGATGGTGGCGACGGTGGGAGAGGCCCCCGTGTTCGACCAGACGGCCTTCGCATCGCTGACCGCGGCGGATTTCAGCGCCAACGACCAGCTCGCGCGCATGCTGGGCGAGCCCGAGTTCGGCGCGCTCTTCCATCAGGGCGAGCGGGAGTCGATGTACCTGGCCGACGTGGCGCGGCGGGTCATCCTGGTGGTGCTCTTCGACAACCGGACCACGCTGGGTCTGGTCAAGCTGCGGGTCAAGTCGGCGGTGACACGGCTGAGCGAGGTGTTCACCGACATGTTCAATCGCGAAGGACCGAGCGCGCCGGGGGTCGAGACGGGATTCCTCGGCGAGGCGGAAGACGAGATCGACAAACTCTTCGGGGCCTGAGGGGACATCCGCGCATGTCGATGATCAACTACGCCTCCCGCGAAATCAACTGCAAGCTCGTCTACTACGGGCCCGGGCTCGGGGGCAAGACCACCAATCTCGAGTTCGTGTACAACAAGGTGGCGCCGGGCTCGCGGGGGAAGATGATCTCCCTCGCCACCGAGACCGAGCGCACCCTGTTCTTCGATTTCCTCCCGGTGGATCTCGGCACCATCCGGGGATTCAAGGTCAAGTTCCACCTCTACACCGTGCCCGGCCAGGTGTACTACAACGCCTCGCGCAAGCTTATCCTCAAGGGCGTGGATGGCGTCGTCTTCGTCTCCGACAGCCAGATCGAACGGATGGACGCGAACGTCGAGGCGATGCAGAACCTGTACGAGAACATGACCCAGCACGGGTACGACGTCACGAAGATTCCCTTCGCCATCCAGTATAACAAGCGCGATCTGCCCAACGCCGCCCCCATCGGCGAGCTCCAGGCCTCGCTCAATCCCGGCTGGCCGGTGGACGACCCGGCCCGTCAGCGCCCGGTGCCCGATCCGTATCGCGAGGGTGAGTTCCTCGTGAGCCAGCAGGACGGACAGTGGATCGAGCGCGCCCCCTATTTCGAGGCCGTGGCGCTCACCGGCGAAGGGGTCTTCGACACGCTCAAGGCCATCAGCAAGAACGTCGTCAAGACGCTGGGGTAGGCGGCCGTCATGTGGACCCTGCCCAACATCATCACCCTCGTCCGCATCTGCTTCACTCCGGTCGTCGCTCTCCTGCCGTTCATCGAAGGGTACTGGCCCAAGCTCATCGCCTTCGTAATCTTCGTCGTCGCGGCGGTCAGCGACATTTTCGACGGGTACCTCGCCCGCAGCCGGAACGAAATCACCGATCTCGGCAAGATGCTCGAT
>CAYYXP010000077.1:0-1725 GCA_964475685.1 uncultured Gemmatimonadaceae bacterium | reverse complement strand
AGCGTCACGGAGGCCCATCCCGCGGTGGGACCCGCCGGTGCACTTCGCTCCAGGCTCAAGGACCCGGTCCTCATCGGCCTCGCGGTGGTGACGGTAGCCTCCCTCGGTCTCGCGGCGACGCAGCTCCGCCGCCCGGTAGCCGGCCCTCAGCTGGCCACGGTGCGGTTCCTGTTCACCGGCTCCGACAGCGCTCCGGTGGGCACCGTAGCTCCGTGGCCGGCCGCGATCTCGCCGGACGGGAGCACCCTGGTCTACCCGGCTGCGCAGCATGGCGGACAGGATATGCTCTTCGCGCGCCGCTCCGACCAGCTCGATGGCCACCCGATTCCGGGCACTTCGGGGGGTGGCCAGCCGTTGTTCTCTCCCGATGGGGAATGGGTGGCGTTCGAAGCCGACGGGAAGGAGAGGAAGGTCCGGCTCGACGGGAGCGCGCCGGTGACCATCACGGAGGGGGGCGCCTTCAACGGCGCCGACTGGACGACATCCGGGGAGCTCGTGGTAGGCGCCACCGGGAAGGGGCACGGCCTCTCGCAGGTCAGCGTCGCCGGCGGGGAACTGGCGCAGTTCACCCAGCCCGACTCGGCGAAGGGTGAAATCGACCACCTCTGGCCGATCGGCCTGCCGGACGGCCGGACGATCGTGTTCACGATCTGGTCGGGCTCGCTGGCGACGGCGCAGCTGGCGATGACCTCTCTGGACGGCGGGCAGGTCGCCCGGCTCGACATCAAGGGTATCCGACCCCTCGCCGTGCTGGACGACGCGCTGGTCTATGTGCAGGCGGACGGGGCGGTGATGGCGGTGCCCCTCGACGTGTCCCGCCATCGGGTGACAGGGAAGCCAGTGCCGGTGCACAACCCCGTGGCGGTCGTGGCGGCGCTGAACGGCAACTCGGCCATATACGTGTCGCAGGGTGGCGCGCTGGTGTCGGGCCTGCAGGCGCAGCGATCGCAATTGACCTGGCTCGGGCGCGATGGCGCGGCACGTCCCATCGGCCGGGAGGTCCGTAGTTTCTCCGGCCCACGTCTCTCCCCCGATGGCCGGCGGATAGCGGTAGTCCTGGACGAACAATCGAAGCGGGACGTTTGGATCTACGACCTGGAGACGGGAACGCTTTCGCGTCTCACCAACTCCGGGGGCGTCACGTCGGCCGAATGGAGCAGGGACGGCACCCAAGTGGTGTATTCGGCAGCGGCCGGGGCGAAGAGCGCCGTCTGGACCCAGGCGGTCGGCGGCGCCACCGCCCCCACGATGTTGCTCGAGCTTCCCGACATCTCGCCCTACGCGAGCCTCTCGCCCGACGGCCGGTCAGTGCTCCTGCAGTCTCTGGTCGACCAGCGGTGGAGGGTGCAGAGCGTCATGCTCGACTCGAGCCGGGCGTTCCGGGATTTCAACGCCTCGACGGGGTTCGAGATCACGCCGCGCTTTTCGCCCGACGGACGCTGGGCCGCGTTCGCCTCCAGCGAATCCGGCGCATTCGAGGTGTACGTGCGATCGTACCCGGAACCGACCGTCAAGGTGCAGGTGTCGGCGGGCGGTGGCCAGGCGCATGTATGGTCGGCCGACGGCACCCGCCTCTACTACGCGTCGGGAAACGCGATCGTCGAGGCGCGGCTCGCGACGACGCCGGGACTCCGGGTGTTGTCCCGCGACACGGCGTTCGCGCAGGTGCCGAATGGCGTCGGCGATTTCGGCCAGGCCAACTTCGATATCAGCCGCGACGGCCGG
>CAYYXP010000076.1:0-2006 GCA_964475685.1 uncultured Gemmatimonadaceae bacterium | reverse complement strand
TGGGTCAGGGCGGCATCCCGATAGCGCTCCGCCCTTCGAACCGCGGCGCCGCTGGCAATGCGCTCGCTGGATTCGTGGACGACAAGGTTTTCGGTGCGGCCTCGGCGATCCTCAACGGAGCCCGCCGCCTCCGTTTGATGGTCGTTGGTCGCGATGGTTCGAGTCCCGGCAAGGTCAATCACCCGTAGGGGAAGACGCCGGAAGATCACTCCGACCCCCCCGCCGGAAGCGACGTGACTCACGCCGAGTTTTCAGTTTTCGCTCCAGGAAAAACCTCAGAGGCTCCGCAGTAACCCGTGAGGGCACGGCGTGGGCCATCTTCGTTCCTCGTATATTCCCAGCTGATCAGATCTCCCCTGATCTGTCACCTTTAATGTATTTGACATGGTGACAGCGAGTGTTACTCTTCGGCCATGTCTCGCACGACCGCTGCCTCTCGCAAGCGTCTTCTGGACGCCTTTCAGCGCTTCCACGCTCAGCTCGAGGAGATCCTCCGCGAGGCAGGCCCTCTCATCCGGGGCAGCTACGGCAGCCGCGGCCGTCTGTGCGGCTCGCCGACCTGCCGCTGCACGCGGGGACAGCCCCACGAGTCGAAGTTTCTTACCGCCTCGGTCGGATCAACGGTTCGGCAGGTCCATGTGCCCGTCCAGGACGAGGCCGAAGTCGAGCAGGGAGTTCGCCGCTACCGGCACTTCCGGCAGATGCGGGCACAACTTGCGCAGCTGGCGCAGTTGCAGTTGGAGCTGGCGGAGCAGCTGGGCCTCGCGCTTCTGAAGCCGTATCCACCCGATAACCCTCTCCCGCCGCCACGCCGACGCGGTCGTCCACCGCGAGCAGGTCGCTCCGATCAGGACTGAGACACGACAGGACGGTCGGGGCGCGGAGCCATCGGCGCTAAGCCATGGACGTCTGCGCGAGATCATCTCCTACGCTCGCGGCGTGTACGACCTCACCGAACGGCTCGGCGCCGTTCGAGACGAGCGCGAGGCCCCCGCCACGTCGAGCGCGGCCGTGGCGGCATCCGTTCTGTTCACGGGGCTGCTGCGTATCCCGAGTTTCAACGCGCTGGAGCCGAGACTGAAGGAGAAGGGATTCCTGCGGCTGGTGCGCCACTCGAAGCTCTGCTCGGCGGACACTTTGAGTCGGACGTTGAGAGTGATGGACATCGACAGCGTCCGGCAGCTCAGTGTCGGGGTCATCGCCCAGGCGGAGCGCAACAAGGTGTTTCGGGAGGGCTGGCACTGGACGCTACGGTACATGGCGATCGACGGCTGGGAGCCGATCAAGAGCATGCGACGGCGTTGCTCGGGGTGTTTGGTTCGCCACATCAAGGAGAAGGACCGCCGGGGCGAGGTGCGGGAGGTGGAGCAGTACTACCACCGCTTCGCCGTGGCGATGCTGATCGACGAGCGATTCGACTTGCTTCTGGACATTGAACCCGTTCTGCCCAACGACCAGAGAGATGAGAGTGAACGGGCCGGGGGAAAAGATGAAGGGGAGTTGACGGCGGCCAGCCGATTGCTTCGACGGGTGAACAAGACCTTCCCGTGGGTGGACGTGGTGGTGGGGGATGCCCTGTACGCGAACGGTCCGTTCCTGACTTTGGTGAAGCAGTTGGGGATGGGGGCGGTTATCACCGTTCGTAAGGAGAGCGACGAGCCGTTGAAGTTTGCTGAGCAGATCTGGAGCGACAAGCCCCCCGAGAGAATCATCGAGCAGGGCGATGAGCGGGTGGAACTGTGGGACTGCCCCGATCTGGAGACGCTGAGCTCATACAAGGGTCCGATTCGGGTCGTGAAGGGGCGGGTGAGCTCAAAGAGCAAGCCGAGCGAGCAGGCCCGGCAGTGGTGCATGGCAGTCACCGGTTGCGCGACGAAGCTGCCGGCGGACAAGGTCCTGGCGGTGCAGCGGGCGCGATGGCACATCGAGAACACGGGGTTTCACCAGTGGAGCAGCCAGTGGTCCTTCACCCACGTATTCACCCATCACCCGCGGGCGATCCTGGC
>CAYYXP010000075.1:0-5001 GCA_964475685.1 uncultured Gemmatimonadaceae bacterium | reverse complement strand
GTCTTCGGCGCCCACCGCTTCTACCTCGGCAAGCCGGAGTCCGGGGCCCTCATGCTCGTGACTATCGGCGGGCTCGGCGTCTGGTGGCTGTACGATCTCATCCTGGTGGCGAGCGGCTCCTTCCGCGACGGCGGCGGCCGGCTGGTCACGCGGTGGGATCCGGAGGAGGCCTCGCCCGGGGCGCACCTCTCCCACCAGGTCTTCGATGAGCTCGATGCCCTCCGCGCCGAGGTGGCCGAGCTCTCGGAACGGCTCGATTTCGCCGAACGCCTGCTCGCGCAACCGCGAGGCGACGAACCTCCCGCTCGCCCCATCCGCCCCGCCTGAATGCGCTCCCTCCTCCACCTGGCCGGTCGCGTCCTGCCCCGGCGGGACGAGTTGCGCGCCATGCTCGACCTGGCGCTTCCGGTGGTCATCATCCAGGTCGGGATGATGAGCATGGGAGTGGTGGACACCATCATGGTCGGCCACATCTCCCCTCAGGCGCTGGCTGCCGTCGCCCTCGGGAACCTCTACTTCTTCGTGCCCGCCGTCTTCGGCATGGGTACGCTCATGGTGCTCGACCCTGTTGTGGCGCAGGCGGTGGGCGCCGGTGACGCACCCTCGGTGGCCCGCGGGGTCCAGCGCGGGGTGATCCTGGCCGGGCTCCTCTCGATCCCCTCTGCCATCCTGCTGGTGGCCGCCGAGCCGGTGCTCGCGCTGCTTCGCCAGCCGGCGGACGTCGTGCCGCTCGCGGCGGACTACAGCGAGCTGTTGGCCCCCGGCGTGCTGCCGTTCTTTCTCTTCATTGTCTTCCGCCAGAGCCTTCAGGCGCTCGGGCGGTTGCGGCCCATCGTCGTCGTCATCGTCCTCGCCAACCTGGCAAACATCCTTCTCAACTTCGCCCTGGTCTTCGGCAAGTGGGGGTTTCCCGCTCTCGGCGTCCCCGGGTCGGCCTGGGCCACGACGATTAGCCGGTGGTTGCTCTGTCTCGGACTGCCCGCCCTGGCCTGGAAGACCCTCGCGCCGCACATCCGGCCGATCCGTCCGGAGATCTGGCACCTCGCCCCGCTCGGCCGGATGCTTCGGCTCGGCACCCCCATCGGGGCCCAGTTCGTCCTCGAGTTCGGCGCCTTCGCACTCGTGGCACTCATGATGGGTTGGCTTGGCACCCGCCAGATGGCCGGCCACCAGGTCGCCATCAACCTCGCTTCGCTCACCTTCATGGTGCCACTGGGGGTCGCCGATGCCGCGGCGGTTCTCGTGGGACGTGCGGTGGGGCGGGGCGACCCCGCCGGCGCCCGCGGATCGGCGAGGGCGGCGCTGGCGTCCGCCGCAGTCTTCATGTCGTGTACCGGCCTGATGTTCCTCACCCTCTCCGAGCCGCTCGCGCGGCTCTACACCAGGGACCTCGACGTGCTGACGGTGGCGGCGGCGCTCATCCCGCTCGCCGGCGTCTTCCAGGTCTTCGATGGCCTCCAGACAGTGGCCGGAGGCATCCTCCGCGGGCTCGGCCACACCCGGGCTCCGATGGTGGTCAACCTGTTGGGCTACTGGATGCTTGGGCTGCCGGTGAGCGCGTACCTCGGCTTCGTTCTCCGGCTGGGACCCGCTGGGCTCTGGTGGGGACTGGTGCTCGGACTGGGGGTGGTGGCCACGTTTATGCTGATCAGGGTGCGAATCGGTCTCGCCCGCCAGCAGACCCGGGTGCTGATCGATCTGCCGCTGGCCCTCCATCCCGGCGCGGAGTAGCATCCACCCATGCAGACCACGCTGGCCGCGCTGGCCGTCGTCGCCGTCGGTTACATCCTGGCATACTTGCTGTTCGACCGGCTGCGCGACCGCTACGGCTACGTCGGCGGCGCCGAGTATGTCCTGATCGGCTTTATCCTCGGCCCCCGCGTCACCGGATTGCTGGGCGCCGGCCAGGTGCAGGACCTCACCCCCATCGTGAGCCTCGCCCTGGGCTGGCTCGGCATGCAGCTGGGCACCTACTTCCGCCTTCCGACCCTCGCCCTCCTTCCGCCGAGCCACCTCCAGATCGCATTCGCCGAGGCGATCACGACATTTGCGGCGGCGCTCGCCGCCATGCTGGCCATCTTCCGGTACGTCGCGGGTTATCCCTGGCCCGAGGCGGTGGTGCAGGCGGTCACGCTCGCCGCCGTGGCCACGCTTTGCTCACCGGCCGCCGTGGACGCCTTTGCGGACCGGGCTGGCACTCGACACAAGATCCTCCCCGTCCTCCGGCTCACCGCCCGTATCGACGCGCTGGTGGCGGTGATCGCCTTCGGCCTGGTTTTGGCCGTTCTCCATCAGGGCGACGTCTCTCCCGAGGTCCGGCCGCCGACCGCCACGGAATGGGCGGTCATCAACCTGGCGGTCGGGGTCGCCAGCGGCGTGCTCTTTCACCTCTTTCTGGGTCCGGTCAGCCACCTGGACGAGGTCGAAGGGAACAGCCGGCTCTTCGTGGCACTGGCGGGGGCCATCGTCGTGGCCAGTGGTGCCAGCTACTATCTCAACCTCTCGCCGATCTATACCAGCCTCGTCCTCGGTTTCATCCTCGCGAACAGCGGCAGTTCGCACCGTGACGTGAATCGCATGCTGCTGGCCACCGAGCGGCCGGTGTACCTCGCGTTGCTCCTCTTTGCCGGCGCCGCCTGGAGCCCTGGCACGGTGGATCTGCTCTTCGTGGCCCCGGTGTTCGTCCTCGTCCGCCTCGCGGCCCGCTACATCGGTGGGCGGACGGCCGGCGCTCATGTCGCCCCGCCTGCGCTCAGGACCCCGGGGTTCGGGCGCGGATTGCTCTCCCAGGGCGGGCTCGCCGTCGCGATCGCACTCAACTATTCCCAGGTGCACCCCGATCTCAATCCCCGCCTGATTCTCACGGCCACCCTTCTCTCGGTCCTCCTCTTCGAGATGGTGGCGAATGGTGAGGCGGCCGCGTTTCTCGCGGGCCTGGGCGGGCGCTCCGGACGGCATGCCGGTCCGCCCGATCTCGAGCCGGCCGAGCAGTCGTCATGATCCGGCGCCTCGTTGTGCTCGCGCTCCTGGTCGGGGGGGCGGTGCTGCTCGAGCCTCTTCGGGTGCCCACCGAGGGGGTGATCGCGCCGAAATCGCTCTTCCTCTTCGGGATTCTCCTCCTTACCGCCGATACCTTCGGCGCGGTGGCCCACGACATCGGGATGCCCCGGCTCCTGGGATACCTCGTCGCCGGGTTGGCGCTCGGTCCCTCGTTGTCGGGGATCGTTCCCGCCGGGGTGCTCGAGGATCTCTCGATGATGAAGCGGCTGGCGGTGGGCTTGATCGGCCTCCTGGCGGGGGTGGAATTCCGCATCGGCGACCTCAAGGCCCGGCACCGGGCGATTCTCTGGATCCTGCTGATGCAGGCCTCCGCCGTTTTGCTGTCGCTGTGGGGCCTGGCACTCCTTTCCCGAGAGTGGCTGCCGTTTCTCCAGGGCCTCTCGGCAGCGCCCCTCGTGTTCGTCGCGCTGCTCTTCGCCGCCACGCTGACGGTCAACTCGCCGATGGTTACCCTCGCCCTTCTCACCGAGACCCGGGCGGCGGGGCCGCTCGCCAAGACCACCCTCGGCGTCGTGCTCGTCGCCGATGTCGTGGTCGTTCTGGTCTTCACGGCGGCGTTGAGCCTTGCCCAGGCGAGCCTCGGGGGCGCCACGGCGGGCGCGGCCGAGATACTCTTCCGCCTGCTGGGGGAAGTGCTGGGATCCATCCTGGCCGGCGCGCTCGTCGGGGGTGTCCTGGGCCTGTACCTCCGGTTCGTCAAGCGGGAAATGGTGGTGTTCGCCGTTGTGGTGGTGTTCGCCACTGCGGCCGCGGCCCAGGCGCTCGGGTTCGAGCTTCTCCTGAGCCTCCTCGTGGCGGGGTTCCTCGTCGCGAATATCGCCCCCGTCCGGGCCCAGCCGCTGGTGGAGACCCTGCGCCAGATGGCGGTCCCCGTCTTCGTCATCTTCTTCGCGATGGCCGGGGCCGAGCTGCACCTCCAGGAGTTCGCTGGGGTGTGGCCGTTGGTGCTGGTGGTGGCGCTGGTGCGGATGGGGGCCATCTTTGTCGGGACACGCACCGGGGCGAGGCTGGGTGGGGCTGAGCCGGCGGTGATCCGCGATGGATGGATGGGGCTCGTCTCCCAGGCCGGTGTGGCGCTGGGACTCGCGACAATCGTGGCCGACCGCCTCCCGGTGGTGGGGCTGGCGATGCAGACCCTCACGGTCGGGGTCATCGCCTTCAATGAATCGGTGGGACCGGTCCTCTTCCGCCGCGGCCTCGATCGGGCGGGCGAGATCGTGGTGCGATAGGCACTTGCGGGGGTTGACCCCGACAGAGGTCACAGTTAGTATTCACGGCTGCCGGTCAACCGGCGGCAACAGCGATAACAACTGCTCTTTGACAAGTGAAGTGAGCTGGAGTGATGGAGTGCGGACCCTATGACCCAAGCGGACACAGAGGCCGTCTGGGTCGGGTTTAACTCTGATTCACAAAGTGATTCGGACGATAAGGCAAAACCAAGTCGTTTGACTCGAGCTGTTCAAACACTCATTGGAGAGTTTGATCCTGGCTCAGGACGAACGCTGGCGGCGTGCCTAACACATGCAAGTCGAACGGGACCGGGGGCAACTCCGGTTCAGTGGCGGACGGGTGCGTAACACGTGAGGAACATGACTTTCGGCGGGGGATAGCCGGCCCAACGGCCGGGTAATACCGCGTACGACCCAAGGGAGACATCTCCCCTGGGTGAAAGCAGCAATGCACCGAAAGAGTGCCTCGCGGCCTATCAGCTAGTTGGTGGGGTAATGGCTCACCAAGGCGACGACGGGTAGCTGGTCTGAGAGGACGGCCAACCACATTGGGACTGAGACACGGCCCAGACTCCTACGGGAGGCAGCAGTGGGGAATATTGCGCAATGGGCGAAAGCCTGACGCAGCGACGCCGCGTGGGGGATGAAGGTCTTCGGATTGTAAACCCCTTTCGGGAGGGAAGATGGAATGGGGTAACCCATTCGGACGGTA
>CAYYXP010000074.1:0-7995 GCA_964475685.1 uncultured Gemmatimonadaceae bacterium | reverse complement strand
TCCAGCCGCAGGTCGTTCCACGACACCGGGTCCTCGATTGGCTCGAGGTGGGTGTCCACGGTGCTGTTCGGCACGGCGGCCCGCACCTCCTCCTCGATCTTCTCCAGCAGGTCATGCCCCTTCTGCACGCTCCACTCGCCGGGAACCAGGATGTGGATCGAGATGAAGCGGCGTGCGCCGGCCTGGCGGGTGCGCAGGGCATGGTAGCGCACGCCGTCGGGGGCGTGGGCGTCGAGAATGGCGGTGATCTTCGTGCGGGTGTCTTCCGGAAGGGCGGTGTCGAGCAGGCCGAGCATGGACCGCCGCACCAGCGAGCCGCCGGACCAGAGCACGCTGACGGACACGAGAATCGCGACGATGGCGTCGAGCCGGTGCCAGCCGGTGAGCGCCGTGGCTCCCACACCCACGATGACGCCGACCGAGGTCCAGACATCCGACATCAGGTGGTGCGCGTCGGCCTCGAGGGCGATCGACTCGTACCGGCGGCCCGCCCGGAACAGTACGCGTGCCGTGCCGAGGTTCACGATCGTCGCCACCGCAGTAATCGCCAGCCCGAGCCCCGGATCACGGAGCTCGATGGGATGCAGGAATCGCTGACCGGCCGCGACGATGATGCTGGTGGCGGCGATGAGGATGAGCGCGCCCTCGAATCCGCTCGAGAAGTACTCGGCCTTGGTGTGGCCGTAGGCGTGATCCTCATCGGCGGGCCGGATCGCCACCCTCAGCGCGGCGAGCACGGCGAGCGCGGCGAGGAGGTTGACCAGCGACTCGAGCGCGTCCGAGAGGAGGGCAATCGAGCCGGTGAGGAGGTAGGCCCCACCCTTGAGGGCGATGGTGACGAGTGCCGCGAGGAGCGACAGCGCGGCATACCGGGTGACTCCCGGCCGGAGCGTCACCCGAGGTCTCCCGGGAGCAGGCGCGCCACTTCGGCGACGGTGAGCGGCGCGCTCCCCTCGGCGCGATTGTTGACCAGGAGATAGGCGGGGATGCGGGTGCGGACCGCGGTCTCGATCAATCGAACGAGATCGTGGCGCAGGGTGGGGTTGGGATCCTGGATCCGGTCGTAGGGCGCGAAGGCGTCCACCGCCTCGTCGTACGTGCGGCCGCGGCGAAGCAGCGCGCGCGCCACGATGAAGGGGGCGGAGAGCGCTCCGGGCAGATCGAGCTGGTGACCGATGGACGGCATCCGGGTCCAGGAATTGAAGACGTGGGCCACGCCATGCTCGCGAAGCACCGCGAAATACATCGGGGTCAGGAACTCCTCGTTGCGGAGCTCGACGGCGTACATCCCCTCGACCGGGAGCGCGCCGAAGAACTCGTCGAGCCGGTCGGCGAACGACTCCGGCGTGACGCTGCTCCGCCAGGCGATGGTCTGGAACTCGAAGACGAACGGCCCAGCGTGGTCCGCGAAGTGCTGCCGGCAGGGCTCGTAGACCGCCTCCCGAAAGAGCTCGGCGCTCAGGAAGTCGGGGTTGACCTGCCCGCCGCGGGACTTGTCGTGCGCCTTGCTGAACGTCTGCACCGTGATCTGGTTCCAGACCTTGCTCACGCAGGGGAAACCAGCGGGCAGATGCTCGGCGTAGGATCGGAGCACCCGCTCCTCCGGCGGCGCATAGAAGCTGGAGTCTATGCCGACGGTGCGGAAGAGCGGGAACGCCGAATATTCCTCGAGCATCCTGGCCGACGCGCCCTTGCCCTCGTAGTCGCGATGGTACACCAGTCCGCGCCACCCGGGATAGTTCCACGATGAGGCGCCGAACCGGACACTCCGGGGGATGCGGGCCGCCAGGGCCGGGAAATCCGTCGGCTCGGTCACCTGGGAATGATGCGGAACACCCGGCCATCGGAGCTCAACACATACAGCTCGCCTGCCGCGTCCTCGCCAAAACTGAGAATCGAGCCGCCCGGGGCGAGCGAGGGCCACTGGGCCTGGTCCACCACCGTGCCGGCCTGATACCGGAGACTCCTGACCCACCCCCCGCAGTAGTCTCCATAGAAGTAGTGCCCCCGGATCTCGGGAATCGCCGACCCGCGGTACACGTAGCCTCCGGTGATCGAGCAGCCTTGGGCGTGGTCGTACTCCAGGACAGGAAGCGCGAGGCCGGTCTGGTCGCAACTGCTCGCTCCGAAGCAATGCCTGCCTTCCATGATGTTCCAGCCGAAGTTGACTGCCTTGCCGGCACCTTGGGCCGCCGGTGAGACGTCGACCTCCTCCCACGCGTTCTGTCCAACGTCGCCGACATAGAGGTCGCCCGTGGTCCGATCGAAGCTGAATCGCCAGGGATTCCGCAGCCCGTAGCTCCAGATTTCGGGGCGTACGTCGGTGCGGCCGGCGAACGGATTGTTGGGAGGAATGGCATACGGCGTCGCGGTCCGGACGTCCAGCCGCAGAATGGAACCGAGCAGATCCGTCAGGTCCTGGCCGCGGCCCTGCGGATCGCCACCCGATCCTCCGTCGCCTAGACCCAGATAGAGGTAGCCGTCGGGGCCGAAGACCAGCTGACCGCCATTGTGGTTGGAGAACGGCTGCTCCGCGGCGAGGACGAGCTGTCCGGTGCCCGGATCGGCGAGGTCGGGATCGGTAGCCGACCGAACGAAGGTGGATACTCGGGTATTTCCCGTCAGGTCAGTGTAGTGCACCACAAACCGCCCATTCGTGGCGTAGTCCGGATCGAACGCCAGCCCCAGCAGGCCCTGTTCGCTACCCGTGGACACGAGAGCGCTGATGTCGAGGAACGCCGTGGAGAGGAGCGATCCCCCTTTGACGATCCGGATCGTGCCCCCCTTCTCCACGATGAACAACCGGTCGGTGTCTCCGGGTGGGGCGGTCAGATAGAGTGGCGCGCTCAGGCCGGATGCGACTTCGGCCAGGCCGACGTTCGCGGAGCCGTCGGGCGGTGTGGTGCTGCCGGTGGAATTGGAGCAGGCCCAGCCGCTCCAGGCACCGAGCAGGATCAGGGAGCAACAGGAAAACCGGCGCATCGGTCTGCCAGGTGAGAGTGGCGGTCCTCCAAAGCTATCTCTCCTCGCGGAGGATAATCACCGTGGGGCGGTTCGGCCCCCCATCTTCGCCAGCATCCGCTCCAGCCGGTCCAGGTGGGTGATGGTCAGCGTCACCGCGCCGAATTCCTCCTCCACCTTGCCCCGAAAGATGAACGGGCCCTGATCGAAGAGCACGTGCCCGCGGTCGCGGAACACCTGCGGGAAGAGCACGGCCTCGATCAGGCCATCTCCGTCGTCGAACGTTACGAACTCCATCGGCTCGTTCTTGAGGGTGTGGACCGGCTTGGCGGTGGTGAGCATGCCGGCGGCAAGGACGTGCTCGCCGACGCGGCGGTGCAGGTCGGCGCTCGAACAGATCCGGAGGCGCGCGAGGTCGCCGGCATGGAGCCGCATCGGGTGCTCGTCGGTGATGAAGCCGAGCGCCTCGTACTCCTCCCGCCGCCGCCGTTCCAGCGGGTAGTCCCGGAGCGTGGGTACGACGGACGGAGAGGACGGAAAGGACGAATCCACCATCCAGAGCATCATCGGCCGGGTCCAGTCGCCCGCGATCAAATCGAGTGCGCCGACCTTGATGAGTGCGCGGAGATCCGAGGGGACGAGGCCGGCGCGCGCGCGGAGGTCGGGGAGAGAGAGAAAAGGATCTCCGTCCTCTCCGTCCCTTGCCACCAGCAACCTTCCCACCCCCTCCGCCGACAGCCCCTTCACGAATTGCAGGCCGATTCGGAGCACGCCGTCGCGCCCGGTGCAGCGGAAGTCGCTCGCGTTCACATCGGGCGGGAGCACCGTCAACCCCATGCGCATCGCCTCGGCCACGTAGGCGAACGGATGGTAGAACCCCCCGCCGTTGGCGAGAACCGCCGCCATGAACTCGGCGGGATAGTGCGCGCGGAGATAGCAGGAGTGCTGCGCCACCTGGATGTAGGACGCCGAGTGTCCCTTGCAGAAGCTGTATCCCGCGAACGACATGATCATCTCCCACACCCGCTTGATCGTGTCGGCGTCGCGCCCGAGGGCAACGGCGCCGGTGAAGAACTCCTCGGCGTAGCCGGCGAGCTGCTTGGCGGGACGCTTCTTGGAGAGCGACTTGCGGAGCCCGTCGGCGGTGGCGAGCGACATGCCGGCGAACGCGGCGCAGACGTTGACGACGTCCTCCTGGTAGACCATCACCCCGAAGGTGTCGGCCAGGGTGTCGCGGAGCACCGGGTGAAGCGGTTCGTAAGGCGCCCCGTGCAGCCGCTCGAGGTAGGTGCGGATGTAGCGGTTGGAGGCGGGGCGGATGATGCTGGTGTTGAGCACCAGCAGCTCGAAGGTGTCGGCCCGGCTCTTGGCGCAGAGCATCCGGGAGGCGGGCGACTCGGTGTAGAAGACGCCCATGGTGCGCCCGGTCCGGAAGAGCGCCCTCGTGGCCTCGTCGTCGTCGGGGTCGCTCGAGGTGTAGTCGATGCGCCGGCCGGTGTGCGCGTGGACCGCCTCGATCGCGTCGCGGATGACCGCGAGCGAGCGGTTGCCGAGGAGATCGATCTTGACCAGTCCTGCGTCTTCCGCGCCGTCCTTCTCGAACTGGATCACCGGCACGGTGAGCCCGGGGTGTCCGTCGAGCGTCTTGACCGCGGGCTCGGTGGGGACGTAATCGGTGAGCGCCGTGGGGACGATGACGACGCCGCCCGGATGGAGCGAGAGATGCCGCGGGATGCCGACCAGCGGCCCGGCCTGCCGGGCGAGGTCCTCCCAGCCGGCGGGAAGGTCGAGCTCCCGGAAATTCGGGTGCGACGCGAGGAGCTGGTCGAGCGGCTCCTCGCCGTACCAGGGGATCCGGCGGGTGACCTCGCGGATCTCGCCGCTGGGCCGGCCGTGCACCTTGGCCACCTCGCGGAGCGCGCCGCGCAGGCGGAAGGTGTTGTGGTTGGAGACCATCGCCGACTGAGGATGAGGGTAATGGCCGAAGACGTAGGCCAACACCTCGTCGCGCTCGTCCCAGGGGAAGTCGAGGTCGATGTCCGGCGGGTCCTTGCGCTCGGGATTGAGGAAGCGCTCGAAAAGGAGGCCGGCGCCGAGCGGCTCGACGTGGGTGATGCCGAGACAGTAGCTGACCATCGAGTTGGCCACCGAGCCGCGCCCGCAGTGGGTGGGAGCGTGTCCCACGATGTCGTGGACCACGAGGAAGTAGTCGGCGAACCCCTTGGCCCGGATGATCGCCAGCTCGTGCTCCAGACGGTCGCGCGTCACCGGCGCCACGGTGCCGTAGCGCTGCTCGGCGCCCGCGTAGGCCAGGGCGTGGAGCCGCGCGAACGCGTCGCCGGCATCGGAGAAGCGAGGCGCCACCACCCGGCCGATCGGGATCCGGTACTCGCACCGCTCCGCGATCTCGGCTGCCGCTCGCAGCGCCTCGGGGCAGTCGGGAAAGGCGCGCGCGAGGTCACCGGCGGGGCGGAGCCAGGCGTCGCGCGGAGAAAGGCGAACGGCGGGGTCGTGGGTGGCGGCCCGCTGCTCCAGCGCCGACAGCGTGGTGTTGAGATGAATGGCGCGGAGCAGCCGGTGCCGCGACCAGTCTTCGGGGTGCGCCATGACGGTGCCGGCGGTGATGGCGGCGGGGAGGCCGAGTTGGCGCGCGGCCGCCAGCACGGTGTGGCGCTCCTTGCCGGGACGCAGCTCGGCGTAGAGGTCGCGGGGGCCGCTCCGGCGAAGGACGCGCTCGAGGAAGGGGATGTCCGAGGAGAGGAGGAGGAGGCCGTCGCGGTCGTGGGCCAGGTCACGTGAGAGCTTCGTCCGGGCGGAGTTTTCTCCGTCCTTTCCGTCCTCTCCGTCTTCTCCGTCTTTCCAGTGGATTCTCGTGATCGCCCGGCAGAGAGCGGCCCACCCGCGCTCGTCGAGGGCGAGGGCGACGGTTTCCTCGCCGCCGGCGACCAGGTGCGCGCCGAGGATCGGGCGCACGCCGGCGGATTCACAGGCGCGCTGGAACTCGATGGCTCCGTAGACGCCGTTCGTGTCGGTGCAGGCGAGGGCGCCGAACCCGCGCCTTGCGGCGGCCTCCGCGAGCGTCCCCGGGCTGGAGGCGCCGATCCCGAAGGAAAAGTGGGTGTGAACGTGGAGATGGGTGAACATGTGGGCGCAGCAGGAATGCGGAGGCTTACCGCTCTCCGCCTTCCAGGAAGTGGTCGAGAATCCGGTTGAATTCCGCCGGCCGGTCGAGCTGGATCCAGTGCCCCGTGCCTTCGACGGCCCGGTGCGGCGGGCCTCCCTTCAGGTGGTGGATGCTGAACGGGTAGTCGTTTGACGGCGTGACCACCGCCAGCATCGGGCCCCGGAAGCGAGCGAGGTGGGGCTTCGGGTCGAACCGCGGTACCGCCTTGAACCCCTCAACGACCGTCTTGCGCGGCGTTGCGCGCAGATCAGCCAGCAGCCGCTCGCGCACCGCCACGTTGGGTCCGGTGATCGTGTCCCAGTAGCCTTCGATTGTCTCCTGGTACGCTGCGGACTCGAGCCCATCGAGCAAGGGTTGCATTGAAACGGCCGGTATCTGGGTTCCGTCACCGACAGGGTCGAGCAGCAGGAGGCGGTCAACGCGATCGGGATGCGCGCCGGCATACGCCAGTGCGATGCCGCCTCCCATGCTGTGCCCCACCAGCGCGAACCGCTCCAGGCCGAGCGCACCGGCCACCGCTCCGATGTCCGCGGACGCCGAGGTGATGGAATAGTCTCCGTCCCCGGGCGCGTCGGAGCGGCCATGTCCGCGCAGGTCGAACGCCACCGCCCGCCGCGAGCGGCGCAGATGCTCGAGCTGAGCCGACCAGTGCCCGCTGGTGCCCGCGAGCGAATGCACGAACACGACCGGCGCGCCGGTGCCGCCGTCGTTCACGACGAGCCTGCCCGCAGGGCCGGGAATGACGCGTTTCATCGCGCGCTCCGCCTGGCGGCGCGAGCCCACGGCGGCCGCCGCCGGAGAATGCGGGCGTGGACGGGGCAGCTCTCCGCGTGCGCTCCCTCGAGATAGCCGATGCTCATCAGGAACTCTCCGACGATCTCGCCGCCGGTGAACCGGAAGGTGTGCTTGAAGAGCTTGACCCACTCCTCCTTCGGGCGGGGATGATGCGCCGCGAGCCATCCGTTGAACGAGCCGTGGGTGGCGCGCAATTCGAGAATGCGCCGGGCATTGGCTATGGCGGCGTCCACCTTGAGGCGATTGCGGATGATGCCGGCGTCGGCGAGGAGCCGGCGCCGGTCGCGCGCGCCGTAGGCCGCGACGACGGCCGGATCGAAGCCCCCATACGCCCGGCGGAATCCCTCGCGCTTCTTGAGGATGGTGAGCCACGAGAGTCCGGCCTGGTTGATCTCGAGCATGAGCCGCTCGAACAGCGCCGCGTCGTCCTCGAGCGGGAAGCCGTACTCGCGGTCGTGATAGGGGCCGTGCCATTCGTGGCCGGGGGCGACGTCGCAGTAGGACATGGGCTGGGCAGTAGATGTTTCGGTATTTATTCGGTTCTCCTTCAATATACGTCCCCTCTGGGGGCGGTCAAGAAGCGCCACGCCGAGTCGAATCATGTGGAGCAGTAACCCGAGCTGCCGGTCTTCGCGGTGCACAGCGGCTGGCCGGGATCAGCGCCGATGTTGGTCGAGAGGAGGAGCAGCGTCCGGAGAGGCGAATGGTCTAGCTGCTATTGTTCATCCTTCCTGTCGTGCGTCAGCCGTGAAAGGCCAGTCCCCATGCGCGCAGTGATCTATACCGGTGCCGGCGGTCCCGAGGTCATCACTATCGGCGAGGTGCCCCTCCCCGAGGTGAAGCCCGGGCACATCCGGGTGCGGGTGCACGCGGCCGGACTCAACCGGGCCGACATTCTCCAGCGCCGCGGCAGCTACCCGGCGCCGAAGGGATGGCCCGCGGACATTCCGGGGCTCGAGTACTCCGGCGAGGTCGAGGCTGTACGCGGCTCCTCGCGCTGGAAGCGGGGTGACCGGGTGATGGGCCTGGTTGGCGGCGGTGCGATGGCCGAGCTG
>CAYYXP010000073.1:0-1521 GCA_964475685.1 uncultured Gemmatimonadaceae bacterium | reverse complement strand
CCGCCGGCTCGCGCTCTATCTGCTCGGGCCGGGATCGCTGCTCCCCGCCGCGCTGATCGCGCTCGCCGCCTGGTATCTCCTTGACCTCTCGCCGCCCGCCGCCGCGATCCTCGGCGCGGCGCTCGCCTCCACCGATCCGGTGCTGCTCCGCACCCTCGTCCGCCACCCGTCGCTCCCCTCCCAGTCGCGCATGGCGCTCCGGCTCGAGAGCGGGATGAACGACGTGATCCTCCTCCCCATCGTCGTGCTCAGCATGCTGGCGCTCGGCAGCGGCACATCCGGCGAGGGGATGCGCCTCGGGCGGCACATCGTCGGCCTCTTCCTGCTGGGGCCGGCGCTCGGCATCGGGGCGGGCTACGTCGCCATTACGCTGCTCGATCAGGTGCGGAAGAAGGTGGGGGTACGGCGGGACTACGAGTCGCTCTACGCCCTCGGCATCGCCTTCACCGCGTACGCCGCCGCCGAGGCGGTGGGAGGCAGCGGCTTCCTGGCGGCGTTCGCCGCGGGGCTCACGGTGGCGGCGCTCGACGTGGAGCTGTGCGACTGCTTCCTCGACTACGGCGAGGCGTCGGCCGAGATGTTCCTCCTGCTCACCTTCGTGGCCTTCGGCGGGTCGCTCATCTGGAGCGGGGTCGAGATCGCCGGCGTGGGGACGCTCCTCTTCGCCGCGATCGCGCTGGTGGTGCGGACGCTGGTGCTTTTGCCGGTGCTCGCGCTCGCGGGGGTGAGGGGGAAGGACCGGTGGATCATCGCCCTCTTCGGACCCAGGGGCTTGAGCTCGCTGCTGCTGGTGCTCCTTCCGGTGTTCGCCGGTATCGCCGGCGGCGAGCAGCTCTTCGCCATCACCTGCCTCGTGGTGCTGCTCTCGGTGGTGATCCACGGCGCCGGCATCGCGCTCTATCTCCAGCACGAGAAGAAGTCAGCGGGGCCG
Source organism: uncultured Gemmatimonadaceae bacterium (assembly GCA_964475685.1). Lineage (GTDB taxonomy): Bacteria > Gemmatimonadota > Gemmatimonadetes > Gemmatimonadales > GWC2-71-9 > CAVVWJ01. Next base: position 590 of record CAYYXP010000073.1, on the reverse strand, counting down.
GGACCGCCGCTCGCCGCGGCTCCGCGGCTCCGCGAGGAGGCGAAACGGTCCGACCCCGAGGCGGCGCCTCCGGGGGCCGAGGCGGTGGGCGAGAAGATCACCCTCGACGAGGTCCGGGCGCTCATGGCGGCCGGCGCCCCGCTGGTGCTCGCCGACGTTCGCACCGAGCGGACCTACCGCGATGACGATCTCCAGGCCGAGGGAGCCATTCGGCTCCCGCCCGACGACGCGGTCCGGCTCGCGCGGGAGGTCGGTCTCTCGTATCACTCCACGGTGGTGCTCTACTGTGCGTGAAGGGAGGAAGCGACAAGCGCCCGTGTGGCGCGAGAGCTCAGGCGGGCGGGATGGGGCGGGGCCAGGGCGCTGGTGGGCGGCTGGGCGCGCTGGCTGGAGGAGGGGATGCCGGTGGTGAAGAAGGGCTAGGCGCCGCCGAGCCAGGCGTTGCCGCCGATCAGCTCCCGCACCAGGTCGTCACCGGTGCGGTCGGCGGCCTCGGCCGCGAAGTTGGTCACCAGCCGGTGCCGCAACACCGACGGCGCCACCGTGCGCACATCGTCCAGGTCCGCCATCGGCCGGCCCGAGATGGCCGC
>CAYYXP010000072.1:0-3510 GCA_964475685.1 uncultured Gemmatimonadaceae bacterium | reverse complement strand
ACCCGGGGTCAGGGTGATCGTGGCGGCGAGCTGCTCGTCCTCCCGGCGGGGGAAGTACACCACCTCGTGGCGAAAGCCGAAGTGTTCCGCCGCGACGAGCAGGTTCTCCAGCGCGCAGCCGAGGCTGATGTGGAGTTCCCGCTGGTTGGGGTCGGCCACCGGCATCATGCGCGCGGGGGCGGCGCGGAGGTGAACGGTGTTCCCCTCCACCCGGAAGCTCCAGGGCTGGGTGTTCCGGACCGAAGGCGCGAGGATTGCGTAGCGGATGAGGAACAGGAGTTGCAACTCGATCGGCGAGGTGCCGGGGAAATCCTGCTCGGAGAGGTTCCACACCTCTGTGGTCAACATGCTGCCTCCGTTATTCAGCGAAGACTCTCTCCGGCTGCCCGACCCCCTTGCCACCACAGGGATCATGCACCGCCATGTTTGAAGAAAGTGTGAACTAAGTGATAAGGCCCCTACGAGTTACCGTGCAGAGTCTTGCGCTCTTCGAGTCCGGGGGGCGGGGAGTCCCGGCTTGTCGCGCCGCAAGTCGCTGGCGATACTCCGCCATGCCGCTGACCTCCGGCCGGGTGGGGCGTCGTGCTCTTTAATTCCTACCCCTTCATCTTCCTCTTCCTGCCGGTCACCCTGGCGGTCTACTTCCTGGCCGGCCGGGCGGCGAACACCCGGTTGGCCCTCGGCTGGCTCCTGCTCGCGTCGCTCTTCTTCTACGCGTACTGGAATCCGGCCAACCTCACGATCATCGTCGCCTCGGTCTGCTTCAACTTCTGGCTCGGCCGGCACGTCATCCATCCCGCCGCCCCGGCGAGGCGCAGATTGTACGTCGGTCTCGGCATAGGGGCCAACCTGGCCCTGCTGGGCTACTTCAAGTACGCGAACTTCTTCGTCGACAACTGGAATGCGTTCGGCGCCCCCGCCATCCATCTCCAGCACATCGTCCTCCCCATCGCCATCTCGTTCTTCACCTTTCAGCAGATCGTCTTCCTCGTCGAGGCCTACCGGGGCAAGGCGGGGGACTACGACTTCCTGCATTACGCGCTGCTGGTGACCTTCTACCCGCATCTCATCGCGGGCCCGATCGTCCACTACCGCGAGATGCTGACCCAGTTCACCCGCCCGAGTATCTCCCGTTTCCAGGCCAGCCATTTCGCGGTGGGCGTGACGATCTTCTGCATCGGGTTGTTCAAGAAGGTGGTGCTCGCCGACAGCGCGGCGCCCTTCGCCAACGCCGTCTTCGGCGCCGCCCAATCGGGCGTGTCGCTCACCCTCGGCGAGGCGTGGATCGGAGCGCTGAGCTACACCTTCCAGCTCTACTTCGACTTCTCGGGCTACTCCGACATGGCGATCGGATTGGCCCGGATGGTGGGCATCCGGTTCCCGGTGAACTTCGATTCCCCGTACAAATCGGTGAACATCATCGATTTCTGGAGGCGCTGGCACATCACCCTGTCCCGGTTCCTGCGGGACTACCTCTACATCCCCCTGGGCGGCAACCGGAACGGCCCCATCCGCCGCTACGTCAATCTCTTCGTCACCATGCTTCTGGGCGGCCTCTGGCACGGCGCCGGATGGACCTTCGTGGTGTGGGGCGGCCTGCACGGCTTCTACCTCATGGTCAACCATGGCTGGCATGCCGCCCGGAAGGCGTTCGGGCTCGAGGGGGAGGACTCGCGGCTCGGCCGCGGCGTGGCGAGAGCGGTGACCTTCGGGTGCGTGGTGATCGCGTGGGTCTTCTTCCGCGCCGAAAGCTTTTCGGCGGCCATGACGGTGCTCAAGGGGATGTTCCTGGGGAACGGCATCTCCTTGCCGGTGAGTTTCGCCTCCAGGCTCCACGTTCCCCAGGCGCTTGTCGAGTTCGCGCGCATCCGGTTCGACGGCAGCTTCCGCAACGGGCTGCTGGACCCGGGACTCGCCCTCGAATGGGTGTTCGTGCTGGGCCTCATCGCGTGGTATGCGCCCAACACGCAGGAGATCATGGCGCGCTACCGCCCCGGGCTCGGTTTCACGGCCCGGGACCATACCGGCTCGCGGCACCCCTGGCTGCAGTGGCGGCCGAACCATGTCTGGAGCATCCTGGTGGCCCTCATGGCCGCCGCGGCGCTGGTGAACCTGTGGATCGGCTCGAATGCTGAATTCATATACTTCCAGTTTTAGCCGCTACACGCTCCGGTTCTTCCTCATCCAGGGTGCGGTGCTGCTGGTGTTGTTCGGCGCCACCGTCATCCTGGTCCGGGACTACATCGAGCCGCACGACCGGGTGGTCAAGAGCCTCGAGCTGATTCAGCAGGAGAGGTCCCCCGACGCAGCCTTCGGCGACTCCCACTTCGCCTGGGGATTCGTCGGATCCCCCGACTTCCCGACCCTTGGAGCGGAGGGCGAGACGCTTCGCGATATGGAGCTGCGGGTGCGGTACTACTACCGCGACAAGCAACCCGGCAAGGTGGTCATCCAGGGCGACCCGCACTCGTTTGCCCTCTACAAGATGGACCGGGGGACGCACGCCTACCTGGACAACATGGACAACCGGTTCTGGCAGCGGTTCCTCGAGCATCACCGCCAGTACATGGGCAAGTACTGGCAGCGGGTGATCGAGCACGGCGGATTCGACGCCTTCCGCTCCGCCGACGAGCTGCGCTGGGGGTGGATCGTGGGACACGCGCAGTGGTCGTCGCGGGACTCCAGCGTCCGGCTCGGACTGGCGCGCGCGAGGGAGGTCTGGCAGAGGCCCGACTCGGGCTTCCGGAACCAGGAATCGGCCCAGGCCTACAAACGCACGTTGGCGTACCTGAGGGAACGCGGGGCGGACGTGTGCGTCGTGACCACGCCGGTGAGCTACGAGTACTACCTGTACGCGAGGGACGACTCGAGCACCGCCGCGGCCACCAACTTCCTGCGGCGGGTGGCGGAGCAGAGTGGTTACCGCTACTTCAATTACTTCGACCTCTATGCCCGGCCGGAGTTCGCGAACTACTTCCGGGACATGGACCACCTGAACGAGATCGGCGCCCCCCAGTTTACCAGCAGGGTGCTCTCCGACTGCTTCGGCGGCCCCGCCCCCGGAGCGCCGGGCGGCGGCCGCGCCGCAGCGCCCTGAGGATCAAGGCGCCGTCTGATTCATCCACGCCACGATCTGATCGGCCAGCCATTCTCGCGCAGCTTCGGTGTACTGGACGCCGTCGCCGACGTCGAACCCAGGGAGCCAGGTTAAGCCGTCGCCGGTCGAGACGTGGGCGGATAGGTCGATCAGGTGAAGCCCCTTGGTGATCACCAGCGCCCGGATGAGGGCGTTTCGGTCGGGGATCGAGTTCGGGTCAGTGGCGTCGTCCCGCGGTGCCAGCGTGGTGATGATGAAGTGATCGGGCGCCCGCCCGGCTGCGATCCACTGGTCCGCCATCCACCCTAGGTTCGCCGCGGTCTGGGCCGCGGTCAGATTCCTCAAGGGGTTCCCGGTGGTTGCGAAGTCGCTGCTTCCCATGGAGACATACGCGAAGTCGTGGGGGCCCGGGG
>CAYYXP010000071.1:0-15938 GCA_964475685.1 uncultured Gemmatimonadaceae bacterium | reverse complement strand
CGGGATCGGCATCGACTCGATGTCTCTCAACCCCGACTCGCTCGCGACGGTGGCGCGGCGGATCGCCGCGTCACCGGCCCCAGCTCACGCCTTTGGAGGCGCCGTCGTCTCCGGATCCGCTGCCCTCTCCACCACGACAGTGTAGTCGCGGGCCGGTACCGCGGCCGCGTGCGGGAGCGTCACACCCCTCGTCGCGCCGCAGGCGGCTGCGTCCGGGAGAGGAAGTGGGCACGCCACCGCCCGGCTGACGCGCTCCTCAGGGGATGCCGCTCCCGCACGCGACCCGGCATCCCGGCAACAGGAGCGATTCGATCGGAGCGGCGGTCGGGGCGGAGACGACATCCCCTGAGCCGCGCGTCAGGCCGTGTGATGCCCGCCTGGGGTTGGATGCTGACGGTGGCCTGCAGCGCAGGCGAGGGGTGTGTCGTCTTCGCCCCGACGACAGCAGCGGGGCCTGCGCGGGCCGGAGAGCCCCTGTCTCACCGGCGAAGCGCTGTGCAGCGGCGGGCCGCAGGATCCTTCCTCTTCCTTTCAGCCAATCTTCACGCCCTCCCCTATAGCCTCTGGCAGCACAGACTGGAGGCCAGTATGGCAGCAGGACAGACGCACACCGTGCCGGCAGGACAAGTCCGCACCATGCCGGCGGGAGAGACGCGCACGATGGCGTCCACCCTCTGGCAGCGCGCCGCCGGCGTCTTCTTCATCCTCCACGGCCTGGCGCACTCACTCGCGGGAATGCGGGCGTCATCGCAATTTCAGTGGCTTCCCACGATCGCGTGGGCGGCGGCGCTCGCCGGCTTCCTGGCCGCCGGAATCGGACTGCTCGGCGTGGCCATCTTCCGTCCGCGGTGGCGTTTCTTTGCCGCCATCGGAGTCGCCGGATCGTGGTTCCTGTTCGGACTAGGGGCGCCGACCCCGCTGGCGCTCCCGGGCCTCGTCATCGATCTCGCCGTCCTCGGTGTGTTGCTGGCACCGCGGCATGCGGCCCCCATGCCGCATCCGGCCGATGTTCCACGCTCGTCGCGGCGCGCCGATGCCGCCGGCATCATCCTCGTCGCCCTGGCGGCCGCGCTCGTCCTGTCGAGGCCGTGGCACATGCGCTGGGGGGCCACCGACGTGGAGCTGCAGGCGTCGCTGCCGGGCGATGAACTCACCCCCGACCCACGCTACTTCATCCAGCACGCGGTGACGATCAACGCGCCGCCTGATTCGGTCTGGCCGTGGCTCGCGCAAATGGGCCAGGACCGGGGAGGGTTCTACAGCTACGCATGGCTGGAGAACCTGTTCGGTCTTCGGCTCCACAATGCCGATCGGGTCCATCCCGAATGGCAGCGGATCGCGGCCGGCGACACGGTCTATGCCACGCCTGCCGGCTGGCTCGGGTTCGACCGCCGATTCGGCTGGCGTGTCGCGCTGGCGGAGCCCGGCCGGGTCCTCTATCTGGAAAACTGGGGCGCTTTCGTGACGGTGCCGGCCGGGGGCGGCCGCACGCGACTCACCGTGCGAACGCGCGGAGGGGCGCCCGACCGCATTCAGGACGTCTTCCTGGCCCCCCTGGGCCTGGTGCTCGGCGAGCCGGCCCACTTCATCATGGAGCGCCGGATGCTGCTTCAAATCAGACAGCTGGCGGAGCCTACCGGCTGAGGCCAGGGGGCCTGTTCCGCTCCGGCCCAGCGGCGCGTATACTTGCCCAGCATCCGACCCTACCCTCACTCGAGGACCCCGGCATGCGCCGAATTTCGTCCGCCCGGCTTTACGCACTTCCTGTTCTTCTCATCGCCCTGCTCCTCGTCGCTTCCCCCGTGCTCGCCCAGGAAACCGGCGCCGTTTCCGGCGCCGTCACCCGCGCGGCCGACGGCCAAGCGCTGAGCAGCGTGTCGGTCACGGTCCAGTCTACCGGCCAGAGCACGGTGACCGGAACCGACGGCCGGTACACCCTGCGGCGGGTGCCGGTGGGGAGCCAGACGATCGTCTTCCGCTGGCTCGGGTACCGGCCCAGTGAGGTCGCGGTGACCGTCGAGCCCGGGACCACCGTCACGGCCGACGCCGGACTCGAGGCGGTGACCGTCGCCCTGACCGAGATCGTGGTCGAGGGCGCGTCGCGCGCTCCCGAACGGCTCGTGGAAGCGCCCGCGGCGATCTCGGTGGTCCCGCCCGAGGTGCTGCGTAGCGCGTCCATCACCGGGCAGGCACCGATGGCGCTCCAGGCGGTGCCCGGCGTGGACGTGGTGCAGAGCGGGGTGAACGACTTCAACGTCAACGCCCGGGGATTCAACAGCTCGCTCACTCGTCGGGTGCTGGTGCTCCAGGACGGGCGCGACCTCGCAATCGCCTTCCTCGGCTCCCAGGAGTGGAACGGCATGACCCAGCCGCTCGAGGACCTCGGCAAGGTCGAGATGGTCCGCGGGCCCGGCTCGGCTCTCTACGGCGCCAACGCGTTCAGCGGGGTGATCAACATCACCACCCCGACGGCGCGGGAGGTGCCGGGCACCAAGCTGACGATCGCGGGCGGCGAGCTGGAGACGTTCCGGGGAGACCTCCGGCACGCTGGGCTGATCGGTGACGGTCGCTTCGGGTATCGCTTCAACGCCGGCTACAACAGCAGCGACACCTGGTCCCGCACTCGCACCCGGCTGGACCGCACCTCGCTGCAGCAGGAGTACGAACCCGCGACGGACGAGCCGGTGGGCCTGGCGCGCGAGGTGCTCGCGCTCGAAGGACAGACGATCGACCCCGCCACCGGCGACGCCCTCGGCGACCGGGACCCGCTCAAGAACGGGTACGGCGCCGGCCGCCTCGACTATTACCTGGACAACGGCACGGTCGTCTCGGTGGACGGCGGTGCCTCGCAGGTGCAGAACGAGATCTTCGTCACCGGCATCGGTCGGGTCCAGGTGCTCAAGGCCATCAAGCCCTATGTGCGCGCCGCGGTCGCCGCGGATCGGTTCAACGTCTTCGGCTACTGGCATAGCCGGACCTCGCTCGATCCGCAGATGTCGCTCCAGTCGGGCCTGCCGCTCGAGGAGCGGAGCGACATCTTTCACGTGGAGGGCCAGACCAACTTCCACTTCCAGCAGGAGCGCGGGCGCGTGGTGGTCGGCGGGTCGGTCCGGAATACCAAGGTCAATACCGACGGCACGCTGATGAACCTGGCCAACGACAATCGGAGCGACGCCCTCTACTCGGTCTACGGCCAGGTGGAGTACAAGGTGGTGCCACAGGTTCGGCTGGTCGGTGCGCTGCGCTTCGACGACGGCGACCTCATCGACGCACAGGTCTCGCCCAAGGCCGCGATCGTCTTCAGCCCCAATGAGAACCACTCGTTCCGGTTCTCGGTGAACAAGGCGTTCCAGACGCCGAACTACTCCGAGTACTTCCTCCAGGTCCCGGTGGCGGCACCGTCCGCCGGGCCGAGGACGCTCGAGGCTTCCGTCGAGGGCTACTACGCGGCGGTGCGGGCCAACATTCCCCCGCCGGCGCTCGCCGGCCTCACCATCACCGACAACCTGCCATGGGCGTTCTCGCCGGCGACGTCAGCGCTGGCGCTGGGCAACGCCAACCTCGAGGTCGAGAAGGTCACCGGCTGGGAGCTGGGCTACAAGGGCAGCCTCTCGGACAAGGCGTACATCACCGTTGACGGCTACATCAACAAGCTCAAGGACTTCGTCACCGACCTGCTGCCCGGCGTCAACGGCGCCTATCCGTCGTATGCCCTGACCGACGAGGTCAATGTGCCCGCCGAGCTCACGGCGCTCGACGCCCGGTTGGCCCAGCTCGGATTGCCCGCGAATCACCCGCTGCGGGCGCCGATTCCGCTGCTCCTCGGCGGCCATGCGGGCCTGCAGGCGGGAACCACCATCCAGGGCGGCAACGCCCTCGCCACTCTCCCCGACGGCAGCCGCGCGATCGTGCTGTCCTACACCAACGCCGGCGAAGTCACCGAGAAGGGCATCGAAATCGGCGTGGGTTACCAGTTCACCCCGGAGTTCCGGGCCGACGCATCGGTGACCGGCTTCGACTTCACGATCAATTCCTTCGCGGCCGGCGACCAGCTGGTCCCCAACACACCCAGCAAGAAGGGGAGTGTCTCGCTCACCTACGCGGGGCTCCAGGGGATAGACGCCAACGTGACGGTGCGGCTGGTGGACGGCTACCAGTGGGCGGCGGGCGTCTTCCAGGGGTACGTCCCGTCGAACGAGTTCGTGAACGTCAGCGCCGGCTACCGCATCAACAACTATCTGAGGGTGCACGCCACCGCCACCAACCTCCTCGACCAGCAGCGGTTCCAGCTGTACGGGGGCTCGGTGCTCGGCCGGCGGGTGCTGGGAGGCATCACGGCGACGTTCTAAGGGCGGCGCCCATGATGCGCTTCCGCACTTCCCTCGTCACCGCCGTCGCGCTCGCAGTCGCGCGTCCCCTCGGCGTCGCGGCCCAGCAGGCCCCCGCGACGGCGGGCCTTGACACGGCGGGGATGGACCGCTCGGTCCGGCCGGGCGACGATTTCTTCTTCTACGCCAACGGAAGCTGGCTCGCGCACACCGAGATCCCCGCCGACCGCAGCAGTTACGGGTCGAGCGCCATCCTGATCGAGCTCACCGACAAGCGCACCGCCGACCTCATCCGGGAGGCGGTCGGCGCCGGCGCCCCGGCCGGCACCGAGTCCAGGAAGATCGGTGACTACTACGCGAGCTTCATGGACACGACGGCCATCGACGCGGCCGGCCTGACGCCCCTCAGGCCCAGGCTCGACTCCATTGCCGCCATCCGTAGCCGGAAGGAGCTGGCCCGCTCGCTGGGCAGCACCCTCCGCGCCGACGTGGACGCGCTCAACAACACCAACTTCTACACCGAGAATCTGTTCGGCCTCTGGGTGGCCCAGGACTTGGACGATCCGGCCCACTACTCGCCGTTCCTGTTCCAGGGCGGCCTCGGCATGCCCGACCGGAGTTACTACCTGGACTCGGCGGCGGCGATGGCCACGATCCGCCGGAAATACCCGCAGCACGTCGCCGCCATGCTCGGTCTCGCCGGCATCCCCGGCGCCGAGGCGAGGGCGGCAGGCATTGTTCGGCTCGAAACGAAGATCGCGAGGGCCCACTGGAGCCGGCAGGAGTCGGGCGACGTCAGCAAGGGCAACAGCCCCTGGGCGAAGGCGGACTTCCGCGTCAAGGCGCCGGGTCTCGACTGGGAGAGCTATTTCGCCGCCGCCGGGCTTGCCAGGGTCGCGCGGTTTGTCGTCTGGCAACCCAGCGCCGTCACCGGCATCTCGGCCCTCGTGGCGAGCGAGCCGCTCGACACCTGGAAGGACTACCTGACCTTCCACGCCATCCAGTCCCGGGCCGCGGTGCTGCCGAGCGGCTTCAACAACCATACGTTCGCCTTCTTCGGCCCGGTGCTGAGCGGCGCCACGAAGCAGCGGGACCGCTGGAAGCGGGCGGTCTCCGCCACCAACGGCGCGCTTGGCTTTGCCGTCGGGCGGCTGTATGCCGAGCGGTACTTCCCGCCCGCGGAAAAGGCGCGGGCCCAGGCAATGGTGGGGAACATCATCGCCGCGTTCGGTGAACGTATCGATCGCCTCGACTGGATGGCGCCGGCCACCAGGGCGGAGGCCAGGGCCAAGCTCGCCGTGCTCGAGGTCGGCGTGGGATATCCCGACAAGTGGCCGGACTACACGGGCCTCGAGGTCAAGGCGGGAGATGCCTACGGCAACGCGGAGCGCGCCGGGCTGTTCCAGTACCGCCGAGCGCTCGAGAGAGTGGGCCGGCCGGTGGACCGCGGCGAGTGGGTGATGACACCGCAGACGGTGAACGCGGTGAACCTCCCGGCGATGAACGCGATGAACTTCCCCGCCGCCATTCTCCAGCCGCCGTACTTCGACCCCGCCCGGCCCACCGCCATGGACTACGGCGCCATGGGCGCGATCATCGGCCACGAGGTGAGCCACAGCTTCGACAACCAGGGCGCCCTCTTCGACGCGAAGGGTCGGCTGCACAACTGGTGGACGCCGGAAGACTTCAAGCACTTCGAGGCGTCGGCGGCGCAGCTCGTGGCGCAGTATGACGCCTACAAACCGTTCCCCGACCTCGCGGTCAACGGGCGGCAGACCCTGGGCGAGAACATCGCCGATGTGGCGGGCATCGCCGCGTCATACGATGCATGGCAGCGCTCCCTCGGTGGCAAGCCGGCGCCGGAGGTGAACGGCTTCACCGGGGACCAGCAGTTCTTCGTGAGCTTTGCCCAGAGCTGGCGCCGGAAGTGGCGTGAGCCCGCCCTCCGGAATCTCATCCTGACGGACGGGCACGCGCCGTCGGAGTATCGCGCCACCACCGTGCGGAACATCGACGCCTGGTACGCCGCGTTCGGGGTGAAGGCGGTGGAGAGGCTCTACCTGGCGCTGGGGGAGCGGGTGCGGGTGTGGTGAGGGGGCAGGCGGGTGACCTCTTCCGAGGACGGCGGAGCCGGTTGTAGTAAAGCGTCGCAGCCTGTCGAACATCGGCCGGAACGCGTCGTGCCCCGCTGACGACGCGAGGCGCGAGCGGGGGTGCGGGTCGGCCGCGGCGCACCGCGCATTCTGAGTGACCCGGCACGACTGCTCGGCGAGGTCAAGCGCGCCTCACGAGCGCTCGCACACACCCATCATCGGCACCTCTCTCTCGAACATCGACGTCATCGCATTCGTCGAGCGGAACGGGTGTTCTTTGGCGCGCGGGCGCTGGCATGCGGCTCGCTTCTCCCGGCCTGGCGTCCGGCCGGCGGTCGGGAGTCGCGCCGGAGCTGGTCCGTTCAACGTCCACCGGCCGGCGCCCGATCACCGTCCGGTATTCAGGATGGGAGAGGAGCGTCGTATGAACCGGATCGTTCGCCGGAGACTCGAGATGGCCGTGCGCGTGCGCGACTTCAGCCGTGCGCATCCTTCCGCCGACGCGAACTACGCGCCGGTGCTCGGCCAGCTGGAGGAGCGGATCGCCCGCATGGAGGGGCTGGCGAAGCAGCAGCAGGGCGGCTTTCTGGCCGCGCACGCATCCACGGTGCGCCGGCGTGCGCTCAGGCGGCGGCTGCACCACGAGTTGCTGCGGCAAGATTGAGGTAACGTGAGGAGCCAATGACGCAAACATCCGAAGCAAGCGGCAGAGTTGTACCGCGTGAGCCCGTCCGGTTTCTGGTCTTCTCCGGCTCGTTGCGCGTCGCCTCGTTCAACAGCCAACTCGCGCGCCTCGCGGCGAGCCTGATCACGGAGCACGGCGGCGTAGTGGATGCCGCGACGATGGCCGATTTTGATGGCCCGTCGTTCAATCAGGATCTCCAGGAGAAGAGCGGGTTGCCCGCCGGACCGGCCGAGCTTTGCCGACGACTGGAAGCGAGTGACGCCTTCGTGATCGCGGCGCCAGAGTACAACGGGTCGCTGTCAGGTGTGCTGAAGAACGCGATTGACTGGGCGTCGCGGAAGCGGCCGCAGCCATTCAACGGCCGGCACGCGCTCCTGCTGTCGGCGTCGCCGTCGATGGTCGGCGGGAACCGTGGCGCGTGGGCCCTGCGAGTACCGCTCGAGCACCTCGGCGTGCGCGTGTATCCGGACATGTTTTCCCTTGCGCAGGCTCACCATGCGTTCGACGCCGCCGGCCGGCTGGCGAATGCCGACCTGGGCGCACGATTGGATCGCACGATTGCGCAGTTCATGGATCTCGTCGAGGCCGCGAAACACTACCCGTGCGCGAAGAAGGCCTGGGTGGAGTTTCTCGGCGAGTATCCGAACCCCTACACGGACCGAGTCGAATGACGAGGGAGCTGCAAAACGGAACCTTCATCAAGCACGCTTAGGCGCGAGCGGTGAGGGAAGCCGGGGGCCGGGAGCGAGGGTGCTGCCGGCCCTTTTCCTGTCCCGGTTGCATATGAAAACTTAGCAGGCTATCTTTGCATATCAGCCGCGGCTAAGAAAGGATCCGCCATGAAGGGTTCCACCCGGGCCGGGCGGCTCGTCCGCCAGCAGCGCGGCCCCGAGGGGTATTCCGCCTTCATTCCGGCGCCGCTCCCCCCAAGACCTCCGCTCGAGTTCGACGCCGAGCTCAGAGAGGCGCTCGAGAGGGCCAGCCACGCCCTGGGCCGACTGGACGGGGTCTCGACCGTCCTCGAGCCGGACCTCCTTCTCTATATGTACGTCCGGAAGGAGGCCGTGCTCTCGAGCCAGATCGAGGGAACCCAGTCCACCCTCACCGATCTGCTGCAGTACGAGAATGCGGAGGCGCCCGGAGTGCCCGAGGAGGACGTCCGGGAGGTCTCACGCTACGTCGCCGCGCTCCAGCATGGCGTCGACCGGATGCGGAAGGGGATGCCCATCAGCCTCCGCCTCATCCGGGAAGTCCACGGCGTGCTCCTCAGGCAGGGGCGTGGCGGCACCCTGGAGCCCGGAGCATTCCGGCGGAGCCAGAACTGGGTCGGCGGGACCCGGCCGGGCAAGGCGCGCTTCGTGCCGCCCCCGCCTCATGAGATGATGGCGGCGCTGGACAATCTGGAGAAGTTCCTGCACGACGAGCGGGAGCGGACGCCGCCCCTCATCAAGTCCGGCCTCGCGCACGTGCAGTTCGAGACGATTCATCCGTTTCTGGACGGGAATGGCCGCGTCGGCCGGCTCCTCATCACGCTCCTGCTGTGCGCGGAGGGGGCGCTCTCGCAGCCCTTCCTGTACCTGAGCCTCTACTTCAGGCAGAACCGTGCTGACTACTACGACGCCCTTCAGCGGGTCCGCACCCATGGCGACTGGGAGGGCTGGCTCCGCTTCTACCTGACCGGCGTGGAGGAGGTCGCCGCCCAGGCGACGGCGACCGCGCGGGCCCTGCTGGCGTTGTTCCAGGCGGACCATGCGCGCGTCGTGAAGGTCGGCCGGGGAGCGGCCTCGGCGCTGAGTGTGTACGAGCTGCTCAGGCGAAGAATCATCGTCTCCATTCCCCGAGCCGCAGAGACAGTCGGGCTGTCCCGGCCGACGGTCACCGCGGCGCTGGAGCGTCTCACGGACCTCGGGATCACGAAGGAGATCACGGGCAGAGCGCGGGATCGGCAGTTCGTGTACGGCCAACAGCTGGCCGTGCTGGACCGGGGGATCGGCGAGTAGACCAATCCTGCTTGCGGACGCAGCCGAACCCCGCGGAGGTCGAAGGCGCCAAGTGCGGAGGCCTGGCGCCGGAGGTCAGGGAAGCGGAATCTGGTCCTTGTGCCGGTCGAGCCATTGCTCGAACGACTGCAGCTCGGGGTTGAGGCTCCTGGCAAGCTCGACGTTCCGCACCCCGCAGTAGTAGTCGTTGAAGTCGCGCTTGAACTGCAACATGTTGCCGATGTCGTCGGCGCCGGGGAAGCCGAGGCCGCGGTAGAACTCGGGGGTGACGGCGTTGTAGCGGATCTCCTTGCCGAGCGCCCGGCTGAGCGCGGCCGCCATCTGGCTGCCGGTGAGGTGCCCGCCGGCGATCCCGACCGTCTTTCCGATGAACTCCCGCCCGCGCTTGAAGATCCCGTAGGCACACTTGCCGATGTCCTCGACCGCGATCGCCGACAGCGGCTTGTCGCCCAGCGGGAAAGTGAGGGCGAGGGTGCCGTCCGGGAGCCGCTGCGGCCCGGAGCCGAAGTAGATGAAGTTGTCCCAATAGAACGAGGTGAGCAGGAACGTCGTCGGCACCCCCAGGTCTCGGAAGAACCGGTCCGCTTCGCCCTTGGCATCGAAGTGCGGCACCTTGTACTTGCCCATCAGCGTGGGCATCCGGGCGTCGTCGAGCGGCACCCACTTGCGGGTGTCCTCGAGGGTGGACCAGATCACGTGTTCGAGTCCCGCGGCCTTGGCTGCCCGTGCCATGTTTTCGGCTTGGCGAAGCTCTCGCTCGGGCGAGAAGTGCTCCCAGTAGTTCGTGACGCAAAAGGCGCCATAAGCGCCCGCGAACGCCGGTCCCAGGCTCGCGGCATCGTCCAGATCGGCCGCCACCACCTGGGCGCCCGCGGCCGCCAGCGCCTTTGCCTTCTCCGAGTCGACATTGCGGGTGAGCGCGCGGGGCGTGAAAGCGCTGCCCTTGTCGGCCAGGATGGCGCGGACGAGGCCTCCGCCCTGCGCGCCGGTGGCTCCGACCACAGCGATGATCTTCTTCCCTGCCATGACAGCCTCCCTTCGAGAAACCGGTTCGGTTACGGCGACAGCCTCTCCACCCTCCACCCCCCACTCCCCCGCACATACCTGATCCGGTCGTGCAGCCGGTTCTCCCGCCCCTGCCAGAACTCGATCGCGTCCGGCAACACCCGGTACCCGCCCCAGTGCGCCGGCAGCGGCACATTGTCGTCGGCGAACCGGATCGCCACCTCCTTGAGGTCGTTCTCCAGCACCGCCCGCCCCGGGATCACCCGGCTCTGGTGCGACACCCAGGCGCCCAGACGGCTCCCGAGCGGCCGGCTCCGGAAGTACTCCTCCGACTCCTCGGGCGACGTGGTTGTCACCGTGCCGGAGATCCGCACCTGCCGCTCGATCTCGCCCCAGTAGAAGACCAGCGCCGCGCGCGGATTGGCCGTGAGCTCGCCGCCCTTCCGGCTCCGGTAGTCGCTGAAGAAGACGAAGCCCCGCTGGTCGAACGTCTTGAGGAGAACGACGCGGGCCGACGGCGCGCCGTCGGTTGTGGCCGTGGCGAGCGTCATCGCGTTCGGCTCGTGCAGCTGCGCCTCCTGCGCCTGCGCGAACCAGCGGGAGAACTCCACGATCGGATCGTGGCTGACGTGCGCCTCGTCCAGGCGGGCGCGGGCGAATTCTCGGCGAAGGTCGGCAACGGCACTGGGCGTCGTCATCTGGGAGCCTGGTTGGGGTGATGCATGTATAGTAAATGCATCGCCATGGCGTGCATTCATCGAATCTTCCCGGTCTTCATGGTGCTCCCCCTCGTCTTCGCACGGCCCGGCGCCCCCGCCGCGCAGTCGGCGCCGGTGGAGCAGCCGCGCGCGCTCCTCGTCGCCGGGGTCAACCGCACCTACCTCCTGTACGTGCCGACCACGTACCGTCCCGCGCGCCCCGCGCCGCTGGTGCTCGTCTTCCACGGGGCCGGGGCGAGCCCCCGGAGTATGGCGCGGCACACCGGGTTCACGGCGCTGGCGGAGCGGGAGGGATTCATCGTCGTGTACCCCGCGGGAATCAGCCGCCGCTGGAACGACGGCCGCGGCTACGGCGCTCCCCGCGACGACGTGGGCTTTGTCCGCACGCTGCTCGATACCCTCGGACGACAGTTCAGCGTCGATCCGCGGCGGATCTACGCCACCGGCATCTCCAACGGCGCGATGTTTTCGTATCGCCTCGCCTGCGACCTGCCGGGTGTCTTCGCGGCCATCGCCCCGGTGGCAGGGGCGATGCCCGCCGCCCTGACGCCGACGTGCACCCGCGAAGCGCCGGTCGCGCTGGCCGCGTTCCAGGGGACGGCCGATCGGTTGATGCCGTACGCCGGCGGCGGGGTCGCGTCGAGCCGGGGCCGGGCGCTCTCCGCCGCGCGCAGCGCCCAGTTCTGGGCCGTGTCCGCCGGATGCGCCCCCGAGCCCTCGGTGACGATGGCGCCGGACCGGGCACCCCACGACGGTATGCGGGTCAAGGTGACCTCCTACGCCGGCTGCAATCACGGACGAGACGTGGACCTCTACACCATCGAGGGCGGCGGCCACACTTGGCCGGGCGGGCCGGCGTCGGGCCGGCGCGTGGGCCGGGTGACGCACGACATAGACGCCACCACAACCATCTGGGCGTTCTTCTCCGGAAATCCCAAGCCGTGACGGATACGCTGCGCGGTCTCACGATGGAGTACCCGCTCACCGTCGCCGCCATCGCGCGGCGCGCAGAGGCGCTCTGGGCAGCACGCCCGATCGTGAGCCGTACTCGCGGCGCGCCCCATCGCTCGACGTACGGCGAATGCCTCGCCCGCGCCCAGCGGCTGGCGGCGGCGCTTCACCAGCTCGGTGTCCGGCCCGGTCACCGCGTCGCCACGCTCTGCTGGAACCACCACCGCCACTTCGAGGCCTACTTCGCCGTTCCCCTCCTCGGCGCGGTCCTGCACACCCTCAACCTGCGGCTCCACCCCGACGAGCTGGCCTACATCGCCACGCACGCGCAGGATCGCGTCGTCCTGGTGGACCCGTCGCTGCTTCCCCTACTGGACAGCTTGCGCGGGCGCACCGCCATCCGCCATGTGATCGTCGCCGGGGAGCGGGGACAGGCGCCGGACGGGATGCTCGACTACGAGTCGCTGCTGGCTGATGCGCCGGAGACCGATCTCTCCGCGAGAGAGCCCGACGAGCGCGACGCCGCATCCATGTGCTACACCTCCGGCACCACCGGCCGCCCCAAGGCGGTTGTCTACTCCCATCGCGCGCTGGTGCTGCACTCGATGGCGACGGCGATGGCGGGGAGCTTCGCCATCAGCGAGACCGACACGGTCCTCGCCGCCGTCCCCATGTTCCACGCGAATGGCTGGGGACTGCCGTACACCGCCGCGCTCACCGGCGCGGGACTGGTCTTCCCCGGCGAGCATCCCGGCGCGATCACCCTGCTCGACCTCTGTCACTCCGAATCGGTCACCTTCAGTGCCGCGGTACCCACCGTCTGGCTCGGCGTCCTCGATGCCCTCGACGCGGCGCCGGGCGGGTGGAAGCTCCCGGGGCTCCGCATCGTGATCGGCGGCGCGGCCGCGCCGGAGGGGCTGGTGCGCGGCCTCGAGGAGCGCCACGGCATCCGGCCGATCACGTCGTGGGGCATGACCGAGATCGCGCCGGTGGGAGCGGTGAACGGCCGGCCGGGAGCGCTGCTGGAGCTCAGGGTGCGAAATGAGGCCGGTCTGGTTCCGTGGGACGGACTGACGATGGGAGAGCTCGAAGTAAGGGGCGGGTACGTCGCCTCCGCCTACTACCGCCCCGACGACGAGACCGGGTGCTTCACCGGCGACGGATGGTTCCGCACCGGCGACATCGCCTCGATCGATGCGGAGGGACGCCTGGAGATCCGCGACCGGAGCAAGGACTTGATCAAGTCGGGCGGAGAGTGGATCAGCTCGGTGGCCCTCGAGGGGGCGCTCATGACCCACCCGGCCGTGGCGGAGGCGGCGGTCGTCGCGGTGCCGCATCCGCGGTGGCTGGAGCGGCCGGTGGCCGCCGTGGTCCTCAGAAGCGGGGTCACTGCGACGCCGGAGGAGCTTCGGGCCTGGCTCGCCGGGCGGTTCCCCGCCTGGTGGCTCCCCGAGGACGTCGTGTTCATGCCGGCCATCCCGCGGACCTCGACCGGCAAGTTCCGGAAGTCCGAGCTGCGCGACATGCTCCGGGCGCAGCTGGACACCGGGTGAACATCCTCCTCGATCTCGACGCCCGCCCGGTCATCGCCCATCGCGGGGCGTCGGGCCGGGCGCCGGAGAACACCCTCCAGGCCTTCGAGCTCGCAGTAACGGAAGGCACCGACGCCTTCGAGCTCGACGTCCGGCTGAGCCTTGACGGAGAGCCGGTGGTGGTGCACGACTCCACCCTCGACCGCACTACCGACCTGACCGGGCCGGTCCGCGCCGGGACGCTGGCGCAGCTGCGAACAGCCGATGCGGGGTTCCGGTTCACCACCGACGGCGGCCGCACCTTCCCGTTCCGCAGCGCCGGCGTGCGGATCCCCACCCTCGGCGAGGTGCTCCGGGCGTTCCCCCAAATGCCGATGCTGGTCGAGATCAAGGAGCCCGAGGCGCAGGCCGCCGTCCAGCGCGTCCTGGTGGCCGAGGACGCGACCGGGCACTGCGTCCTCGCCTCCGAGCACAACGAGGCGCTCCAGCTCTTCACCGAGCCGCCGTTCGCTCGCGCCGCGTCCGGCCACGAGATCTCCGCCCTCTACCGGGCGGTGCTGCTTCGCCGCCCGCTGCCGCGGGTTCCCTACCGGCTCCTGTCGGTCCCCTGGAAGTACCGCTGCCTCACCGTCCCGACGCCCCGCTTCGTGGCAGCCGCCCGGTCGCTCGGATGTCCGGTGGCCGTCTGGACCATCAACGAAGCCGCCACCGCTCGTGCCCTGTGGGCGCGGGGGGTGGCGGGCATCGTGACAAACTTTCCGGATAGAATGAAAGGGGTTCGATAGGACTTCTTACGGCTTCTCGACCGGCAACCGGACCGCGTTGCCCCACTCCGTCCACGACCCGTCGTAGTTCCTGACGTTGTCGAAGCCGAGGAGATAGGTGAGCGCGAACCAGGTGTGGGACGAGCGCTCGCCGATCCGGCAGTAGGCGATCGTCGCGTCGGATTTGTTCAGGTTGTTGTCCTGCTCGTACAGCTTCTTGAGCTCGCTCGCGGGGCGGAAGGTGTGCGTATCGGGATCGATCGCCTTGGCCCACGGAATGCTCTTGGCGCCGGGGATGTGGCCGCCCCGGAGGCACCCCTCCTGCGGATACTCCGGCATGTGGGTGCGCTCCCCGCGGAACTCCTCGGGGCTCCGCACGTCCACCAGCTGTCCCTTCTTCTTGAGGTGCGCGAGCACGTCCTCGCGGAAGGCGCGGATCCGTGCGTCGTCCCGCTCCTTGAGGGTGATGTTGCCCTCGGCGTACGACGGCTTGTCCGTGGTGAGCTTCCGCCCCTCCTCGGCCCAGCGCAGGCGGCCGCCGTCGAGAATCCTCACGTTGGTGACGCCGAACAGCTGCAGGACCCACAGCGCGTAGGTGGCCCACCAGTTGTTCTTGTCGCCGTAGAAGACGATCGTCGTGTCGGAGTTGATTCCCTTGGACCGGAGCAGCTTCTGCAGTCGGTCGCGATCGATGTAGTCGCGGACGACCTGGTCGTTCAGGTCGGTGGTCCAGTCGACCTTGACCGCGCCCAGAATGTGGCCGGTGTCGTACAGGAGAATGTCCTCGTTGGACTCGACCAGGCGGACCTTCGGATCGTTGAGGTGGGCGGCGGCCCAGTCGGTCGAGACCAGCATCTCGGGGCGCGCGTATCCCCGCTGGTCGATCGGAACCACCGGCTTCACCGCTTGTGCTGCTCCCATAGGACCTCCGGCATGCTGATGAATTGAATGTGTAAATCACAAATGCAATCGGCCGCGGACCCCGGGAAGGGCGGCGCGGCCGTCAACTTGAGCAATCGTGTGCGTCAGCTGTACGTCAGCGCCTACCCACCCGTCCGGACGCGGACAGGACGACAACAGAAACGGCAACACATGATTCGACGGACCGGCAAAGGGGACTCACTGGGTCTGGATTGAGGCAACTTACGGTCTGGTCGCGCGGGATGTCAACCTCCTTCCCTCGGCCCAAGGGTGGGCGGCACGTTCAGGGCCGCCGGGTAGGTGTCGAGTCCGCTGCTGGTCTCGACAAACACCGGATGCCGGGCGAACGCGGCCGCCGCCGCGGGCCCGACTCGCACGGCGGTCAGGTGGGTGAGCGGATCGGCCACCGGCTCGAGACCCCATTTCCGCTTGAATCGCTGGACGCCGTCGAGGATGAACGCCGAGGTCCGGCCGGCGTCCACATGGGTACACCCCTGGGCGCGGGCCCACTCGAACAGCAGGGCAAACGCCGCCGAGTAGGCGCCCTCCGTCAGCAGGAGGGGGTCACCGCGCTTGATCCCCATGAGCGGCAGCCAGAGCGACCGATCGGTGAGGATAGAGCAGATCCCGGCCACCCGTATGCCGTCGCGGCGGACGAAGTGGAGCACGCCCCGCTCGGCCAGCTCGCTCCGCATCCGTTCGCTCGGGATCCAGGCCCCTCCTCCGAAACGGGCGCGGGCCTGCGGCAGCACCATCCTGTCGTAGAACTCCTCCCAGTCGACGTCCGTCTCCCCCTGCTCCAGCGTGTAGCCGAACTTGCGAACCTTGTTCAGGTCAGACTTGAGGCTCCGGCTCGGTCGGGGCGGCGGCAGCCGGGAGACCTCACCGTGCCAGCGCACGTCATCGGGCACCACGATCCAGCCGGCGCGCCGGAATCTCG
>CAYYXP010000070.1:0-6393 GCA_964475685.1 uncultured Gemmatimonadaceae bacterium | reverse complement strand
ACGTCGTCGACGATCCTCCTGACCATCGGCATCGCCGCGAGGCCCGGATCGGTGACGAAGAGCGGCCGCAGGATGCCGTTCGCCCGGCAGTGGTCGGCCAGCTCCCGGATGCGCCCCGCGCCGAACTTGATGGCCGTCGGGTAATTGAAATTGCGGTTCGGAATGGTCATGTCTTCGTTCTCAGGTGGTAGCTCTTGGGTCTCGTCAATGCCTCGTATCCAACCTTCGACAGGGTGGCGCCGCGGCCGGTGTCCTTGACCCCGGTCCAGGTGAGCGCCGGGTCGAGATAGTCGCAGCGGTTCATGAACACCGTGCCGGTCGCGATCTCGTCGCCGATGACTTGGGCGGCATCCACATCCTGGGTCCAGACCGCGGCCGTGAGCCCGTAGGGCGAATCGTTCATCAGCTCGATCGCCTCATCGTCACTCGACACCTTCATGATGCCGACCACCGGACCGAAGCTCTCCTCTCTCATCACGCTCATCCGGTGGGTGACGGCGGTGAGCACCTGCGGCGCCATGTAGGGCGTGCCCGCCTTGTCCATCGGGAAGGTGCGCGCATCGATGTGGGCCCTGGCGCCGGCCCTCACGGCCGACGCGATCTGCCTGCGGACGAACGCCGCCGCCTCCGGCCTCACCATGGGGCCGAGCGTCGTCGCCGGGTCGAGCGGCGAGCCCAGGACGTATTTCTTCGTGAGATCTACGAAGCCATCGAGGAAGTCTCCCCACACCTTCCGGTGGACGTAGATGCGCTCGATGCCGCAGCAGCTCTGCCCGGAATTGAAAAAGGCGCCGTCCACCAGGTTCTCGATGGCGTGGGCCATGTTGGCGTCGGGCCTCACGTAGGCCGGGTCCTTGCCGCCAAGCTCGAGTCCCACGTTGATGAAGCGCCCTGCCGCCGCCTGCTCCATCGCCTTCCCACCCTCCACCGACCCGGTGAAGCAGACCATGTTCACCTGGCCGCCGGAAATGATGTCGGCCGCCTGGGCGTGGCTGAGCACGAGGTGCTGGAACACTCCCTTCGGCAGCCCCGCCCGGTCGAAGGCCTTCTGATACCGCTCGGCCACGAGGATTGTCGAGGCCGCATGCTTCAGCACCACCGTGTTGCCCGCCATGAGCGCCGGGACGATCGAGTTGACCGAGGTGAGGTAGGGGTAGTTCCACGGGGCGATGGTGAAGATCACGCCAACGGGGTCGCGCCTGATGTAGCGCACGAAGCCGTCCTTCGGGCCGGGGTCGATGTCCGCCAGCGCCTCCCCGGCGATGGCGATCATGTAACGGGCCCGCTCCTCGAATCCGCGCACTTCGCCGCCGCCATAGCGTACCGGCCGGCCCATCTGCCAGGCCAGCTCCGGCACGATCTCGTCCTTCATGGCGACCATCGCGTCCACCGCCGCCGAGCACCAGGCGGCGCGCTCGACGAGCGGCAGCCGTTTCCACCTGCCCTGCGCCGCGTGGGCCGCCGCCAACGTCGCGGCGATCTCCTTTCTGCTCGCGACGGGGCGGCTGGCGTAGACGCGGCCGTCTACCGGCGAAATGCATTTGATCGTTTCAGCCATGGCTCGCCTCAGTAGCGCTCGAACCCCCGTTTGAGCTCCAGATCGGTGACCCGCCGGTCGAACTCGAACTGCTCCCACTCCGCCGTGTGTACGTAGTGGTCTATCACGTCGTCGCCCATCGCGGCGCGGAGGAACCGGGAGCTGTCGAGCAGCGCCTGAGCGGCCCGTAACGTCTTGGGGATCTCACGCAGCTTCTTCGCGGGATCGTAGGCATCGCCGGAGAACGGGGGCTCCAGCTTCATCTTCTTCTCGATGCCGTCGAGGCCTGCGGCGAGCAGCGCGGCGAAGGCGAGATACGGATTGAGGTCGGCGCCGCCGATCCGGCATTCGACACGTATGCTCTTCGTGCCGCCACCGCAGACGCGATACCCCGCCGTCCGGTTGTCGAAGCTCCAGATGGCCCGTGTCGGCGCGAAGGTGCCGGCCATGAAGCGCTTGTAGGAATTGATGTAGGGCGCCAGGAAATAGGTGATCTCGCCGGCGTGCGCGAGCTGGCCCGCGAGATAGTGCTTCATCGTCTCCGACATGCCGTGGTCGCCCTTCTTGTCGTAGAACAGCGGCGACTTGCCGTCCGCGGACCAGAGCGACTGGTGGACGTGGGACGAGCTGCCGGCCATCCCGTAATCCCACTTGGCCATGAAGGTGACGGCCTTGCCGAGGCCGTGGGCGATTTCCTTGCAGCCGTTCTTGAGGATCGCGTGCCGGTCCGCCATGTCCAGCGCGTCGGAATACTGGACGTTGATCTCCTCCTGGCCCGGGCCCCACTCGCCCTTGGAGTTCTCGACCGGGATACCGGCGCCGTGGAGGCCGTTACGGATGGCCCGCATCACGCCCTCTTCCTTGGTCGTCTGCAGGATGTGGTAGTCCTCGATGTAGTGCCCGCTCGTCTTGAGGTTGCGGTACCCCTTCTGGTGGGCGCTGTCGTAGCTCTCGTCGAAGAGGAAGAATTCCAGCTCCGACGCCATGTAAGCCTTGAGCTTCATGGCTTCGAGCCGCTTCAGCTGCTTCTTCAGGATGGCGCGCGGCGAATGCGGCACGTCTTCATGGGTGTGATGGTCGAGCACGTCGCAGAGGACGAGCGCGGTGCCGGGAAGCCAGGGGATCCGCCGGAGCGTGGCCAGGTCGGGCTTCAGCACGAAGTCCCCGTAGCCCTTCTCCCAGCTCGCCGCCTTGTAGCCGGGAACCGGCTTCATCTCGATATCGACGCCCAGGAGATAATTGCAGCCATGGGTCTCCTCGTGGCCGCTGTCGGCGAAGAACTGCGCATGGAAGCGCTTGCCGATGAGCCGGCCCTGCATGTCCACCATGGCGGCGACGACCGTATCGATCGTGCCCGCGGCGATCTCCCGCTTCAGGGCGTCGAGCGTCAGCATTCCGGTGGCCATCGTGCCTCTCCTTGGCTAGTGCGCGGCAGCGTGAGCGAGCGCGGCGGACAGCCGCTCGGCCCACTCGTCCTGTCCGCGTTCGTCTGCAATGAGATCGTTGCGGATTTCGATCATGACATGGAGCAGGCCGCGTGCCGCCGCGTGCATGGTGAGTGTATGAAACACGCCGTGCTTCGGATCATAGGGCTCGTTGAGGCGCGCATCCACGCCGGGGAAGCTCGTGATGAGCTTTGCCGAAAGGCCGGTGTCCCTATCGTGGAGGATGCCCAGCTCCACGTCGCGTCGCCGGCCCTTGAACACCGGCGTGAAACTGTGGACCGTCACCACCAGCGATCTGACCCCGTCCGCGGCACGGCGGTCGAGCAGGTCGGCGACGGCGGCGTGAAACGGCCGGTAGATCTCGCCAACGCGCGCCATCTTGTCGGCGGGTGACAGGTTCCGGTTGCCGGGAATGGGGGTGGTCTCGCTGATCTCCGGCATGGCGTCGGCCGCGTCGGGTGGCCGGTTGCAGTCGAAGGCGAGCCGCGAATAGCGCTGCAGCACCAGCGGCGCGTCCATCAGCCGCGACAGCCGGCGGGCGACCTGGGCCGCACCGATGTCCCATGCGATGTGGCGCTGCAGATCGGAGTCGGACAGTCCCAGCGAACCGAGCGCCTTCGGCAGCAGGTTGGACGCGTGTTCGCAGATGAGCACATGGGAAGACCGGCCGCCGTCGTTCACCAGGACAGCCGGACCGTCTTCGCCCTCGAGAAGGAAAGCCTCCATGCCCCAACCTAGCCGCCACGGTCGAGGGCGCCAGACGTGCCGGCGCGAAGCGCCTTCACGAATCGGAGCATCTCGGTGGTGCGCTCGAACACCCGCACGTCGGGGAGGGCGAGCGCCCGGTCGCGCGGCTCCAGCTTGAGATCGAGATGCGGCCAGCGCCGGCCGACATGAAGCGCCTGCCTCGGCGCGCCGACCCGCCGCCGGAACTCGTCGAGCTCTGCCAGGTCGTTGGTCGTCGAGAGCACGTGGGACCAGCCGGGCGCCATCAGGTTCTCCCGGTCCATGACGATCACCCGCCATCCTCCCTCAGAAACGCCACGACCTGTCGGACCACCTCGGGATCGCGGAGAATCGCCCGGTGGCCGAGGCCGCTGGTCGCGATCAACCGAGCGCGGGGAAAGGCCTGGGCGATCTCCTCGCCGTGGGAGAACGGCACTTCCATGTCTTCCCGATCGTGAACGATCAGCGCCGGCACCGGAAGGGTTCGCGCGAGGGTCGGGATGTGGAGGTCCTCCCAGCGCATCTTCAGCCGCTCCTCGAGATTCCGCCGCAACACCTGCCGGGTGCGGGAAGGAATCCTGAAGTAGTCCCCGAAGTCCCGGGAGAAGCCCTGGACGTCCGCGGGCGGCGCGACGATGGCCACGCGCCGGACCGTGAGGCCCGCGTGCATGGCGACGCAGGCGGCCGCCCCGCCCAGCGAATGGCCGACCACGCCGTACACCTCTCCCACCTGGTCGGCGACGGCCCGGAGCGCGCGGGCGAACTCGGGCAGCGAGGCGAATCGCCCGGTGGAGCGGCCATGGGCCGGCGCGTCATGGGCCACGGCCCGGAACCCCGCGTCGACGAGAGCCGTGCCAAGGCTTCGAAAGCGCCCCGCGCGGCTTCCCCACCCGTGGGCCAGCAGGATCGTGGGGCCCGCCCCCCACTCCCACCCCGCCAGCTCCTGCCCCTCGCTCCGGACCGTGAAACGCCTCCCGGTCGCGAGGAACGCCTCCTCGCTGGCGGGAGGGTCGTGCCGGGGCGGGGTGCAGAAGATGGTCTCCGCCCACCGCGCGGCCATCTCGGGAGCGATGGGGCCGACGGTGCGAAAGGCGGTCCGGAGGGCCCAGACCCGTACGGGCACCCGGCTCATCGAGGGTGAGTCACGTTGCTCATCTCCGGATTATGGCTGGTGCGGCGAGCGAATGGCTAGGTGCGGGGGGCAGTCTCGCCGGTCTATTTCGGGCGCAGCGCGACATCCTCGCTCCTGGCGTTGGCGCCGACGACGAGCACCAGGAGGCGCGACTCGTAGCCTGCCGCCGTGACGCGCACGTACTGCGTCCGGCAGTTGTCCACCAGCGACATGTCGAATCGGAAGTGATACTCTCCGGTGCCGTCGGTGAAGGCGACATACGGAGTGCCCAGCATCTGAAGGTGCGCCCCGCTGAGCGGCCTGCCGTTGTCCTGCCGGTAGATCCTCCCCACCGCCGTGCCGTACTGGGGCTGTCCGGTCGAATCCCGCTGGGCCGTCCGGATGCACTTCTCCGGGTGATCGGGGAGGTACGCCTCCATCGGCCGGCTCGCGCGGGGCCCCACTCCCTCCCGAGTGTACTTCTTCGGAGTGCCGAAGATCCTCTTCGCCTCGGACTCCATCATCGCCTCCCTCGTGGCCAGCGGGGCGGTCGGAGGCGACGCATCGGACGTCCCCGCGCGCTCCGGCTCGGGAGGCTTGTCGTCGGCCGGTTCAGGCCCCTCGGACGGCTTCGCTTCGGGAGGTGCATTGGCGTCCGGCTGTGGCGTCGTCTGCGCTTTCTCGGGAGGAGGCGTGACGGCCGGCGTCGGCGGAGTGACCGGCTGTGGAGGAGGCGGGGGCGGTGCGACCGTCGGCGGCGGGGGCGGCGGCGCCAACGGTGGGGTGACGTACACCATCCGGACTTCGCGCTTCGGTGCGTTCGCGTCGGGGCGCGCGCGTTCCTCGGGCGCCTCCGTTGGCAGAGCGCCGGCGAGCCGAATCGCCAGTGCCACGATCACGGCATGGAGCGCGGCGCTGAGGGCGAACGGGATCCAGGGGCGCTGCCTCGCGGGTGTCACTGCGGTACGGGAGACCCCGGCTGCCAGTCGCTCGCCTGCAGCCGGTCCAGGAGTGCCAGCACCAGCGGGCGGTCCTGGTGCACCGCGAGCAGCAGCAGGTCGCCGGGTCGGGACCACGCGAGCGAATGGCGCACGGCGTCCAGCTCCGAGCCCGGCAGGGCGATGGCCTCCGATGAAGCGCCGAGCCGGGAGAACTCATCGGCCAGGAGCGCCGGGACTTCTCCCGTGCGGCGGCCGCGCAGGTAGCGCTCCATCTCCTTGATGACCACCCGGTCCGGCCCGAGCGTCCACGCCGCGCGGGCCAGCTCTCGGACGGACTCGTCGGTCCGGTCTCCCGCCTGCCCCAGGAGAACGAGCCGGCGCCGCGCGGGCATCGCCCGGCACATGCGTGCCATGGCCGCCATGCCGTGCGGATTGTGCGCGTAGTCGACCACCACCGCGACACCACCGATCCGGTAGACGTTGGCGCGCCCAGGGTTGTCCGCCGGCTCGGCGGCGAACCGCCGGAGCGCCGCGCCCATCGCCTCCGGCTCGATCCCCAGCGCGCTGGCCGCCCCGATCGCGGCGAGGGCGTTGGCCACGTTGTGGCGCGCGGCGCCGCCGAGCGTCATCGGG
>CAYYXP010000069.1:0-25210 GCA_964475685.1 uncultured Gemmatimonadaceae bacterium | reverse complement strand
GGACCCTCAAGGTGTGGTTCCGCGGCCGGGGGCCGGGGTGGGAGGAGGGCGACTATCAGGCCTTCATCAAACTCGGCAGCGGCCATGACGATTTCTACCTCTTCCGAGCCTCCGCGAAATCCACGACGTGGGAGCCCGAGGCCATCATCGACCTGGAGACGTGGCGCCGGCTCCGCGCGGACGTCGAGAATCGCTGGCTCAACGGGGAGCCACCCTCGGGCGACGCCGAGTGCGGCGTTGACTCGCCCGACGCGTACGTGGCGTGCGAGGGGCCCTATCTGGTGAACGTGCGCGACCCGGCGGTCAATCCTCCCAACCTCGCCGCGGTCCAGGAAATCTCGGCGGGCATCTATCGGGTGGCGCTGAACGTCACGACGCCGGAGGCGGAGCTCTGGGTGGACGATATCCGCCTGAGCCAGCCGGTCTCCGAGACCGGGCTGGCTGCGGCGATAGACGCGCGGCTCACCGCCTCGGACGTGGGCGGCCTCGCGGTGGCGTACATCAGGCAGAACGGCCAGTTCCGGCAGATCAACCAGGACCCGACGTACCGCGGGAGCAGCGCCTTCCGGCTCGGCAGCAACCTCCGGCTCGACCGGTTCCTGCCCACTTCCCTCGGTCTCGCCATTCCGCTCACGGTCACCTATGCCCGCACCAGCATCACCCCCGAGTTGCTGACCGGCACCGACCTCCGCGCCGCCTCGCTCTCCGGCCTCAGGAAGCCCGAGTCGTGGAGTGCGACGTACTCGCTCTCGATCCGGCGCCAGGTGCCCGGCGCCAACTGGATCACCCGCGGCTTCGTGGACCCGCTGACCATTTCGGCGAGCCGCACCCAGGGGCGGAACCAGACCGACCTCTCGACCGCAGAGGCGAGTGCGTACTCATTCAATGTGACGTACCTGCTTCAACGGCGGCGGCGCGGCTTCCGCCTGCCGCTGGGCAGCGTCGTCAGGGGTCTGCCCAGCTGGATTCGGGAGGGAGATGCGGGGAAGGGCCTCCAGAAAGCGGACTTCAGCCTAATGCCCGTCAGGATAAGGCTGAGCAGCGGGCTCACCCGCGACGAGTCGAATTCCACGGCGTACAGGGTCCCGGTCGAGCGGGCGGACGACGCCCTCCTGCGCCCGACGCTGGCGCTCACCCACCTCTGGCGCAATGCCGCGGGCCTCACCTGGCAGCCGCTCGGCATGCTGAGCCTGAGCGGCGACCTCACCAGCAGCCGCGATCTGCGGGTCTATCCCGATTCGACGACCATCGGCCGCCTCGCGTACAGCGAACGGAAGTTCTTCCTCGGCGTGCCTGTCGGGGTGGAGCGTGACCGGGCGCTGACAACCACCCTGTCCCTTACCCCGGCGCTCGCCTCGTGGCTTCGCCCCCGGTACCTGACCAGCAGCACCTTCGTCCTGTGGCGGGCGCTCGCGAGCCGCGATCCGGTGCGCGCCGACGGCGACAGCGGCGCGTTCATTCTGCCGAAGACGCTCAACAACAGCCGATTCGACGAGCTGGGCGCCTCGGTGGACTTTGCGCGGGGCATCCGCCAGCTCGCCGGCGACAGCAGCACCATCGGGCGTGTGCTGGGCAAGGTGCGGCCGGTGGACATGAGCACACGGCTCACCCACACCTCGACGTACGACCTCACGGCCTTCGAGCCGAGCGTCAAGTACCAGCTGGCGCTCGGCGGGCTGGAGGACTTCCTCGTTCAGGAGGGGACCCCCGCCATCGGCGCCTCGGAATCCCGGGTGGCGACCATCGCCGGCGGGGCCGACCTGCCGTTCGGGGTGGCGGTGACGCTGTCGCATGCGCTCATCCGGACGACGCGGTTCCAGCGGGTGAGCAACGGGTACGTGCAGACGGAGGCGAAGCAGCGGGAATGGCCGGTGGGGAGCGTGCGCTGGACCCGCACCTTCCGGAAGGGCGCGCTCACCCTGCTCGCGATCGGAACCAACTTCAGGCATCGTGAGGGCAGCTCGGTGCAGGCCAGCGTTCAGGGCACTCCGGCGATCAGCGCCATCAGTTCCTCGTCGATCACCCCGGATCTCCGGTTCACCCTCAAGAACGGCATGTCCTTCGCTGCAGGGCTCACCGAACTCAAGCAGCGCAACGCGTCCAACGGCAATGAGACCCGGCTCGACCAGCGGGACCTCACCGGATCGTTCAACTACGCTTTCCGCCTGCCCCGGTCCCTCAGCCGGGCGCGCAAGCAGGTACGCAGCTCGGTCACCATGCTCTCGACCACCGCCACGACCTGCCTCCAGCAGCGGCTCCTCCCGGAGTGCACCGTCGTCTCCGATGTAAGCAGACAGGAGTTCCGCGGCGGCCTCGATGCCGATCTCTTCCAGACGCTCACGGCGGGATTGCAGGCCGGCTACTCGGTGAATGACGCGCGGCACCTCAGCCGCCGGACGTCCCAGATTTCCATCATCGCCTCGTTCCAGCTGTCCTTGTTTGCGGGGGATTACCGATGACCCGTGCGCCCATGCGCCGCCACCTCTGCCTCGCCGGCCTCCTGCTACTCGCCGGCTGCCGCGAGGCGCCCCGGCCCCGCGAGTTCGATGGCGCGTCGGCCTTCCGCTACATCGAGACCCAGGTGGCGTTCGGGCCGAGGGTCCCCAATACCGAGGCGCACGACAGGATGGCGGCCTGGCTGGACAGCGCGCTCCGGCTGCGGTCGGACACGCTCGTGGTCCAGAAGTGGGACCACGTCACCACCAAAGGCGACACCCTCCACCTCACCAACTTCCTGGCCCGGTTCAACCCCGCGGCCACCAGGCGCCTGCTCTTCCTGGCGCACTGGGACAGCCGGCCCACCGCCGACTCCCCCAGGTCGACTGACAAGACCAGGCCCGTCCTCGGCGCCAACGACGGCGGCTCCGGGGTGGCGCTCCTGCTCGGCGTGGCCGACGCGCTCCTGAAGACGCCCACCACCCTCGGCGTGGACCTCCTCTTCGACGACGGGGAGGACTATGGCGACTTCGAGAAGGCCCCGGCGGACGTGCTCATCGGCGCCCGCCACTACGCGGCCCACCAGCCGCCGGGGCCGCAGCCGCTCTACGCGGTGCTCTGGGATCTCGTCGCCGACAAGGACCTCCAGCTCTACCAGGAAGGCAACTCGCTGGTTGGCGCGCCGGAGGTCGTGGAGCGGGTCTGGGAGACGGCGCGGGAGCTGGGGTACGCCGGTTACTTCGTCGCATCGCCGAGGCACACGCTGATTGACGATCACCTGGAGCTGCAGAAGGTCGGCATTCGCGCGATCGACGTGGTGGATTTCGACTATCCGTCCTGGCACACGCCGGACGACACGATTGACAAGGTGTCGGCGGCGAGCCTCCAGATCGTGGGCGATGTGGCGATGGGGCTGGTGCGCAAGGAGGAGTAGCCTGCGGCGCCGGGTACCCGGCCGGGTAAAGCGGCGTCTCTCGACGGGCGCGCGCCGCGGTATCGTCGCTCATGTCTTCGTCCGAGCGGCGCGCGCTCCTGCTCCTGCTCTCCCTGGGGCTGGCCGGCCAGGGAGTTCGCTGGCTCGCCACCCGTTCCGATCAACCCCCCGGCGAAGTCCAGCTCATTCGAACCCTCCCCCCCCAATCGCCGGCGGCCCATCGCGACAGCATTCTCGCCCTCTCCCGCCCGCTTGGCCTGGACGAGCGCATTGACGCCGATCGTGCCACCCCGCAGGAGTTGGCCCGCCTTCCCCGGGTTGGCCTCGCGCTTGGCAAGACCATCGTTGCCGATCGGGAGGCGCGCGGTTCGTTCGGGGGCATCGAGGGGCTCGACCGGGTGCCCGGCATCGGTCCCGGACTGCTCGCCGCCATCGGCCCGCATCTCAGCTTCAGCGGTGTGGCCCGCGGGGCGCTATCCGGCGGCGCGGCCGTCGTTTCGGCGGCGGCCGTGCCGGCCCTCCTCGACCTCAACACCGCCACGGCCGCCGAGCTCGAACGGCTGCCGGGGATTGGCCCCTCCAGGGCCCGGGACATCGTGGCGGACCGGGGGCGGCATGGGTCTTTCAGTAGGGTGGCTGACCTGGACCGGATCCCGGGGATTGGGCCAGCCGCATTGGCGAGACTGAGCACCCTGGTTCGGGTGCAATGACCCCTCCAATTCGCGGTAATCCCGGACGTCGATCCAACCCGTAACACACAGTCACCATGTAGCTTAGAGAGAATCGTCGAAACCATGGCAACCGTTGCGCCCGCTGGCGGCACCGATCGGCTTGGGGAAGTCCTGCTTCGGGATGGTGTGCTTTCCCGGGAGCAACTCGTTCAGGCGCAAACCGAGCAAAAGGCCACAAAACACCGGCTCGGCTACGTCCTGGTCAAGTTGGGTCTCGTCCCCGAAATCGAGATCACCAAGATCCTGGCCCGGCAGTACCGCATGCCGGCGGTGGATCTTTCCCGCTTCGAGGTCGATCCCAAGATCCTCAAGCTGGTCCCGTCCGACATGGCGGCCAAGGGCGTCGTCCTCCCGCTCAAGCGCGAGGGGCGTACCCTCACCGTCGCCATGGCCGATCCCAGCGACCTCGGCCTCCTTGAAGACCTCAAGTTCATCACCCGGTTCGATCTCTTCCCGGTCATCGCAGGCGAATTCACCCTGCGCGGGCTGATCGAGAAGCACTACGCGGTCGCGGACGACCAGGGCCTCCAGAACCTCATCAAGGACATGGAGGCCACGGGCGAAGACGTCGAAGTCGTCGAGGAAATGGAAGAGGAGACCGCCACCCAGGCGCAGATCGAGGATGCGCCGGTGGTCAAGCTGATCAACGGCCTGCTGATCGACGCGGTCAAGCGGGGCGCCAGCGACATCCATATCGAGCCGTTCGAGCACGAGATCCGGGTGCGCTATCGGGTGGACGGCGTGCTCCTCGAGATCATGCGTCCGCCGCTTCGGATGAAGGCCGCGCTCACCTCACGCATCAAGATTCTCTCGCAGCTCAACATTGCCGAGCGCCGCGTGCCCCAGGACGGCCGTCTCAAGCTCAAGATGGGGAACCGGGTCATCGATTTCCGGGTCTCGACTCTCCCCGTGCTGTACGGCGAAAAGATCGTGCTCCGTATTCTCGACAAGGGCAACCTCACGCTCGATCTCACCAAGTTCGGATTCGAGCCGAAGGCCGAAAAGGACCTGATGCGAGCCATCCTGAACCCGTACGGCATGGTGCTCGTCACCGGCCCGACGGGCTCGGGCAAGACCACCACGCTCTATTCGGCGCTCTCGCGAATCAACACTCCCGAAGTCAACATCATGACTGCCGAGGACCCGGTCGAGTACAACCTGATGGGCATCAACCAGGTGCTCGTGCGCAGCGAGATCGGACTCACTTTCGCGGCGGCGCTCCGGGCGTTTCTCCGGCAGGACCCCAACATCATCATGATCGGTGAGATCCGGGACTTGGAGACCGGTGGTATTGCCATCAAGGCCGCGCTCACGGGCCACCTGGTTCTCTCGACACTGCATACAAATGATGCACCAAGCACTATTACGCGCATGATTGATATGGGGATCGAGGCTTTCAACGTGGCAAGCGCCGTAAACCTTGTCGTAGCACAGCGTTTGGTTCGCCGTATCTGCAAGGAATGCAAGGCTCCGGCCCAGTATTCCGACGAGGTTTTGTCCTCCCTGGGCACAGATTTTGAGACGCACCGGGGAATGCCGTTCATGAAGGGAACAGGGTGCGACACCTGTAGTGGCACGGGCTATAAGGGCCGAGCGGGTCTCTACGAGATCATGGCCCTCAGTCCCGAGCTTCGTCGCATGATCCTCCGCAGCGCTTCCGTTTCGGACATCTGCGATCAGGCCGTCTCGGAAGGGATGCTCACCCTCCGGATGGACGGCATGAAGAAGATCGAACGCGGTATCACGACCCTCGAAGAAGTGGTCAAGGAGACAGCCGGATGAGCTTCAATCTGCGCGCGCTGCTGGAGGAGATGATCGAGAAGGAGGCCTCCGACCTCCACATCAGCTCCGGCGAACGGCCCAAGCTGCGTATCGATGGTGAGATAACGGACTGCTCGGTGGCCGAAGTCCTCACCCCCAAGGACACCGTGCAGCTGGCCTATTCGGTCCTGACCGAGAACCAGAAGAAGCGGTTCGAGACCGAGGACGAGCTCGACTTCTCCTTCGGGATTCAGAACTTGGCCCGCTTCCGCGGCAACTGCTTCAAGCAGCGCGGCTGCGTGTCCATGGTAATCCGCATGATTCCGTTCAATGTGCGAACGTTTCAGGACTTAGGGCTCCCCCCGGTCATCGCCAAGCTGGCGGAGCGCCCGCGGGGACTCGTCCTGGTTACGGGGCCCACGGGATCGGGCAAGAGCACCACGCTCGCCGCCATCATCGACAAGATCAACAAGGAGCGGAAGGGTCACATCATCACGGTGGAAGACCCGATCGAGTTCATTCACCGCCACCAGTCGTGCATCGTCAACCAGCGCGAGATCGGCACCGACACCAAGGACTTCCACACTTCGCTCAAGTATGCATTGCGTCAAGACCCGGACGTCATCCTGATCGGCGAATTGCGCGACCTGGAAACGATCGCCGCGGCGCTCACCATCGCGGAAACCGGCCACCTCGCGCTGGCCACGCTACACACCAACTCGGCGGCGGAGTCGATCAACCGCATCATCGACGTCTTCCCGTCCAGCCAGCAGTCGCAGGTGCGCACCCAGCTCGCCTTCGTGCTGGAGGGCGTGGTCACCCAGACCCTGCTGCCCAAGCTGCGCGGCCGCGGCCGGGTCATGGCCTGCGAGATCATGGTCGCCACGCCGGCCATCCGCGCGCTCATCCGCGACGACAAGATCCACCAGATCTACAGCTCGCTGCAGGCCGGCAAGAAGCACGGCATGCAGACCATGAACGACGCGCTGTATCAGCTCTACACCAATCGCGAAGTCAGCCAGGAGGAGTGCGAGCGGGTGTCCCACGATCCGAGGGAGTTCCTCCGGATGATCGGCATCACGCCGCTGGAGGATCAGGAAATCGCCCCTGCGGAGCGGGCGCAACGTACCGCGAACGCCCGCCGCTAACCGGAGACATTTGCGATGCCGATGTTCGATTATACCGCGCGGAACGCCGCGACGGGCCAGATCCAGAAGGGCCAGCTCGACGTGCCGAGCAAGGACGAGGTCAGCTCCTATCTGCGCAAGAACCGGCTGATCCTCGTCAACATTCGCGAGGCGCCGAAGCAGATCAAGCTGAGCTTCGGCGGCCCACGGGTAAAGACGCGCGATATCGTCATCTTCACCCGTCAGTTTGCCACCATGATCAACGCCGGCCTCCCGCTGGTGCAGTCGCTGAACATCCTGGCGGCGCAAACCGAGAACAAGACGCTGCAGGCCGTCACCCGGTCCGTGGTGTACGACGTCGAGAGCGGCAACACCCTCGCCGACGCCTTCTCCAGGCACCCCAAGGCGTTCAGCCAGCTCTACGTGAACATGGTGGCCGCCGGCGAGGCGGGCGGCATTCTCGACACCATTCTGCTCCGGCTGGCCACCTTCCTCGAGAAGAACGACGCCCTCGTCCGCAAGGTGAAGGGCGCCATGGTGTATCCGGGCGTCATCATCAGCGTGGCGTGCATCGCCATCGCGGTGCTGCTGGTTTTCGTCATCCCCACGTTCCAGAGCATGTTCGCGTCGGCCAACCTCGAGCTCCCGCTCCCCACCCGTGTCGTGATCGGGATGTCCAACTTCCTGATCCACTACTGGTGGGCCATGCTGGGAGTGATCATTGCCATCCTGTTCGGCATCCGGCAGTACTATGGCACCCCCGTCGGCCGGAAGCAGCTCGACGGCATGCTCCTCAAGGCGCCGGTGCTGGGCGACGTGATCCGGAAGTCGGCGGTGTCGCGCTTCACCCGGACGCTCGGCACGCTGGTCAGCTCGGGCGTCTCCATTCTCGAGGGCCTCGAGATCACCGCCAAGACGGCGGGCAACCAGGTGGTGCACGACGCGGTCATGGAGTCCCGCAACTCGATCGCGGGCGGTGAAACCATCGCGGCGCCGCTGGAGCGGTCGAAGGTGTTCCCGCCGATGGTCATCTCGATGATCGCGGTCGGCGAGCAGACCGGCGGTCTCGACGAGATGCTGTCGAAGATCGCGGACTTCTACGACGAAGAGGTGGACGTCGCGGTGAGCGCGCTCCTCTCCCTCCTGGAGCCGGCGATGATCGTCATCCTGGGCGTCATCGTGGGCGGCATGGTGGTGGCAATGTACCTGCCGATCTTCGACATGATGAACGCGGTGCAGTAGCGGCGGCTGGTCGATAGTGTGCCGCGATATTGATCGATAGAACGGCCGCGCGATCGAATTGTATCCTGCAGCGGACCTCAGCCAACCGGTTGAGGTCCGCTGCCGTTTCGTAGTCGGCACCTTGATGCCGACTTCAACACCCGCCGATCGAGAGTTCCTCACCTTGGCCTATCGATGGAAGTATATACAATTAGCTATATATAGCATGTTATAGTGATCTAGAACTATAATAGGACATATATGGCATATTATACCTGTCGCCTTAACTTGCTTGGAGCGATTTAGTAGTATAATATGCCATATATGGCTTATTAACATTCTTCAATATATTAACATGCCATTTATGGCATGTAGTATACCAATCATCAAGGAGTGGGAGACATGGATCACCTCAAACCGACAGCGACAACCGATGAGGTCCTGGTAGCGATCGGCCAGCGCCTGCAACGGTACCGCTTGCAGCAGAACCGAACCCTGGAGGAGGTTGCCGCGGGCGCAGGCATCAGCCCGCGAACCGTCTTCCGGGCAGAAGCCGGTGAGAGCCCGACCTTGGCGACCCTTGTGCGGATCCTTCGCGCCCTCGGCCGATTGGATGCACTCGACGCGTTCCTTCCGGCCCCGCTGATGTCACCGATCCAGTTGGCGGCGCTGAGTGGACAGGAACGTCAACGCGCGGGGAAGCCCCGCCGCCGTCGGCTCCGCCCTGAGCCCCACGATGGCTGACACGCCGCGCCGCCCCACGCGCCCGCGCCGTGGCAAGCGCGGGGGCGTGCAGTACAACGTCGCCCGCATTCACCTATGGGGGTGGGAGGTCGGCGCCGTCGCGGAGGATCGTCAGGGGGGCATTGTCTTCGAGTACAGCGAGGAGTTCAGGCAGTCGGGCCTCGAGGTCTCACCCGTTCATCTTCCCCTCTCCCGCCGAGGACCGATCTCGTTCCCGGAGCTCCAGCGAGTCCAGTCGTTCGCGGGCCTGCCGGGTCTCCTGGCGGACTGCCTGCCGGATGCCTTCGGGAACGCCGTCATTCGGCGGTACTTCGAGCAGCGTGGCACCCCCGACGCCGCGATGAGCCCCGTCCAGAAGCTCCTCTACATCGGCAGCCGTGCCATGGGCGCCCTCGAGTTTAGCCCCCCCCTCAGAGGCCGGACCAGTCGCGATACCGACGAGGCACTGGCGATCGCGAGACTGGTCGACGACGCGCGGCGCATCATCGAGGGCGATCCCACCGTGGCGGTGTCCGAGATGATGCGGCTCGGCGCCTCGGCGGGCGGCGCACGGGCCAAGGCCCTGGTTCTGTGGAATCGGGAACTGGGGCGGGTGAAATCGGCCTTCGCGCCTCGACACGAGGCGGACGAGCATTGGCTCATCAAGTTCGACGGAGTCTCCGCAGGCGCCGGCGGCCACGTGATGGCTAAAGAGTTCGTTCCCGGCCCCTACGGTCGCATCGAGTACGCGTACGCGCAGATGGCCCGGGCGGCCGGCGTCGAGATGGCCGAGACCCACCTGCTCCGCGAGCGCGACTTCGCCCACTTCATGACGAAGCGCTTCGACCGTGACGGGGACGCGCGGCTGCACATGCACAGTCTGGGCGGGCTGCACCATGTGGACTACAACATCCGGCAGGTGCTGCCGTACGAGGACTACTTCCGCACGATTCGCCTGCTGGGCATGGGACAGCCGGCCGTCGACCAGGCGTTCCGCCGGATGATCTTCAACGTCGCGACACGTAATCAGGACGACCACGTCAAGAACCTCGCGTTTCTCATGGGCCCGAACGGCCAGTGGCGACTGGCCCCCGCTTTTGACATGACTTGGGCGCACGGCGGGACCTGGGCGATGACCCATCAGATGACGGCCGGCGGGAAAGACGACCACTTCACCCGCGACGACCTGCTCGCTGTCGGTGGCGCATTCGATGTCCCCAAAAACGGTGCCGACATCCTCGATGAGGTTGAGGCGTCTCTCGACCTGTGGGTGCCCGAGGCGAAAGCCGCCGACGTGGCCCCGGCACGGATCAGTGAGATCAAATCCTTGTTCCGGCGCTTCGCATAGGCGGGTTTGAGGCGGTGCAGCGCGGTTCACAGCCTCGCGAGCGCTGCCCTCGCGGCATGGTAGCCGCCCATGCCGTGCACCCCGCCTCCCGGCGGGGTGGACGCGGAGCAGAGGTAGACGCCGCGCAGCGGGGTCCGGTAGGGGGTGAGGCTGGCCACCGGCCGGGCGAAGACCTGGCGCAGGTCCATCATGCCGCCGCTGATGTCACCGCCCACCAGGTTGGCGTTCCGCCGCTCGAGATCCGCCGGGGTGAGGACGCTGCGCGCGAGGATCCGCTCGCGAAAGCCGGGGGCGAACCGCTCGACCTGCCGCTCGATCTGGACGGTCAGGTCCAGGGTACATCCGTTCGGAGCGTGGCAGTACGCCCAGGCGATGTGCTTTCCCGCCGGCGCGCGCGACGGATCGAACAGCGTCGGCTGCACGAAGAGCACGAACGGCCGGTCGTGGACCTCCCCCCGGGCCGGGGCCGCCTCCGAGGCGGCAACCTCCTCGAGCGTCCCGCCGAGATGGACTGTCGCCGCCCGGGCGCACTCGGGCGCGCTCCACGGCACCGGGCCATCGAGGGCCCAATCCACCTTGAATGCGGCCGCGCCGTAGCGGTAGCGCTCCAGCGCGCGGCGATATCCTTCCGGCAGGCTTGCCCCGCCGATCTGCACGACCTGCCGCGGCGTGAGGTCGAGCATCACCACCCGCGCGTCGCGGACCTCGTCGAGGCGCTCGACCGGCGCGTCGGTCTGTATCTCTCCCCCGAGCGAGCGGAAGTACCCCGCCAGGGCGTCGGCGAATCGCTGCGAGCCGCCCCGCGCGATCGGCCATCCCACCGCGTGGCCCGCCACCGACAGGAGCAGCCCGAACGCGGCGGTTCCCGGCTCATCGAGCGGCAGGAAGGAATGCGCCGCGTTGCCGGCGAAGAGCGCCCGGGCCTCGGTGCCGTGGAGCGCTCCCCGCGCGAGGCTGGTGGCCGACCGAAGGCCCTGGAGCCCGAAGCGCGCCATCAGGATCGGGTGCTTGGGGAACCGCACCGGCGGCGACAGCACGTCCCCCGCGAGACCCTGCCACGCCTCGGCGAAGGCCGCATGCAGCCGGAGCCAGTCCCGGCCGCCCGCGCCGAGCGCCGCCGCGGTGGCGTCCAGCGAGCGCTCGAGCATCACTGCCTTGCCGCCATCGAGCGGATGAGCCAGCGCGGCCGGAGGCTGCACCCACTCCAGGCCGAAGTCGGCCAGCGGGAGCGTCCGGAAGAAGGGAGACGAGAGCGCGAGAGGATGGACTGCCGAACAGACGTCGTGGGTGAAGCCGGGGAGAGTCAGCTCCGATGACCGGAGCCCGCCGCCGACCGTCGCCTGGGCCTCGCGCAGCACGGTCTTGAGACCGGCCCGGGCGAGAGTGATGGCAGCGGCGAGACCATTCGGGCCGGCCCCGACGACGATGGCGTCCGGTTTCATGAGGCGGGGCGCACCCGAACCGGCGTTCCCCATGGGTCGCGTACAACGCCGCCGTCAACCGTCTCCTCGACCGCCACGCTGGCGCCGCGGAGACTCTCGAGCGCTGCCTTCGCGTCATCCGCCGAGGGAACCCGGATCTCCCATTCGAGGAGCCGAGCGTCGTTCTCGCCCGCGGGCTCCGCCCCCGCGGCCCAGGTATTGGTGCCCAGGTGGTGGTGGTAGCCGCCGGCCGACAGGAAGAGGGCGCCGGGGTAGCTCCACCCGATCCTGTCGAAGCCGAGTGCCGCGTGATAGAACCACGAGGCGGCCTCGAGGTCACCGACGAAGAGATGCACATGGCCGAGCCTGGATCCCGCAGGCATGCCGGACCACCGTTCGCCTCCGGCGGCGCGCAGGACGTCCTGCACGTCGAGCGGGTTGGTGGCCATGACGAGTTGCCCTCCCTCGTGGCGCCACTCGCCGCTCGGACGGTCGGCGTAGACCTCGATGCCGAGGCCGTCGGGATCGGTGAGGTAGACCGCCTCGCTCACCAGGTGATCGGACATGCCGGCGTAGACGTTCGCGTCGGCCAGGTGCCGCACGAAGCGCCCCAGCGCGGCGCGGTCGGGCAGCAGGATCGCGAAGTGATAGAGGCCGAGCCGGCCGCGTTTGGGCACCGGCGTGGCGCCGGGGTGCTCCTTCAGTATGACGAGGGGCGTGGCTCCGTCCTGGGTTCCCAGCGTCGCCGACCGCGGGGATCCCCCGAGCACGTGAAGGCCCAGGGTCCGCTCGTAGTAGTCCAGTGAGCGGGCCAGGTCGGCCACCTGGAGGGTGACGGGCCCCAGGGTGGTGCCCGCGGGCAGGCGGTACCCCGGGGGCGCCACCCCGTAGGGCAGGGCGTTCGCAGCGCGGGTGACGGATTGGGTCATGTCTGGCTCTCCTCGTCCACTAATCTCGCCGGGTCCGGGATTCAGCAACATAGGAGATTACGCCTCGGCATGGACGGGGCGGTGGCTCCCCCCAAGCGGGCTTTCCTGTTTCCTCGTCTGGTCGTAGGTTCTTACCCTTCATGGACGACGCAGAATTCGAGCGACTCCGAGAGGCCCTGGACGGGCGGTACGCCCTCGAGCGAAAGCTCGGCGAGGGTGGCATGGCCGTGGTGTACCTCGCACAGGATATCCGCCACGAGCGGCCTGTGGCGCTCAAGGTTCTGCGGCCCGAACTCTCACCCTTCCTCGGCGGTGAGCGCTTCCTCGGCGAGATCCGCTTTGCCGCAAAATTGCAGCACCCTCACATTCTCGCACTCCACGACTCCGGCGATGCCGGCGGCCATCTCTACTATGTCATGCCCTACGTGGAGGGGGAGTCTCTCCGTCACCGCATCAGCCGTGAGGGCCCGCTTCCCGTTGAGACCGCCGTCCGTCTCACCTGCGAGATTGCCGACGCACTGGGGTACGCTCACGGCCGCGGGATCATCCACCGCGACATCAAGCCGGAAAACATACTTCTGTCCGCGGGGCACGCCCTCGTCGCCGATTTCGGTGTCGCCCGCGCCGTGGACGCTGCCGGGCTCCGCCTGACCGAGACCGGTTTCGCGCTGGGCACGCCGGCCTACATGAGTCCGGAGCAGGCCGCGGCCGATGCCCGCATGGACGGCCGCACCGATCTCTACGCCCTCGGCTGCGTGCTGTACGAGATGCTGGCGGGTGCGCCGCCCTTCAGCGGCCCCAGCGCCCAGGCGCTCATGGCACGGCACGCGATGGATCCCGTGCCTTCCCTCGCTACCGTGCGACCGGGGCTTCCGCCGGCCCTCGGGCAGGTAGTGATCAAGGCGTTGGCGAAGACGGCGGCCGACCGGTTCGCTACAGCCGCGGACATGGCGGCCGCGCTCCAGGCCGCCACCACGCCAACCCCCACCGCCGTGATGCCGGCTCATCGTCGGGCGCGCCGCGGGTGGCTTGCCGCAGGTGCCGTGCTCGCGATGATCGCTGGAGTGGTGATGTGGCGATCCAACGTGCGAGGGCCCGTGTCACCCGACACCGCCGCCGTCCGCTCCATCGCCGTGCTTCCGCTCCGCAACTCGGGCGACTCGGCCGATGCGTACTACGCCGAAGGCATCGGCGAACAGGTCAGCTCGGCGCTAGTCCGGGTTCCGGGGGTGACGGTGCGCTCCTGGGAAACAGTGCTCGAAGCGGTGAAGGCCAGTCGCAATCCCGCGGTCCTTGGCCCCAGGCTGCATGTGGATTATGTCCTCGACGGCAGCTTCCAGCGTGCTGGCAGGAGAACCCGTGTCAGCATCCAATTGGTGCGTGTGGCGGACGGAGCCGTAATCTGGTCCCAGCCGTACGACGGCGAGGGCGCGGACATCTTCGCGATCCAGGACAGCGTGGCGCGCGGGGTGGCGAGCGAAATGTCCCTGCGGCTGAGTCCGGAGTCGCAGCGCGCGCTGGCGCACCGCACCACCCGGAACCCGGAGGCCTACAACGAGTACCTGCGCGGCCGGCACTTCCAGTGGCAGCTGACCGCTCCGTCGCTGGACCGTGCCATCGAACACTACCAGGCTGCCATCGCGCTCGACTCCGGATACGCTGATGCCTGGCAGGGCCTGGTCGAGGCGTCGGCGCTGCGCGACGAGGGGGGCCCGGGCCGGCGCGGCCTCCCGGTCAATGCCCTGATCGACCGTGTGCTGGCGCTGGACAGCACCAACGGCGCCGCGCACGCCTTTCGCGCCGAGCGGCAGTGGACCGCTTTCGATTTCGCGGCGGCTACCAGGTCCTACGAGTTGGCCATTCTGTACAACCCCGGTATTGCCGAAACATTCGTGATGTACGGCCAGTACC
This sequence comes from uncultured Gemmatimonadaceae bacterium, assembly GCA_964475685.1. Taxonomy (GTDB): domain Bacteria; phylum Gemmatimonadota; class Gemmatimonadetes; order Gemmatimonadales; family GWC2-71-9; genus CAVVWJ01. Next base: position 10,668 of record CAYYXP010000069.1, on the reverse strand, counting down.
TCAACATCACGGGCCGGCACCAGGAGGCACTGAGCGCGTTGCGTCGCGCCGAGACGTTGAATCCCACGTCCGCGTTCGTGGTCGCGAACCTCGCGCTGCGTTACCAGATGCTCCGGCGCTACGACAGCGCGGAGGTCGTGGCGCGCCGGGCCATCGCGCTTGCCCCGGGCAACTGGGTGGCGCAGTCCGCGCTCGGGTTTGCGCTCGTCGGTCGTGGGGACGCCACCGGCGGGCTCACCGCGATGCAGGAGGCACAGCGCTTGGTCGGCGGACTGCCGAATCTGGTCGGTTTCGTGGGATGGGCGCTTGGCCGCGCCGGGCGGCGCGAGGAGGCGCTGCGACTGATCGGGCCGAATACCGATGACTTTGATCGTGTGGCGGTGCTTACAGGCCTGGGTGACACGACGGGCTTGCTCGACGCCTTGGCGGTCGCGAGCCCCTGGGCGTTGTTCTTCTTCCGTGATTCGCTCTTCGTCGGGCCGATCATCAACTCGCCCCGCTATCAGGAACTCCTCCGCCGCTTCGACTACCCCTGAGGAAGCATCGGGCTGACGACCCGGGCCGTTTCTACCTCGCGGCCGCCGCCAGACTGTCCAGCACCGTGCCGCGTCGGACCGCCTCCCGCCGCTCCGTCTCCAGAACCGTCGCCCCCTGCCCTCCGGCAGCCGCCAGCACTTGGAGTGTTCCCGCCAATCCGTTCCACGCCGGCGCGAATTCCGAGTCGGCCGCGATGACCTGCCTGAACAGCTCCGCCGCCCAACGTAGGTCCGACGTGTCTCGGCTGTGACCATAGGCCAGCGCGCGGAGGTAGGTGAGATAGGCGCGCGTCGGGGCGGGCCGCGCGGCGGGATCGGTGTGTCGTCCGAAGGCGTCCGTCACGACTGACGCGATGCGCCCTGGTAAGGTGCCGAGCGACTCCGGCGCGAGCTGGAAGACTTGTTCGAGCACTATCAAAGAATCGGTTTTGCGAGAGAGGCGGACGCGGGCCGCCACCACGGCCCCGTTGGCCACCGTCCCCGCCAGGCGATACTCGGCGCTCCCCGGATTGTCGAGCGGCGCGATGCCGATACCGCCGCGCGCCAGCGCGCCTCCCGTTTCCTCCGCGAGTGCCTCGCCCATCCAGCCGTCGCTCGCCGGCTCCATCGAGAACGGCAGTACGGCGATCATGCCGGCTTGGAGCGGCGGACGGGCCGGGTGGCAGGCAAAGCCGGACCAGGCCGCAGCGCCCGCGGCCATTGCCATCGCCAATCGTGCGTGACTCCGGTGTCGCATCAGAAGTCCACACGCAGGCCCGCCCGCACCCTCCGTGGTGGCTGATAGGAGATCGGATTCCCGTAAGTCGTCAGCTCGACCTGCTGCTCCAACTCCACCGCCGTCAGCGTGTTTGGGAGGTGCTGGATGTCGACGACCAGGGTGCCGCGCGTCCGGCCCCGGTTCACCAGATCCCATGTCAGGCGGATATCGAGGTCCCAGATGGCCGGGGTCCGGCCCGCAGACCCACGCGGGGTGACAAACCCGATGTACCCGAGTCCCGGGATGGGCGCCAGCGCGCTGGTCGGTGTCCCGCTGGCCCACCAGAGCACGGTGCCGACGCCGAAGCGGGAGCCGAATCGTCGTGACGCGACGGCGCGCACCATGTGGGTGCGATCGTTCGGCAACAGCCCGGTACCGTTGACGAGCTGCTCCGGGAAGTCGAACTGCGGGCCCCCGTGCGCCGCCGGCAGATCGTAGTCTGTGGCGTAGAGGCCGGTGTAGTTCCCGCGGGTACTCGAGAGGATGTATGAGACGAGCAGCGGTACCTGCGACCGCTCGTCGGTGCGCAGCGTCAGCTCCAGCGCCTGATACCGGCGGGTCGCACGGGGAAATGCCACGAGCTCGCCACGACCGGGATTGCCGATGGCCCACGTGGTCTGGCCCTGGCCGTCCTCGATCACTTCCTCGATATCGCGCACGACGCCGCGGATGCCCGCGATCATCGTTGCCGAAACGGGGTGCTCGATGCCTGCGGAGATCTCGTGGACCGCCTGGGCTCGGGCCTCGTAGTGCACGGGCGTCGGCGGCTCGATGACGGGGGTCGGCAACTGGTCCTGCCGCGGGTCGTGATCGAAGGTCTCGAAGCTGGTGTGGATCGGCCCGAGGTTGCCGGCGAGCCACAGGGCTGTGCGCTCGACGAAGCGGCCGTACGACGCATACACCTTGGTCGTGCCCAGCTGGCCCGGCTGATAGATGAGCCCCAGCCGCGGCTGCAGGTTGCCCGCGAGGGTCATGGTCGAGCCGTTCCTGGCCTCCATCCGCTGTTGTTCCCAGCGCACGCCCACGTTCGCCAGCAGGCGCGGGTGCACCTGCCAGGCATCCTGCACGAACACGCTCGGCGCCGTGTTGGCGAGCTTCGAGGCGGCGTAGAAGGTGAACCACGACCACTCGCTGGCCCCGGTTGCGGAAACAAAGCCGCCGCTGGAGTTGTTGAGTCCCTCGAACAGCACCTCGCCCGTTGTCCGTTCGAGATCGGCGCCCACCCGGATCGTGTGGCGGGGGACCAGGACGAGCGCCTGGATTCCCGCCAGCCACCGGGTGCCGCTCAGGCGCGAGCGCATGCCGACACCACCTGACGTGACACCGACGCCCGTCGTGTAGTCCACGAAATTGGGTTCGCTGCGCCCCGTCGCCGTGGTGCCTTCCGTCTCCTCCTTGCTCTCGTAGCGCTGGGCCGTTGCCTCGAGCAGCACCGCGGGACTCACTCGGTGCGATGCGCGCAGGGAGAGGTTGTATCCCCCTGTCTGTGTCGTCGTAAGCAGCGGGTCCACCGACAGCGCCGAGTCCGCTCCGGCCACGCCCTCGCTCGTCGCCGGATCGCCCAGGACCGTCAGCTCGACGTTGGTCGCGCCCCCCACGCGCCAGGTCAGCTTGCCGGCGAATGCGTGCAGGGTATTCCGCGCGGTCTGGTCGGGGACCCCCCGCACTCTGATATCTTCGTGAGACAGCAGGGGGTTGTACGCCGCGAAGAACCAGAGCCGATCGCGGCTCACCGGGCCGCCGATGCTCACGCCGGCCTCGAAGTCACGGAAGCCCGTCACCTGGCCCTGTCCCGCCGCCGCTTCGGCCGCCAGCGCATCACCGGAGAAGAACCCATAGCCGGCCATTCGGAAGGAATTGCCGCCGGAGGGGGTCACCGCGTTGATGACCGTGCCCAGGCCTTGGCCGAGGCTGGCGTCGAACACCCCCGAACGGATCTCGACCTGCTGGAGCAGGTGCACGGGAAGCCGCATGCCGGGGGCGCCGGTGATGGGGTTCGTGACGTTGATGCCGTCCACGAACCAGGTGTTCTCCGTGCCCGTGCCGCCGGCGAAGTTCACCCCGTCGCCGTAGTAGCTGGTGTTCGCGCCGGGCGCGAGCCCCGCGACCGCGGTGAACTCCCGGTCCACCGGCAAGGCGTCGAGCGCCTCCGGACCGAAGCTGGTCTGCACCGCGGTGCTCTGGAAGTCGAGCGTGAGCGAGGATGCCTCGACGATGAGCGGCTCCAGCACCACTGGCGACGTCTCGAGCCTGGTCGGGGGGAGCCGGACGGTCGTCGCCAGCCGAACCGGCACCGCCTCGTATGCCACGGGACGAGAGCCGACCCGGCGTACCAGCACCTGGTACTCTCCCGCCGGCAGCAGCGGCACCAGGAAGCGCCCCAGCGCATCCGGTCGGGTGGTGCGTGGGCCCGGCATCGAGGGACCGGTGACGGTCACTTCGGCGTCGCTGAGGGGCGTGCTGTCGGGCGCGGTCACGTGGCCCTCGATGCTGCCGGTGACGACCTGTGCGGCGGCCGGGGCTGCCGTGAGCAGCAGGGTGAGGAAGATCGGTGCTGCGCCGCGCATTGCAGGCTCCCCTGGTGGAGTGACGGGCAGAGGGTCGGACTTCGTGCTGCCGACCCCACCCTAGCCGGGTGCCATTCCCGGACCGTACCTTGACTGTTCCCATACCGTCCGGAACCGAGACGTGCCCGATTCACCACTCCGATTCACCGTCCTGGGTCACACCGAGCTTCACGGCGCCAGCGATGGTGCCGGGGCCGCCCTGATCCGGCAACCCAAGCGGTTGGCCCTCCTGGCCTATTTGGCGCTCGCCACCGCTGACGGCTATCGCCGGCGGGATTCCATCATCGTCATGTTCTGGCCGGATCTCGATCAGATGCACGGCCGGCTGCAATTCCGCAAGGCTCTTCATGCGCTGCGCAAGGCGCTTGGCCACGAGGCCATCGGGGTCCGTGGCGATGAGGAGGTGCGCCTGGAGCCGGTGGTCTGGTGCGACGCGGTCGCCTTCCGTCGCCATCTCGAGGCCGGGCAGTGGCCGGAGGCGCTCGCGCTCTTCCGTGGAGATCTGCTCGACGGGCTCTTCCCCGGCGGTGTGGGGCAGGCATTCGATGAATGGCTCACGGAGCAACGGCGCTCGTTGCGACTCGATGCGGCACGGGCGGCGTGGGAGTGCAGCGCTCGTCAGGATCTCGCCGGTCGGCGCGCGGAAGCGCTCGCGCTCGGACGAAGGGCCGCCGATCTGGATGCGGACGGTGAGGAATCCGTCCGCCGGTACATCGCGCTGCTCGACCGTCATGGCGACCGGGGAACCGCCCTGCGTGTCTTCGCCGACTGGGAGCGCCGCCTGTCCAGCGAGTACGGAGTGGTGCCGGCTCCGGAAACGCGCTGGCTGGGAAGGCGTATCCAGTCACCGCGCGATGGCGAATCGTCGGAGACTCCAGCTTCGCTGCGGCCCCTCCTGTGGCCGCCGGCGCCTGCCGGAGCGGCGGGAGATGCGACTACGGCCGTCCCGCTCATGGCAGCGGCGACGTGGAAGCGACGGCCGTGGCCCCGGACCCTGGCGGTCGGCGTGCTCGGAATTGCCGCTCTGCTTGCGGTGCGAGGCGTGCCCGGCTGGCCCAACGAGGCTCCTGCGGTCTCGCCTGGCGTATCGACGGTCGCAGTGCTCCCCTTCCGCGTCATCGGCGACAGTGCCGATGCGCGCCTGGCGGCGACGTTCCTGGAAGAGCTGACTCTCAGGCTCGAACAGATGGATTCCGTCGCCGTGCGATCAGCGGTGGGCGAGAGGGCGCCATCGGGCGCCACGGTCGGCATCGGCAAGGTCGGGCGCCGCTTCGGCGTGGCACACGTCGTGGATGGGAGCGTGCGCCATGTCGGCCCGCGAATCCGGGCCACGGTGCGCCTGGTCCGCGCGCGCGATGCCGTGACTGTCTGGGCCCAGAGCTTTGACGCCGACACTGCGGATGTCACCGCGGAGCAGCGGCTCGCGGGACAGGTGGCGGACAGTCTACGCGTCTACCTGCTGCGCTGATACGCCGGCCTTCCTTGACATATCTCCAGCCATGACGTACGATATATCGTCAGTCATATCACACGTCACTACGAAGAGGTAACCATGTCCAGCACAAGGAACGACTGGGGCTTCGGGCCCGGCTTCCCCTTCGGCCGCGGCGGACCCTGGGGTGGTCCCCGGCGCAGGGGACAGATGTTCGGTCAGGGCGAAGTGAAGTTCGTCATCCTCCGCCTGCTCAAGGAAAAGCCCCGCCACGGCTACGAGGTCATCAAGGCGCTCGAGGAGAAGATGAGCGGCTGCTACACGGCCTCCGCCGGCACCGTCTATCCCACTCTCCAGTTGCTCGAGGACGAGGGATACATCAAGGCAGTCGATACCGACGGCAAGAAGGTCTACCACGTCACCCCGGAGGGTGAGCGCTACCTGGAGGAGCATCGGGATCTCCTCGACGAGATCATCGATCGCGTCAAGGAGACGGTGCGCGACTTCACCGGCGGCGGCATCGGGGAAATCCAGGGGGCCTTCGCCCATCTGGCGGCGGTCACCTTCAAGCGCGCCTGGCGAAAGGGCCCCGACGATCCCGCGCTCCTGCGGGTCGCGGAAATCCTTCGAAAGGCCGGAGATGACATCGAGCAGGTCTGGCAATCGCCTGCCGTCTGACGGGTAGGCCCGGCGTAACGAGTTGCCAATCCTGAGCTGTGGGTGACCTCCGGTGGCCCTGGACTTGCTCCCTGTGGGCAAGTTCCACGCGTCGGACCGGCCGACCCCACCAGATCAGGAGGCACCATGGCGTCTAACCGACTGGCAATCCTCACACTCGCCATGCTCGCGGGCTGCCGCGGCCAGGGTGGCGGCAACGAGGCGGCCACCGACCTGAGCCGCGACCTGCAACGGATCCCCATAGACTCATCCGCCGCCTTGGGCGACCATTCGGCCTCCAGCGGCGCCACTATCTCCACCGAAGCGGCGCCGCTGCCGGCCCCCAAGCCCCAGCCCAAGCCGAAGGCCACTCCCAAGCCTAAGCCCGCCCCGGAGCCCGCTGCTGAGCCCGCACCGGCCCCGGTGCCTGTCGTGCACGCGCTGGCCGCCGGCGCGGTGGTTTCCACCACCGTGGACCGGGAAATCACCTCCCGGACCGACAAGGCCGGCCAGACCGTCGTGGCGACGGTGGCCACTGACGTGCACGATGCGTCCGGGCAGGTAGTGATTCCGGCCGGGTCGAAGGTCACCCTCACGATTGCCGAGATCCACGAATCGGAGAACAAGGGCGACAAGACCGGCAGGCTGACCCTGACTCCGTCGTCCGTCGAGATCGCGGGTATCAACTATTCGCTCCACGCCTCGGCTGTCGCGCTCGATCGCACCCTTCGCGATCGCAAGACCAACGAGGGCGACGTGGCCAAGGTCGGTGCGGGCACCGCGGCCGGCGCCATTCTCGGCCGAGTGATCGGCGGCAACACCAAGGGCGCCGTGATCGGCGGACTCATCGGTGGTGCGGTCGGCACTCAGCGCGCCGTCCAGACCCAGGACCGCGACGTCGTCGTGCCGGCCGGCTCCCGGGTTGAGCTGACGCTGCAGGGAGAATTTACCAAATAGTCTCGCCGGACCCCGGTTAGCTTCCGGGCATGTCCAGGGCGTTCGTGAACGAAGATGCCGGGGGCGGCGACGCCCTCGGCAAGTATCCGCTCCCCGTGCGTGGCGACCCCGCCTTCGCCCTGGCGGCGGCGCGCGCGCTCCTCAAAGGCGCGGACGAGGGCGACACGATGGGCGCTGAGGCGGCCACCGGCTATTACTGGGGTGATCCGTCGCTCGAAGCGGAGGTTTCGCAGTTGCTCGCCGAGGCCCGCGAGGAAGGGAACGAGCGGGTGGAGCAGTTGGCGGAGCGGTATCTGAAACGGGCACGGCGGGCACGCTGAGCCCGGTCCCATCGAAGTCAGACTAGCCTTGACGCACTACCCCCCTTAAACGCAAGTTCCGCAGCCTTTCAAGTCTACCTCCATCATTCTCAGGCGTCTTGTTGAGCCCGACCTCAGGAGCACATCGATGCGATGGACAAGGTGGTGCGGATCCCGGGCGGTGGGGCTCACGACGGCGCTGCTGTCGGGCTCGCTCACGATTTCCACGGCGGCCGCGCAGGACACGACCGCCAAGGCGGCTCCGAGCCAGGAGGACCTGGCCAAGAAGCTGGCGAATCCGGTCTCCGATCTCGTGAGCGTGCCCTTCCAGTTCAACTGGGAAAACAAGGTGGGGCCGACCAATGACGGCTTGAGGACGGTCCTCAACATCCAGCCCGTCGTGCCGTTCTCGCTTACGGAGAAGGTGAACCTGATCGCGCGCTGGATCCTGCCTTACGTGTCCCAGCCGGAGAATCTCGGATCGTCGTCGGGCTTTGGCGACGTGACCTTCTCCAGCTTCTTCTCACCCTCCGGGAGCTCGAGCTTCACCTGGGGCATCGGTCCCGTGCTGGTCCTGCCAATGACGACCGACCCGACCTTGGGCACCGGCAAGTGGTTGGCCGGTCCGACGGCGGTGATGCTGAAGATGCAGGGGCCCTGGGTGCTCGGCCTGCTGGCCAACCATGTCTGGTCGTTCGCCAACGCCAGCACCGCCCCGCGTTCCGATGTGAGCCAGTCGTTCTTCCAACCCTTCGCTTCCTACGTCGCCGGGAAGGGCGTGACCTACACGGTCACGACGGAAACCACCGTGAACTGGAAGGCCGACGGCTCGGAGAAGTGGACCGTGCCGATCAACTTCGCGGTCTCCAAGCTCACGAAGTTCGGCCCGTTCCCCTTCAGCGTGGCGGGCTCGGTCGGCGTGTACGTTCAGAAGCCCACGGGCGGCCCGGACTGGAAGCTGCGCACCTCCTTCACCCTGCTGCTGCCGCGCAAGTAGCGCTCGCGCCGGCCTAGTCGCGGCGCCTGAGCCGCGTGTTGCGGGGATAGGGGAAGACGTCCACCACGTCGCCGCGCGCCAGCCGGTTCTGCGCGCCCGTCCAGAATTCCACGGTCAACAGATCGCCGTGTGCCTCCAGGAAGGTCTCCCGCACGCTCCCCGCGGGCGACAGAAAGGCGTGGAACTCCTCGGGGAAGACGTCCTTCTCGCCGACGTGGAACCACGGCTCCGCCGCGAACTCCTCCTCGATGGACGTCGGCGGTGGAATGCGCCTGAACCGGCACTCCGAGAGAAGGCACAGCTCGTCGTAGTCGTAGCAGATCACCCGCCCGTTGCGCGTCACCCCGAAATTCTTGAGCAGCATGTCGCCGGTGAAAATGTCGGCTGCGGCGAGGTCCTTGATCGCGTTGCCGTAATCGAGCACCGCCTCGCGCGCCGCGTCCTCCGGGGCGTCGCGGAGGAAGATGTTGAGCGGCGTCACCCGCCGTTCGGTGTAGACGTGCCGTACCACCACCCTGTCGCCGGCAACCCGCACCGTCGTGCCGGCCACCCCCAGGAGGTAATCGAGCAGGTCGTCGGGGAAGCAGCGGCGGGGGAACTCGAGGTGCTCGAACTCCTGCGCGTCCGCCAGCCGCCCCACACGGTCGCGGACGAAGACGAAATGATAGCGGTCCATCACCGCCTGCCGCGTCGTGTTCTTGGGCGCGCCAAAGCTGTCCTTGATGACCTTGAAGACGAGGTTGAAGGCGGGCAGCGTGAACACCGCCATCACCATCCCCTCGTCCCCCTCGGCGAACGCGAAGCGGGCATCGGGGTCCTGCAGGTAGGACATCAGGTTGCGGAAGAGCTCGGTTTTCCCGTGCTTGTTGAACCCGATGGCGTTGTAGAGCTCGTCCACCCGCTTGAGCGGCATGATCGAGCGGAGGAACTCGATGAGGTCCCGGGGCCGGGACACCTCCACCCGGAAGTACGACCAGCTGAAGCCGAACACCACGCTCGCCTGGTCCTGGCTCAGGAGGGCCGCGTCGGCGACGATGCCCCGTTCCGCCCGGAGCAGCGGAATCACCAGCGGAAGGGTGACGCCGCCCTGGCGGACCCGCCCCACCACGTAGGCGCCCTTGTTTCGGTAGAAGACCGAGCGGAGCACGTCTATGGCCACCGGGCCGGACGGTGCGTCCCGCAGGGCCGCGCGGATCAGCTCCGCGATGATTTCCGCGTCGCGCCCCGGCTCCGCGTAGGGCACCGACCAGGGAATGGCGTCGAGAATGGACCGGACGAGTGCGGTGTCGGCGGCCGGTGCGGTGTAGGTGTCGTACAGCGGGGGCGCGTCGTCAGCGTCGGTCATGGGAGTGGTCGGATCGAGGTATTCGATCGCGTCGTCCACGCCCACGGTCGAGAAGACCCGCCGCGTGACCGAATTGAAGAAGGTCCGCTCCACTTCGGCATCGGGGCGCCCCGACGAGCCCCGCGCGTGGAGCGCCTTCATGGCGGCCCAGAGCGTCCGCTCCATGACCGCGTCCTGGAGGATGTCACGGACGTCCGCCACCGCGCCGTCGACGTGGATTCGGTAGAGGGCCAGCCGCTCGGTGGCATCGGACTGGGCGCCGGCCCAGTCGGAGCGCTCGAACCGGTCGCGCGCGCGGCGGGTGATCGCCTGGAACCCAAGGTGATACTCGTCGTATGCCGCGCGGATCGCCGCGACGGCCCGGACCGCGAGGTCGCCCTCCGCCCGGTTGCCGATCTCCGGCGACCCCGTAAGATTCAGCGTCGATTCATGTCCCGGCACTAGAGCCCGCGCCTCCGAAGGATCCCATTCCCATGCCTGCGCCATCGTCGAGCCCCGCCGCCTCCCGGAACCCCGCCGGCGAATCCATCACTCTCAGGGAGGGTCGGCTGCAGGTGCCGGACGAGCCGATCATACCCTTCATCGAGGGCGATGGCACCGGCCCCGATATCTGGGCGGCCTCCCAGCACGTGTTCGACGGCGCGGTGAAGCTCGCCTACGGCGGGAAGCGCCGCATCATGTGGCGCGAGGTGTTCGCCGGGGAGAAGGCGAAGAACCGGCTCGACAGCTGGCTCCCCGACGAGACGCTCGCGGCGCTCTCTCGTCATCTGGTGGCGATCAAGGGTCCGCTCACCACGCCGGTCGGCGGCGGGTTCCGGTCCCTCAACGTCGCGCTCCGCCAGAAGCTCGACCTCTACGCCTGCGTCCGCCCGGTGCGCTGGTTCGAGGGAGTGCCCTCGCCGGTCAAGGCGCCGCAGGACGTCAACATGGTGATCTTCCGCGAGAACACCGAGGACATCTACGCCGGCATCGAGTACAAGGCGCGGAGCGACGAGGCGCGCCGGGTGATCGAGTTTCTCCAGCAGCAGATGGGCGCCCAGAACATCCGCTTTCCCGAGAGCAGCGCCATCGGCATCAAGCCGGTGTCTGAGGAGGGCTCGAAGCGGCTGATCCGGGCGGCC
>CAYYXP010000068.1:0-67733 GCA_964475685.1 uncultured Gemmatimonadaceae bacterium | reverse complement strand
CTGCGCCTGCGGTACTCCGCCTATGCCGCGATGGCCGAGGCCGAGTGCGCCCGCATCATCCAGGAAGCCGAGGCTCGATGGCCGGCCAAGGTGGCACTGCGCCACCGGATCGGGTCGCGTGAGGTGGGAGAAACCGCGATCGCGGTAGCCGCCGGCGCCGCCCATCGTGACGCCGCCTTCGATGCCTGCCGCTACGCCATCGAGGAAGTGAAGCGGCGGGTGCCCATCTGGAAGCAGGAGTTCTACGCCGACGGCAGCATCGAGTGGGTGGACCCCACGGCGACCGGCCGGGCGGCACCCGTGGAGTCGGTCTGACGGCGCCGGTGCGGGACCGGTTCGCGCGGCCGCTCCGGAGCCTGCGGGTCTCGGTCACCGACCGCTGCAACATGCGGTGCCAGTACTGTATGCCCCAGGCCGAGTACATCTGGCTGCCGCGGGATTCGATCCTCACGTTCGAGGAGACCGACCGGCTGGTCGGCATCTTCGCCGGCCTGGGAGTCACCAGGCTGCGGCTGACGGGAGGCGAGCCCCTCCTGCGGCACGACCTCCCCGCGCTGGTCTCCCTGCTGCGAGGCCACGAGTCGCTGTCCGATCTGTCGCTCACCACCAACGGCATCCTGCTCGGTCGCTACGCGGCCGCTCTCCGGTCTGCCGGGCTCGGCCGTGTCACGGTGAGCTTCGACACCCTGCGGCCGGAACGGATGATCGCATTCGCGAAGAGCGCTCGGCATGCCGAAGTCGTCGAGGGGCTGGCCACCGCCACTGCCGCGGGGTTCGCGGGAATCAAGCTCAACACGGTCGTGATCCGCGGATTCAATGACGACGAGGTGGTGGACCTCCTGGAATTCGCCAGGCAACGCGGGCTCGAGTCCCGGTTCATCGAGTACATGGACGTCGGCGGGGCGACGGGGTGGTCCATGGACCAGGTGGTGCCGCAGGCTGAGATCCTCGAGACCATCGCGCATCGCTACGGCCCGGTCACCCCGCTCGATCGCCAGGGCGCGGCACCCGCCGAGCGTTTCTCGCTGGGCGACGGGACAATCTTCGGGGTGATCGCTTCGACGACGGCCCCCTTCTGCCGCACCTGCGACCGGGCGCGGCTCACGGCCGACGGCACCTGGCTTCTCTGCCTGTATGGGGAGAGCGGGTTGGACCTGAGGGAACTTCTCCGGCTTGGAGCGACCGACGAGGAGATCGGGGAGCGGATCACCGCCACCTGGCAGGCCCGGACCGATCGCGGCGCCGAGGCCCGCGCCGCGCTGGGTGAGCGAGGTGTGCTGTACCCGGTCGAGGGCCTCCGGGCCGATCCCCGGCGGGAAATGCACACCCGGGGAGGGTGATGCCGCTTCACATCGCGCTGATCCAGCCGCAGATCCCCCCGAATACCGGCAACATCGCCCGGCTGTGCGCCGCTGTCGACAGCCCGCTCCACCTCATCGGACCGCTCGGCTTCTCGCTCGACGAGAGCGAGCTGCGAAGGGCCGGGCTCGACTACTGGGACTCGGTGGATCTCTGGGTCCATCCCGATTGGTTTGCCTTCCGCGACGCGATGAACCGGGAGCGGTGTCTCTACTTTTCGGCGCGAGCGAGCCGCAGCTTCTGGGAGGCGCCGTACCAGGCGAATTCGTGTCTCGTGTTCGGGAGCGAAACCGACGGCATGCCGGAGCGCATTCTCGAGAAGCACCCGGACCGCTGCTTCACCATTCCGATGTCGGGCCCGGTGAGGAGCCTCAATCTGGCGACCGCGGTGGGCATCGTGCTCTACGAGGCTATCCGGCAGACCTCGGCAGCCTCGGCCACGCCGGTCGCGGGGTTTTCCCGCCCTCTGTAAATCGGTATATTGCGGCGCTTTACGCGCGACGCGCAGGAGCGCACTCTCCTCACCGGGAACCGATCTCCATGCTCGGAAAAGTTGCGGTCGTCGGGGCGGGAAACGTGGGAGCCACTGCCGCGCAGCGCCTCGCCGAGAAGAATCTGGCTCGCACTGTCGTGATGATCGACGTCGTGGAAGGCGTTCCCCAGGGCAAGGCGCTCGACCAGTGGCAATCGGGGCCGGTGGAGGGGTTCGACACCCGGGTGGTCGGCACCAACGGCTACGAGGCGGCGGAGGGTGCCGATGTGTTCGTCGTGACCGCCGGGATCGCGCGCAAGCCCGGAATGAGCCGCGACGATCTGGTCAAGACCAACGCGGGGATCGTACGGTCCGTGGCGCGGGACATCGCGCGCGTCGCGCCGAAGGCGATCATCGTCGTGGTCTCGAACCCCCTCGATGTCATGTGCTACGTCGCCATGCGCGCCAGCGGCTTTCCGCGGGAGCGAGTGATCGGTATGGCTGGAGTGCTCGACACCGCGCGCTACCGGACGTTCCTGGCGGAGGCGCTCGACGTGTCGGTGGAGGACATCCAGGCCATGGTGCTCGGCGGGCACGGCGATACGATGGTCCCGCTGGTCTCCTATACCACGGTGTCGGGCATTCCCGTCAGCCAGCTCATCGACCCGGCAAAGCTCCAGGCCATCGTCGAACGCACCCGCGGTGGCGGCGCCGAGATCGTGGCGTTCCTCAAGACCGGATCGGCCTACTACGCGCCGAGCGCGGCGGCGGTGCAGATGGTCGAGGCCATCGCCCTCGACAAGAAGCGGGTCCTCCCGTGTTCGGCCTGGCTGCAGGGCGAATTCGGCCTGCGCGATGTCTTCTGCGGCGTTCCCTGCAAGCTCGGCCGGGGAGGCCTCGAGGGGATCATCGAGATCACCCTGACCGACGCCGAGCGCGCGGAGCTCCACCGGTCGGCGGAAGCAGTGCGAACCACGCAGGCTGTCGTCGACGTCGCCTGACCCGAGGGGATTCATGAACCGCCTGCAAGCCCTGTGGGAGTCGTCGGTCGGCAAGAAGGCGGTCATGGCCGTGACCGGTCTCCTTGGCGTGCTCTTCGTCCTCGGCCACATGGCCGGCAACCTCAAGGTCTTTCAGGGCGCGGAGCACATCAACGCCTACGGCCGCCTGCTCCATGGCCCCCTGAGCGAGCTGCTGTGGGTGGCGCGCGTGGTGCTGCTCGTGGCGGTGCTGCTACACGTGGTGGCTGCCTCCCAGCTCACCTTGCGCGACAGGGCCGCACGGCCGGTCGGCTATGCTCGCCGGGCTCCCCAGGTGTCCACCCTCGCCTCGCGCACCCTGCGCTGGGGCGGCGCCCTCCTGCTCGTGTTCATCGTCGTGCACATCCTGCACTTCACCACCGGCACCATCCGTCCGGCGGGGGTATTCACCGAGGGCGACGTGTATGCGAACCTGGTCGCGGGATTCCGGGTCCCGTGGGTGACGGCCTTCTACGTCATCTCCATGCTCGCCCTTGGCCTCCACCTGTATCACGGGGCGTGGAGCTCGTTCCGGTCGCTCGGCGCCAGCCCTCCTTCGCCGCAGCCGCTCCAGCGGCGCCTGGCGGTGGTGATCGCCGTCATCGTCTCGCTGGGGTTCGCCGCGGTGCCGCTCGCCGCGTTCGCCGGACTGGTAGGAGGCCCGCGATGACGGTCGAGCTCAAGTCGAGGGTCCCCGACGGACCGGTCGAGCGGAAGTGGGACAGCCACCGCTTCCAGATGAAGCTGGTGAACCCCGCCAACAAGCGGAAATACACGGTTCTCGTCGTGGGAAGCGGGCTGGCCGGCGCCTCCGCCGCGGCCACGATGAGCGAGCTCGGCTACAACGTCAAGTGCTTCTGCTTCCAGGATTCGCCCCGCCGGGCGCACAGCATCGCGGCGCAGGGCGGCATCAACGCGGCCAAGAACTACCGGAACGACGGGGACAGCGTCTACCGCCTCTTCTACGACACGGTGAAGGGCGGTGATTTTCGCGCGCGCGAGGCCAACGTCTACCGACTGGCGCAAATCAGCGTCCAGATCATCGACCAGTGCGTGGCCCAGGGCGTGCCTTTCGCCCGGGAGTACGGAGGTCTCCTGGCCAACCGCTCCTTCGGCGGCGCCCAGGTCTCGAGGACCTTCTACGCCCGGGGCCAGACAGGCCAGCAGCTGCTCCTCGGCGCCTATCAGGCCCTGGAGAAGGAGATCGCGCGAGGCGGGGTGACGATGTACCCGCGCACCGAGATGCTCGATCTCGTGGTGATCGACGGGCGGGCGCGGGGCATCGTGGTCCGCGACATGGTGACGGGGCGGATCGAGTCGCATGCCGGCGACGCGGTAGTGCTCGCGACCGGCGGGTACGGCAACGCCTTCTACCTCTCGACCAACGCCAAGGGATCGAATGCCACCGCCATCTGGCGGGCCCACAAGCGGGGAGCGGCGTTTGCCAACCCGTGCTACACCCAGATTCACCCCACCTGCATTCCCGTCAGCGGCGACTATCAGTCGAAGCTGACGCTCATGAGCGAGTCGCTGCGGAACGACGGGCGGGTGTGGGTCCCGAAGCGGGCCGGCGACGGCCGGGCTCCGGGGGAGATTCCCGAGGGCGAGCGCGACTATTACCTCGAGCGGCGATATCCCAGTTTCGGCAATCTGGCGCCCCGGGACATCGCCTCGCGTGCCGCCAAGGCCGTCTGCGACGAGGGCCGCGGGGTCGGTCCCGGGGGGCTCGGCGTCTACCTCGACTTCGCGGACGCCATCTCCCGGCTGGGCGTCCAGACCGTCCGCGAACGCTATGCCAATCTCTTCGAGATGTACCAGCGCATTACCGACGAAGACCCCTATCGGGTGCCGATGCGGATCTATCCCGCGGTGCACTACACGATGGGGGGGCTCTGGGTGGACTACAACCTGATGAGCACCATCCCCGGGCTGCATGTCATCGGCGAAGCCAACTTCTCCGATCACGGCGCCAACCGGCTGGGTGCCAGCGCGCTGATGCAGGGGCTCGCCGACGGCTATTTCATCATTCCCAATACCATCGGCGACTACCTTGTGTCGAGCCGGCTGGGCAGGGTGGACACCTCTCATCCCGAGTTCCGCCTGGTGGAAGCCGAGGTCACGGCGCTCACGAAACGCTTCCTCGACATCAAGGGCAAGCGCACGGTTGACTCGTTCCACCGGGAGCTGGGGAAGCTGCTGTGGGACAACTGCGGCATGGCCCGCAACGCCGCCGGGCTCACCGAGGCGCTGGAACGGCTCCCCGCGTTGCGGGCGGAGTTCTGGAGCAACCTGAATGTTCCCGGGAGTGATGCCGAGCTGAACCAGGCGCTGGAGAAGGCGGGAAGGGTGGCCGACTTCCTGGAGCTCGGCGAGCTCATGTGCCACGACGCCCTGCACCGGGAAGAATCGTGCGGCGGGCATTTTCGCGAGGAGCACCAGACGGAGGAAGGCGAAGCGCAGCGGGACGACACGCACTTCGCCTACGTGGCCGCGTGGGAGTACATGGGCGCAGAGCGGGCGCCGAGGCTCCACAAGGAACCGCTCGAGTTCGACTACGTTCACCTGGCGCAGCGGAGCTACAAGTGAACTGTCCGGCGCCCGAGGAACTCTCATGAACGTCGTGCTTCACGTGTGGCGGCAGGCGGGGCCCGGCGCGCCGGGCCGTATGGTGCGCTACGCCGCCCACGACATCAGCCCCGACATGTCGTTCCTCGAGATGCTCGACGTGGTCAACGAGCGGCTCACGGAAGCGCAAGAGGTGCCGATCGCGTTCGACCACGATTGCCGTGAGGGGATTTGCGGCTCCTGCAGCCTCATGATCAACGGCGTGGCCCACGGGCCCAACCCCGGTACCGCAACCTGCCAGCTGCACATGCGCAGCTTCGACGACGGTGACGAGATCTACGTCGAGCCCTGGCGCGCGAGGGCCCTGCCTGTGGTGCGCGACCTGGTGGTGGACCGCGGCGCGCTGGACCGGATCATCGCCGCCGGCGGATTCATCAGCGCTCCCACCGGCGGCGCGCCCGACGGCAACGCGCTGCTCATCGGGAAGGACCTCGTCGACACCGCCATGG
This sequence comes from uncultured Gemmatimonadaceae bacterium, assembly GCA_964475685.1. Classification (GTDB taxonomy): domain Bacteria; phylum Gemmatimonadota; class Gemmatimonadetes; order Gemmatimonadales; family GWC2-71-9; genus CAVVWJ01. The sequence continues at coordinate 61,809 of CAYYXP010000068.1, read as the reverse complement.
ACGCCGCCCAGTGCATCGGGTGCGGCGCATGCGTCGCGGCGTGCCCGAACGGCTCGGCCTCGCTGTTCACCGCCGCCAAGATCACCCACCTGGGCCTGCTCCCGCAGGGGCAACCGGAGCGGTTTCAGCGCGCGCGGCGCATGGTGGCCCGGATGGACATTGAGGGATTCGGGGCCTGCACGCTCTTCGGAGAATGCCAGGACGCCTGCCCCAAACAGATCAGCATCGACACCATCACACTGATGAACCGCGACTTCCTCCGGGCGAGCCTGGCCCCGGAGCGCGCGGTGGCGGCCGAGTCGGACTGAGCCCGTTCCGCCTCGCCCTGGCGGCGGGAGTGGCGGCGCTGGTGCCTCACCGCATGCAGGCACAGGCGCCGCCCTGGGCCCGGGTGGGGATCAACGCCGTCCTGGCGTTCGAGCGGTCGGACGTCGTTCCCGGCGGCGGGGCGCTGGGCGAGGTCCGGGTCGTCCAGCCGACGCTCGCTGTCCACGCCGGTGCGGGGCGACACCTCCGACTGGTGGGAATGCTCGACCTCGAGGGAGCGACGATCCCCGAGGGCGAGCTGGCATTGGGGAACTGGGGCGAAGGATTCGTGGATCGGCGGCACCCCCACACCTACCTTCACGAGCTCTTCCTTTCGGCGGACCATCTCCTCGGCGGCAGCGATGGGGCTTCCCGCCTCTCCGTGGGTCTCGGCAAGGGCTTCGCCCCCTTCGGCACCGATGACCCGATGTCCCGGCCGTTTCTCCGATACCCCGTCAATCACCACCTCTCCCAGGTGCTGGAGCGAGCCGTCGCCATAGCCGCCTTCAGGACCCGACTCGTCTCCGCCGAAGTCGGCCTCTTCAACGGAGACGAGCCGGAATACCCGGGGCAATGGCCCAACCTCAGCCGATTCGGGGATTCCTGGTCGGTGCGCGGCGGCGTCACCCCTGTAACCGGGTTGGAGTTTCAGGTCTCCCATGCCCACGTTCATTCCCCCGAACACCGGCCGGGCGCGGGCACCAATCAGGGCAAGTGGAGCCTCTCCGCCCGCTGGTCTCGACTTGTGGGAGATCACCCGATCTACGGTCTCGTCGAGTGGGCGCGCACCTCGGAGGCGGATGGGTTCCACGTGTTCGAGTCCCTCCTCGCCGAGGGTGCATGGAGCACGGGCCGTCATCGTCTCCAGTACCGCTTCGAGCGGACCGGGCGGCCCGAGGAAGAGCGGGTCGGCCGGTTCCGAACGCGGCGACCCCACCTGGACAACTCGATTCTCGGCAGAACACGGTGGACCACCCACACGATGGGGTATGAGATCGACGCCCTCCAGGGTGGGCGAGTACGGCTTCGTCCCCTGGTGGAGATTTCCGCCGGAAGCATCGCGAAGGTCGGAGGTGGCGTGTTCGACCCCGAAATCCTCTACGGCGCGGATCACTTCTGGTTGGTGGCCGTGGGCGTCCGGATCGGGGCAGGAATGGGAGTGCACAGAATGGGGAGGTATGGAGCGATGGAGGACGGCGCGCTGGCGGGACACGACCACGGGGGAGGGCCAAAGTGAGGCGGTCCCTCTGGATCCTCGCCGGCGCCGTGGCCTGTGGCGGAGGCGACGGCGCGGGCCCACATCCCATCCCGGATGGCGAGTTCGAGATACTGGCGGGAGGGAACAACCTCCCGGATCGCTACAGCTCAGACCTCTGGGTGCACGGCTCCTACGTCTACACCGGCACCTGGGGTGGGACCCCCCGAAACGGAAACCCCGGCAATGTCGTGAACATCTGGTTCCGGGGTGCCGGCGGCGCTCCCTCGCTGCTCGATTCCCTCACTGTGCCGGGTATAGAGACCGTGAGCGACGTCCAGGTGAGCGACGACGGCAAGGTGCTGGTGTTCGGCGCCGAACGGGGACCCAACGCCGGGCTCTTCGTCTACGACCTCACGAACCCCCGCCTGCCCGTGCTTCTCGACAGCGCGCAGGTGGCGACCGGAATCCACACCGCGACGATCGCCGAGATCGCGGGCCGCCGCTACGTCTTCGCCGCGAAGAATCCCGAGGAGCCGGCATTGCTCATCTACGACATCACCGACCCCGCGGCGATCGTGCTCCGGACCTCGGTGCCGATTCCTCCCGCCTACGGGATCCACGACACCTACGTGCGCGATGGCCTGGCATTCGTGTTCGCCTGGAACACCGGCGTGATCATCTACGACGTGGGGAACGGGATCAGCTCCGGCCTCCCCGGCGCCCCTGTCGAGGTAGGCCGCCTGCTCACCAGCACGGGCGGGCTCAAGGCGGGAGCAGCGGTTCACAATGGCTGGTGGTTCCACAATCCGGTGGCCGGGGAGAACCGCTATCTGTTCATCGGGCAGGAGGGACCGGGCGCCGTCGGCTCCGTGTCGAGCGGGGACATCCACGTCGTGGACATCTCCGATCTGGCGAACCCCACGGAGGTCGCCTTCTTCCACCTCGACGGGGCCGGCACCCACAACTTCTGGATGGACGAGGAACGACAGATCCTCTACGCAGCCTACTACAACGGAGGGGTCGTGGCCCTCGACGTCTCCGGCACCCTCTCCGGTGATCTGTCCGGCCGGCTCATTGCCCGGATCACTCCGGGCGGGATCGGCAACACCTACGTATGGGGTGTCCAGCTGGCCGGCGGATCACTCTACGCGATCGACATGCTGAGCGGCCTGTGGCAACTGAAGGTGCCGTGAACGGGGAATCCTTCACGGCCACTTGTTGTTGTCCCGCTTCACATCCGGGTACCATCCGTCCGGATCGATTGTCACCGATTTCACCCTGCTGGGCCCCGGAATGGCCGCGGTAAAGCGGTTGCCCCGGAACCAGATTTCCACGGGAAGCGAAAGGCGCCGCGTGCTCCCGTCATCCATGAGGAGGGAGAGCTCGACCGGCATCGGCATCTGCCCGGCGTTCCGCAGAAACACCCGCGACGCGACCGCGGCGGAGTCGGAGAGAGTGACGGAGTCCACCGCCTGGTCGAGCTGCTCGGTAGTATGGAACCAGGACCGCCAGAACCAGCTGAGGTCCTCGCCGAGCCCGTCCTCCATCGTCCGGAAAAAATCCGCCGGCGTGGGATGCTTGAACGCCCAGCGCCGGATGTACTCGCGGAAGACCGGGTCGAACCGCTCCGGCGAGGTGATATGCTCGCGGAGCAGCACCAGCCCGACGGCCGGCTTGTTGTACAGCGCCTGGCGCCAGTTCTCGCTGGTCAGGCTCCGGTCGGCCGGGATCATGATCGGCTGTTCCTGGCCCGATAGCGCGTTCTTGAGGTAAGTCTCCTGTAGTCCCCGGGAAGCTGGCAGCGGCTTGTCCGGCCACCGCTTGGGGAAGTTGTAGTGGTTCATGAAACTGTTGAATCCTTCGTCCATCCATCCATACAGCCGCTCGTTGCTCCCCACGAGCATGGGAAACCAGTTGTGGCCGAACTCATGGTCGGTCACGCTGTAGAGCGCCACCGGATCCACCCGCTCGCGGCAGAAGACGATCATGGGGTACTCCATCCCGCCTTCGATGCCGTTCACGTTGATGGCGTAGGGATAGGGGTAGGGGACCCACTGCTGCGAGTAGTTCTCGATGGCGAACTTGGCGTACTGGCTCGCCTCCTTCCACGCCGGCTCGGCCGACGGGGGATAGAAGCTCATCGCCAGTGTCCGCCCGCCGTTCACGCCGACCGCGTCCCAGATGAAGTGCCGTGCCGCCGCCCAGGCAAAATCGCGGACGCTGTCGGCAGTGAACCGCCAGGTGAAGGTGGGGTAGGTCGTCGGGGGCCGCGAGGCGGGGTCACCAATCTCGTCCTTGCCTCGAATGACAACCGTCTGGTTGCTGGTGCGCGCGCGCTCGAGCCGCGCACGCTGGGCCGCGGTCAGCACCTCGTCCGGGTTTCGCAGCGTACCCGTGGCGGCGACGAGCATATCGGCTGGCACCGTGAGGCTCACGTCGAAGCTGCCGTACTCGAGGTAGAACTCGCCGCGGCCATAGTACTGCTCGGTATTCCAGCCACGCACGTCGTCGTACACCGCCAGCCGGGGATACCACTGCGCCACCTCGAAGACCGTGCTTCCGTCTATATCCTCGACCCCCATGCGGTTGGGGCTGGAGGGGAGGGGAAAGGACCAGGCGAGCTCGAGCTGCTGCTTCCCCTTGGGCGGCATCGGCTGGAGCAGGTCCACCCGCATGACGGTGCCGTTCACCATGTACCGGAGGCTGGTCGCCTCGCCGGCGGACTTGCCTTTCTTGGGCGCACTCGCCGGCTGGGCGACGCTGAGAATGCGGACACCCATCTCAGAGCTGCTGGCAGGCTTGGCACCGGCAACTGTGGGGCCCGAGCCAGGGACGGCACCGAACATGGTGACGCCGCGGCTGGTGTCGGTAAAGAGGTTCTGGTCCACCTGGAGCCACACGAAGCGGAGAGTGTCGGGCGAGTTGTTCGTGTAGGTGATCGTTTCCTCGCCACGCACCCTCCTGTTCGCCGTGTCGAGCGTCGCGCGGATGACGTAGTCCGCCCGCTGCTGCCAGTAGCCCGGGCCGGGAGCGCCGTTCGCGCTTCGCACCCCGTTCGGCGGTGCGAGCTGAAGGCGACGGAACGGGGAGGGATCTCCGGGTTCGGAGTTGAGTGACGCGCCGGGCGGGGCGGACGGCTGTTGGGCATGGAGTCCGGCGGGCAGGGAACCCAGGAGAAACAGTGCAAGACGTGCGCGCATGGTGATTCCTACGGGAGAGTGGGGCGGCTCAATGCGTCGAGGCGGTCGATGACTGCCAGGCATCGTTCGAGGGATTCACGTCAGGGAAGGCGCCATCGGGATTGACCCGTGCAGCGACCAAGTGCCTGCCGGGTGGCACCCGGTAGATGTACCGATTGCCGCGGTACCAGATCTCCACCGGAAGCCGCACGAGATTCGTGGTTCCGTCGTCCGCGGTGAGCAGGAGCTCCACCGGCATCACGGCGGTTCCCAGATTGCGCAGCGAAACCAGCGCCGCGCCATCCGCCGTTTCCCTCACCGACTCGACGGATTGGTCGAGCGCTGCGGTCGTGAGGAAGAAACTCCGCCAGAACCACGACAGGTCGCGGCCCGACACCTGCTCGATCGTCCGGAAGAAGTCGGCGGGCTGGGGATGCTTGAACGCCCACCGCCGGGTGTACTCCCGGAACGATCGGTCGAACACCTCGGGCCCGAGCACCTTGTTGCGGAGCGCGAGGAGCATGAGCGACGGCTTCACGTACGCCAGGCTGCCCAGATTGCTGTTGCTCAGGTACCGGTTGGCCGGCGTCATGATCGGTTGCGCGGCGGGCGACTGGTCGAGCCCCGTGACGAAGCCCGACTCCCTGCGCCGCTCCGGCGTGTCGTCCCGGTTCCAGTACCCTTCCTCGGAGAAGGTGTTGATGAAGGTGTCGAACCCCTCGTCCATCCAGGCATAACGGCGCTCGTCCGAGCCGACGACCATGGGATACCACATGTGCCCGATCTCATGGGTGATGACGCTGTAAAGCCCGTTCCCGTCGTTGCTCCTCGCTTCCATCGCCACCATCGGATACTCCATGCCCGAGATCGGGCCCTCGACCGCGGAGATCTGCGGATAGGGATACCGGAACCAGCGGGTGCTGTACTCCTGGATGGAGAATCGGCTCATCCGGGCCGCGTCCCGCCAGGTCTCGACGGCGGACGGTCGGTAATAGGCCTGGACGAGGGTACCATCCCAGCCCGAGGCGTCCCACAGGTAGTCGGGTGACGCGGCCCAGACGGCGTCACGCACACGCTCCGCGCGGAAGCGCCAGGTGAGCGTCCCGTCGCGTCGGGGGCGCGCCGCGCCGGAGCTCAGCTCCTCGGCGGTGACGATCGCGACGGTGCTGTCGGACTTGATCGCGGCGGCCAGCCTCGACCGCTGGACAGCGGTGAGAACCTCGGAGGGGTTCTGGAGGGTGCCGGTGCCGGCCACGATGTAGCCGGCCGGGAGCGTCACCTCGTAGTCGATGTCGCCGTACTCCAGGTAGAACTCGCCCTGGCCCAGGTACTGGTCGGTATTCCACCCGTGGACGTCGTCGTAGACCGCCATCCGCGGGTACCACTGGGCGATCTCGTAGAGGCTGCCGTCGCGCCCCATCCGGTCCGCGCCATGTTCCGGAATGTGGAAGTCCCAGGTGAGGTCGAGAAGCGTGGTCGCACCCGGCGCCAGCGGCGTGGCGAGCTCCACGTACATCATGGTGTCGTCCACCCGGGAGGTGAGCGGGATGGGCTTGCCCGCGGCGGCGGACGCCCCCTTCCTCCCGGCCGACCTGGCCGATGGAGCGGCCGCGGCCTGGGCGATGCTCCGGATCTCGATCCCATCCTGGAGGCCGGTGCGGCCGAAGCGGTTCTCGGATGCGAAGAGCAGGGAACCCATGCTCCCCGGCCGAAAGAGGTTCTGGTCAACCTGCATCCAGACGAAGCGAAGTGTGTCCGGCGAATTGTTCGTGTAGCGGACCACCTCGGACCCGGTCAGGCGTTGCGTCGCGGTGTCGAGCGTCGCCTTGATGGCATAGTCGGCCCGCTGCTGCCAGTAGCGGGGCCCGGGTGCCCCGGTCGCGCTGCGTGTGTCCGTGGCCGGCGGGAGCGCCAGGGGGCTGAAGACCCCGGTGTCGGCCACGGGCGGGCGCAGGGCGACGGATGGCGCGGCCGGTGAAGCGGGTTGCTGGGCGAGGAGCGGCGAGGCGATGAGCACCGCCAGGAATACCGGGTGTCGCATCGAGGATCCGGTCGGGGTCGGCGGCCTAGAGCTTCGGAAGGGTCACGCCGGTCTGGCGCTGGTATTTGCCGGCCTTGTCCGCGTAACTGACTTCGCAGAGGTCGTCGGCATCGGCTTCGAAGAAGAGCACCTGGCAGATGCCTTCGTTGGCGTAGATCTTGGCCGGCAACGGCGTGGTATTGGAGATCTCGAGGGTGACGTTGCCCTCCCACTCCGGTTCGAAGGGCGTCACGTTGGTGATGATTCCACAGCGGGCGTAGGTGCTCTTCCCCACGCAGATCGTGAGCACCTCGCGGGGAATGCGGAAATACTCGACACTGCGGGCCAGAGCGAAGCTGTTCGGCGGCACGATACAGACGTCCCCCTCGAACTCGACGAGGGACCGCGAATCGAACTCCTTCGGGTCCACCACGGCGCTGAGCACATTGGTGAAGATCTTGAACTCCGGCGCCACCCGCATGTCATAGCCGTAGCTCGACACGCCGTAGGAGATGACCCGACGGCCCCGCGCGTCCACCTCGCGCACCTGTCGCTCGACGAACGGGTCGATCATCCCGCGCTCGCGGGCCATCCGTCTGATCCAGCGGTCGGACTTGATGGACATCACGCCTCGGCGGAACGGAGGAACCGGGCCCCGGCGGCCGGCGCCCCGGACGCCTGCCCCACGAACGGCGGGGAATATAGCGGGTCCGGGTTGAAACACCTTTCCGGGGCGGTTAACTTCACGCCGTAAGTGAAACTTTTCACGAAAGCACCGCCCTCATGCTTCAACCCTACATCCCGCTCCTGATCCTGATCGCTTTCGTGGTCGCAAACGCGATCCTGATGTTGGGGGCTTCCCATCTCCTCTCCACCTACCGCCGCACCCCGACCAAGATCGCGCCGTACGAGTCGGGCATGCCGGTGCTGGGGACGGCAAGGGAGCGGTTCTCGGTCAAGTTCTACCTCGTGGCCATGCTCTTTATCATCTTCGACATCGAGACGGTCTTCATGATTCCGTGGGCCGTGGCCTTCCGCCAGATGGGCGACATCGCCGGCCTCCTGATCATCGAAATGCTCGTCTTCGTCGTCATTCTTGCCGTGGGGTACGTCTACATCTGGAAGCGGGGGGCCCTCCAGTGGGATTGAGTCCCCTACGTTCCGAGGGTACGACCGTTTCATCGGTCTCCCCCAACTGGGTAACCACCCGCCTCGACTTCCTGACCAACTGGGCCCGCAGTAACTCGCTCTGGCCGATGCCCTTCGGCACCGCCTGCTGCGCCATCGAGTTCATGGCCGCCGCCGCGAGCCGGTTCGATCTGGCCCGCTTCGGAATGGAACGGATGAGCTTCTCCCCGCGCCAGGCCGACGTGCTCATCTGTGCCGGCCGCCTCCCCTTCAAGCTCGCTCCGGTCATTCGCCGGATCTGGGACCAGATGCCCCAGCCGAAGTGGGCCATCTCGATGGGGGCCTGCGCGTCCTCGGGCGGCATCTTCGACAACTACGCGATGGTGCAGGGGATCGACACCATCATTCCGGTGGACGTCTACGTCCCCGGCTGCCCGCCGCGGCCGGAGGGTCTCATCTACGGAATCCGGCTCCTCCAGAAGAAGATCATGGGGGAGAGCATTGACGACGATCTTCTCCGCGAGGAGAAGTTGGTCGGGCCCTCCGGGCTCTTCCTCCCGGCGGAACGGGTGGATGAACTGAGCGAGCCGTTCGGGAACTCGGTGCACCAGACCCGCACGTCATGACGTCGCTCTCACCCTCGATCGCCCCCCTCCGCGCCGAGTTCGGGGACGCCGTCGGGCGGCACGCCGTCTCCTGCGGCGACACGATCGCCTACGTCGCCCGTGAGCGCTCCCACGACGTACTTGCCTGGCTCAAGGACGCCCCCGGCCAGCGCTTCGACTACCTCACCGACGTCACCGCCGTCGAATACCGGGACCCCGAACGCCCGCTCGAAGTCGTCTACCAGCTGCGCTCCCTCGCGCGGCGGGCGGATCTGCGCGTCAAGGTCGAGCTGGAGCAGCGGGAACCGCTGGAGATGCGGTCGGTCTGGGACCTGTGGAAAGGGGCGGACTGGCTCGAGCGCGAGGTGTACGACATGTTCGGCGTCGTCTTCTCGGGCCACCCCGACCTGCGGCGGATCCTGATGTGGGAGACCTACGCCGAGGGGTACCCACTGCGGAAGGCCTTTCCCCTCCGAGGGCACTTCAGCCGGGCCGAACAGACCCGGCAGGCGCTCGCCGCCAATCCCGAGGCGCACTACTCCATGGAGGAGCTGAGCATCGCCGAGGCCTTCGACGAGCTCCCCACGGACATGCGCGAGCGCCTGGCCCGCGGAGAGCGGGGGTACCTGCGGTGAGCCTCAGAACCGTGGAAATGGCGCTGGCCACCCCGGGCCTCGACGCGGCAGGACGTCCAGCGAGGATCCCCCTGTCGGCCGCCCCCCGGGACCGCCATTTCGACGAGGATTTCGGCGCCGAGCACATGCTGGTCAACATCGGGCCGCAGCACCCGGCCACGCACGGGGTCCTCCGACTCGTCCTCGAGCTCGAGGGGGAGACCGTCAAGCGCTGCATCCCTCATATCGGCTACCTCCATTCCGGTTTCGAGAAGCTCGGCGAGTACCGGCACTACAATCAGATCATCCCCCTCACCGACCGCACCGACTACCTCTCCCCCATGGCCAACAACGTCGGCTTCGCGCTGGGCGCGGAGAAGCTGATGGGGATTGAGGTGCCGGAGAGGTGCAGGGTGCTGCGCGTCATCGCCTGCGAGATGAGCCGGATCATCTCGCATCTCGTTTGGCTCGGCACCACCGGCATCGACCTCGGCGCCTACACGCCCTTCCTCTGGTCGTTCCAGGAGCGGGAGCGGATCTACAACCTCCAGGAGAAGTGGACCGGCGCGCGTCTCACCACCAGTCTCACCCGTGTGGGCGGGATGATGGCGGACGTGCCGGACGACTTCGAGGCGGACCTCCGCGACTTCACCCGGACCTTCCCCAAGACGCTGGCCGAGGTGGACACCATGTTCACCCGGAACGCCATCTGGATCGGGCGCACCCAGGGCGTCGGCGCCCTCACGGCGGAGGAGGCGATCAACTACTCGCTCTCGGGACCGATGCTGCGGGCGAGCGGCGTGGACTACGACGTGCGGAAGGACCGCCCATACCTCGATTACGAGACCTACGACTTCGACGTCCCCGTCGGCGAGCACGGCGACATCTACGACCGCTATCGCGTGCGGCTCGAGGAGATGACCCAGTCCAACCGCATCCTCGAGCAGGCGCTCGACCGGCTCTCTCTTCTCCAGGGCGCCCCGATCAACGTGGACGATCCGCGGGTCATCCTGCCGCCCAAGTCCCGCGCGATGAGTGACATGGAAGCGATGATCTTCCACTTCAAGCAGGTCATGGAAGGGGTCAAGCCGCCGGTGGGCGAGGCATACATGGGGGTGGAGAATCCCAAGGGCGAGCTGGGGACGTACCTCGTCTCGGACGGCACCAGCAAGCCGGTGCGGTGGCGCATCCGGCCGCCCTCCTTCATCAACCTGGCGAGCCTGCCCAGGATGTGCGAGGGCGCCCTCTTGTCCGACGTCATCGCCATCAACGCGAGCGTGGACATCGTGATGGGGGAGGTCGACCGGTGAGCGCGACTCACCAGCCGGTCTTCGTCGGTGAGACCTGGGCCCGGCTCGAACGGTTGTTCGACGACTACCCGACCAAGCAGGCCTGCCTGCTGCCGGCGCTCTGGATGGTCCAGGAGGAACGGAGCTGGATCTCCGAGCCGGCCATCGAGGAGGTCGCCGGAGTGCTGGGGCTGACGCCGGCGTACGTGAAGGGCGTGGTCTCGTTCTACACCATGTATCACACCCACCCCGTGGGCCGCCACTTCATCCAGGTGTGCACCACCTCTCCGTGCAACATCTGCGGCGCGGAAGACGTGGTGAAGGCGCTCCTCGAGAAGACCGGCTGCCGGGAGCTCGGCGCCACCAGCCCGGACGGCCGCTTCACGGTGATCGAGGTCGAATGCCTGGGCGCCTGCGGCTTCCCCACGCCCATCCTCGTCGACGACGACTTCATCGAAGACGTCACTCCGGACAAGGTGCCCGGCATCCTGCAGAGGTACCCGTAATGGGCTATCCGCACCCCAGTCATCCCGGGGAGACCGTCGTCCTGTCCCGGTACTTCGGGGACGCCGGCGCGCGGACCTTCGACGGATGGGTCGAGCGCGGCGGCTACGAAGGCCTTCGGAAGGCGCTCGGCATGACCCGCGAGGCCATCGTCGAGGAGGTCAAGGCGTCGGGGCTGAGGGGCCGCGGCGGGGCCGGGTTTCCCACGGGGCTCAAGTGGTCGTTCATGCCCAAGGACGGTGTGAATCCGCACTATCTCGTGTGCAACGCCGACGAGTCCGAGCCCGGGACATTCAAGGACCGCGAGATCATGCGGTGGACGCCTCACGCGCTGATCGAGGGCTGCGCCATCGCGTCGCATGCCATCGGCGCGGAGCGTGGCTACATCTACATTCGCGGCGAGGTCACCGAGCCGCTCCGGATCATGGGAGAAGCGGTGGCCGAAGCGTACGCCAGGGGCGCTCTGGGTCCCAACGCCTTCGGCAGCGGGAAGCGGATCGACATGGTGATCCACCGAGGGGCCGGGGCCTACATCTGCGGTGAAGAGACCGCGATGATGAACTCGATCGAGGGAAAGCGCGGCAACCCCAGGATCAAGCCGCCTTTTCCGGCCGCGTCCGGCCTCTTCGGGATGCCCACCACGATCAACAACGTGGAGACACTCGCCGCGGTGCCGCACATTCTCGTTCGGGGCGCCGCCTGGCACAAGGGCCTCTGCCTCGGCAGCCCGAAGAGCACCGGGACCAAGCTGATCTCGATCTGCGGCCACGTGCAGCGGCCGGGGAATTACGAGGTCACCATGGGCACGCCGCTGAAGGAGATCCTCTACGAGATGGCCGGCGGCCCCCGGCCCGGGCGCACCTTCAAGGCGGTCATTCCCGGCGGCTCGTCGGTGCCGATCATGACGCGGCAGGAGGCCGAGGAAGCGCTGTTCGACTACGAGGGTATCGTCGCCCAGGGTTCCATGCTCGGCTCGGCAGGTATGATCGTGATGGACGATACCACCGACATGGTCTATCAGATCTGGCGCCTCGCCCGGTTCTACGCCCACGAGTCGTGCGCCCAGTGCACCCAGTGCCGCGAGGGCACCGCGTGGACCACAAGGATTCTCGAACGCATCCTGGCGGGGAAGGGGAAGCAGGACGATTTCCAGCTGCTGCTCGACCTGTCCGAGAACATGACGGGGAAGACGATCTGCGTGCTGAGCGATTCCTGCGCGGCGCCGGTGGTGAGCGGCATCCAGAAGTTCCGCTCCGAATTCGAGGCGTACATTGCCGGGGCCCGCGAGCCTTCCATGGCCGTGGTATGAGGAAGCGCCCCTATGGTTAGCAACCAGGAACCGAGAATGGCTGACCAGCTCGTCAACGTGACGATCGACGGCGCCTCGATCGCGGTGCCCGCGGGCACGACGATCATCGAGGCCGCCAAGCAGGCCGGCGTCCTCATTCCCCACTACTGTTACCACCCGTCGCTCCCGTCGCCCGCCGTCTGCCGGATGTGCCTGGTGGAAGTGGAGAAGGCGCCGAAGCTGGCGCCGGCCTGCGTCACCACCGTGGCCGAGGGGCAGGTGGTCCATGTCAACAGCGAGAGCGCCCGGAAGGCGCGCGAGAGCGTCCTCGAGTTCCTCCTCATCAATCACCCGCTCGACTGCCCGATCTGCGATCAGTCCGGTGAATGCGAGTTGCAGAACTATGTGTTCCAGGAAGGGCGCGCGGGAACTCGCTACGAGGAATACGCGAAGCGGTACAACCCGGTCGAGGATTTCGGGCCCGACATCCTCTACGTGCCCAATCGGTGCATCCTGTGCACCCGCTGCGTGCGCTTCATGGACGATGTCGCCGGGGCGCCGTTGCTCAACGTCTCCGAGCGCGGCGACCGCGCCTACATCGGAATCGCCGAATCCGGGAAGCTGGATCATCCGTGGGCCGGCAATGTCGTCGACCTCTGTCCCGTGGGGTCGCTGCTCTCCAAGGACTTCCTCCACAAGGCGCGCGCCTGGGACCTCGACAAGGCCGCGAGCGTCTGCCCCGGATGCACCCAGGGATGCAACGTTACGATTGATACGCGGGACGACGTCGTCGTCCGCATTCGCCCCCGGCCGAACCTCGAGGTCAACCGGCATTTCATCTGCGACCACGGCCGGATGAACTACCGCTGGATGAACCGCGGCGACCGGATCGAGGCGCCCCTCGTCCGCGAGGGCGGCCGCCACGTCGCCACCGACTGGGACACCGCGCTCGACCGGCTTGGGCAGGTGGTCCGCGGGGCCTCGGGAAGCGCGGTGCTGCTGGCCTCCGGCCGGGCCTCGACCGAATCGCTTGGCCTCCTTATGCGCCTGATCGAGCGCTTCGACGTCACCGCCGCGGTACAGGTACCGCTGGGCGAGGAGGCACCGCTGCCCGGGATCCCCGGGCTGGCGCTGCGGCGGGAGCGGGCGCCAAATCTCGCCGGAGCCCGGCTGCTCGGTTACTCGGCCACCTGGGAATCGGCCCTCGCGGCAGCGGCGGGCGCCTCGCTGGTGGTGGTGCTCGACGCCGAGATCGGCCCCACCGAAGAAGCGGCGCTCGCTGCCGCCGCGGGAGTGGTGGTGGTGCTGGGCACCGTCGCGACCGATTCCATCCGGCGAGCCGACCTCGTGCTCCCGGTCACGAACATGGCCGAGGAGAACGGGACCTACCTGAACCGGGACCGTCGGCTGCAGCGCTTTCATCAGGCAAAGTCCCAGCCCGGCATGGCCCGGCCAGCATGGTGGGTGGCCGGCGAGGTGCTCGCCGGGCCCGGCCCCGACGCCGATGCGCCCTCGACCGCCGAGGAGGCGTTCCTCCTCCTGGGAGAGCGCTGGCCGCTGTTTGGCGGAATCCGCTATGGAGACATCGGGTTCACCGGCCGGATCCTGACCGCGGCCCCTGCCGCCCCGGCGGCCCGATGACGCCGGAAATGAAGGGCTTCCTCCTGCTGAGCGTCCTCAAGATGCTCGTGGTGTTCACCATCACCATGATCGGCGTCGCCCTGCTCACTCTCATGGAGCGCAAGGTGAGCGCGTGGATGCAGAACCGTCGCGGCCCCAATCGCGTGGGCTGGGCCGGGCTGCTCCAGCCGGCGGCCGACGGGGTGAAGAACATCCTCAAGGAAGAGACATTCCCCGCGCTGGCGAACCGGGGCCTGTTCATCCTCGCGCCCGCTATGTCGTTCATTCCGGCGCTGCTGCTCTTCGCGGTCATTCCCTTCGCGGCCCCGTTGCCGGTGGAGTTCGACTTCACCCTCGGGTCGCTCGGCCGCTTCACCCACCATGGCGCCATGCCGATGGTGGTGGCCGACCTCCCCATCGGCTTCCTGTTCGTGCTGGCGATCAGCTCGCTCGGCGTCTACGGCATCGCGCTCGCGGGCTGGTCGTCCAACAGCAAGTACGCCCTCCTCGGCGGCCTACGGGCCAGCGCGCAGATAATCTCGTACGAGGTCGCCATGGGGTTGAGTCTGATCCCCGTGCTCCTGATGTCGGGCAACGTGAGCTTCTCGGTGATCGTCGCGCACCAGCAGGCCGGCCTCTGGTACGTGCTGCCGCTCTTCCTCTCGTTCTTCATCTTCCTGATCTCCGGGTTCGCCGAGACCAACCGGCTTCCGTTCGACCTGCCGGAGGCGGAGTCGGAGCTGATCGCGGGCTACCACACCGAGTACAGCGCCATGAAGTTCTCCTTCTTCTTCATCGCCGAGTATGCCAACGTCGTGACGGTGTGTGCCATGGTGACCACCCTCTTCTTCGGCGGGTGGGACATACCGGGCGCGTGGGACGAGCGGGGCGGGACCCTGCAGACGGTGGCGACGGCCGGGTTCTTCTTCCTCAAGGTGATGTTCTGGATCTTCGTGGTCATGTGGATCCGGTGGACGTTGCCGAGATTCCGCTATGACCAGCTGATGGCGCTGGGGTGGAAGGTGCTCATGCCCCTCGCCCTGGCCTACATCATGGTGGTGTGCACCGCGATCTACCTCATCCAGCGGGTCGGCGGGGTCACCCATCCGCGCCTCGAGTCGCTCATCCTGTTCGGAGTGAACCTTGTGATCGGTGTTCTCGTCTTCGGCTGGCTCGACAGCGGCATCTTCATCAAGGGCTCGGGCCGGCGCCCGGCGGTGGCGGGCTGATGGCCATCGGAGTGAAGGTCCTCACGCGGCCCGAGCGGAACGTGAGCTACGTCAGGGCGACGCTCCGGGGAATGGCGCTCACCTTCAAGCACATGTTCGAGCCGAAGGTCACGATGCAGTACCCCGAGGAGAAGAGCACCGGCCCCGGGAGCGGCATGGGCCAGTGGAGCATCTCCGACCGGTGGCGGGGCACCCACCGCATGCTCACCGACGAGCAGGGGCGGTCCAAGTGCGTCGCCTGCGGCCTGTGCCCGCAGATCTGCCCCGCCAATTGCATCAAGCTGGTCCCCGGCGAGGACGAGCAGGGCAACCGGTACCCGCTCATCTACGAGATCGACGAATTCCGCTGCGTGTTCTGCGGCTACTGCCAGGAGGTTTGCCCCGAGGAGGCCATCCACGTGGGGGTGCACTTCGAGAACTCGGAGTACTCCCGCGATCGGTTCGTCTACGACCTCGAGCGCCTCTCGTCGCAGACCCACCCGGTCTCGACGCTCTGGGACCCTGCCGATCCCCGGGGCGAATAGATGACCAACGCCGTGTTCTGGTTCTTCGCCGGCGCCGCCGTCCTCTCGGCCTCGCTGTGCATTCTTCAGAGGAACCCGGTGAGTGCCGCCTTGTGGCTCGTCTCCACGATGTTCTCGCTGGCGGCCATCTACGTCCTGCTCGACGCCCAGTTCATCGCGGCCATCCAGGTGCTGGTCTACGCCGGCGCCGTGATGGTCCTCTTTCTCTTCGTGATCATGCTGCTCAATCTTGGCCACGCCACCTCCGACCTCCGGGGGCCCTCGACGGTGGCGGCCACGCTGGTGGTCGTCGGCTTGCTGCTCGGCGAGCTGTTCGCCCTCTGGCGCTACACCCCGAAACGGCTGGCGGAGGAGCTGGCACAGGGGGGGGCCTTCAACGACCCCGCCGTGGTCTTTGCCGCCGGGGCCCTCGCGCGGCAGGAGGCACAGGCGAACGGCGTGGTCGGCGCCATCGCCGCGCCGCTCTTTCAGGTCTACCTCGTGCCGTTCGAGATCACGTCGATCCTCCTCCTGGTGGCCATCATCGGCGCCGTCGTTCTGGCCAAGCGGAAGGTGTGATGCTCCTCGGACCCTCGCTCGGTCTGTCCGCCATCCTCTTCAGCCTCGGCGTGGCGGGAGTGCTTCTGCGCCGGAACGCCATCGTCGTGTTCATGTGCATCGAGCTGATGCTCAACGCCGTGAACCTCACCTTCGTGGCGCTGGCGCAGCTGTACGGGTCCAGCGGCCAGGTCATGGTCTTCTTCGTGATGACCGTTGCCGCGGCGGAGGCGGCGGTGGGACTGGCCATCATCCTGGCCATGTTCCGGCACCGCCAGTCCGTCGACCTCCAGAACATCAACCTCCTGCGCGGGTGATGAGTTTCTCCCACTGGGTCTGGCTCACGGTCGCGCTCCCTCTGGGCGGCTTCCTCGTCAACGGCGCCATCGCGCTCCGCCGCCCGGGCGCCAAGGCGGTGGTTTCCCTGGTCGGCCCGGGGGTGGTTCTTGGCGCCTTCGGCGTCTCGCTCGGGGTTTTCCGCGAGCTGCTGGGACATCCGGCGCACGAGCCTCTCATCGTCAAGCTGTGGCCCTGGCTGTCGGTGGGGCAGCTGAGGGTGGATCTCGCGTTCCAGGTGGACCAACTCTCCGTCGTGATGCTCCTCATCGTCACCGGCGTGGGGAGCCTGATCCACCTGTTCAGCGTCGGCTACATGCGGGAAGACCCGGGGTACGCGCGTTACTTCGCGTACCTCAATCTCTTCATCGCCTTCATGCTCGTGCTGGTGCTGGGCTCGAGTTTTCCGGTCATGTTCATCGGCTGGGAAGGAGTGGGGCTCTGCTCCTACCTGCTGATCGGATTCTGGTTCAGCGACAAAGCCAACGCCGACGCGGGCAAGAAGGCGTTCATCATGAACCGGATCGGCGACTTCGGCTTCCTGGTGGCCATGTACTTCATCTGGCGCGCCTTCGGCACGCTGAATTTCTCCGACGTGATGGCCCGGGCCCCCGGGATCCTCAGCCCGGGCGGCGCCATCGTCACGGCCATCACCCTCTTCCTGTTCCTGGGGTGTACGGGCAAGTCGGCCCAGATCCCGCTCTACACCTGGCTGCCGGACGCGATGGCCGGCCCCACTCCGGTTTCGGCGCTGATCCACGCCGCCACGATGGTCACCGCCGGCGTCTATCTCGTGGCCCGCACCAACGTCCTCTTCGCGATGGCGCCCGTCTCGAGCACCGTGGTGGCGGGAGTCGGCGCGCTGACGGCGCTCTTCGCGGCGACGATCGGCCTCCGGCAGTACGACATCAAGAAGGTTCTGGCCTATTCCACCGTCTCCCAACTCGGCTACATGTTCCTGGGAGTGGGGACGGGAGCGTACGCGGCGGGCATGTTCCACCTCGCCACCCACGCCTTCTTCAAGGCCTTGCTCTTCCTCGGTTCGGGCAGCGTGATCCACGCGATGCACCATGCGTATCACGCCAACCATTCCCACGACGACGCGCAGGACATGCGCAACATGGGCGGGCTCCGGCGGTACCTGCCGTGGACCTTCGGGCTGATGATGCTGGCGACGTTGGCGATCACCGGGATCCCCCCGTTGTCGGGTTTCTACTCCAAGGACGAGATCCTTGCCGCGGCATTCGCCCGCGGCGGCGACACTCCGATCTTCTACCTGTTCTACGCGATGGGCGTGGCGGCGGCGCTCCTCACGGCGTTCTACATGGCGCGCCTCATGGCCATGACTTTCCTGGGCGGGAATCGGACCGGCGAACACGAGCGGGGCCACCTGCACGAGGCCCCCTGGATCATGACTGGACCGCTGGTGGTCCTCGGGGTGCTGAGCTTGGTGGGTGGCGCCCTCAACCTGCCCCACTTCCTCGGGGGCAATGCCGCCATGGAGGGCTGGCTGGAGCCGGTGGTGGAGCAGGGGATGAAGCTCAACTCCCTGGTCATGCCGGAGGGTTCCACCGCTTATCTCCTGGGCGGCGTCGCCGTGGCGATCGGCGTTCTCGGGCTCGTCCTGGGCTTCCGCGCCACGCTGGGCCGTCCGACGCTGCCGGCCAGGGAAGCGCCCGTGGACACCGGCCTCGCCCTCGTGCTCAACCGCAAGTACTACGTCGACGAACTCTACGATGGCCTCTTCGTCCGGCCGTTCGAGTGGATCTCGCGCATGGTCCTCTGGAAGGGCGTCGACCAGACCCTCGTGGACGGCTTCGCCGTGAACGGGGCCGCGCGCGTCAGCCGTGGTCTCGGCTGGCTCGGCGGCCGCCTGCAATCCGGCCAGGTGGGAGTGTACGTCGTGGTCTTCCTCGTGGGCGCGCTCTGGATCCTGCGCGCAGTCCTGCGCTGAGGCCCCGATGAGAGCACTCCTCGAGTCCATCGGCTACGGCGGCTGGATCCTCCACGCGCTCGTCATCCTTCCGCTCGCCGGTGTGGTCCCGGTCCTCCTGGGAGACGAGCGGTCGGCCAAACGCACCGCGCTCGCGGTCACCACGCTGGAATTCCTTCTCTCCGCGGGGCTCTGGTGGTGGTTCGACCCGTCGCGGCAGAGCATGCAGCTGGTCTCGAATACGCCGTGGATCGCGAACTGGGGCATCGCCTACCGCGTCGGCATTGACGGCATCTCCCTCGTCATGGTGCTCCTGACCACCGCCCTCATGCCGCTCAGCGTGCTGGCCAGCTACCGCTCCATCACCTTCCGGGAGCGAGGCTTCTACGCGCTGATGCTCACTCTGCTGACCGGACTGGTCGGGGTGTTTCTGGCGCTCGACCTCTTCGTGTTCTACATCTTCTTTGAGGTGATGTTGATCCCGATGTACTTCATCATCGGGATCTGGGGCGGAACCAACCGGCTGTACGCGGCCATCAAGTTCTTCATCTATACCATGGCCGGCTCGCTGTTGATGCTGGTGGCGATCGTGGTGATGGTGTGGAAGGTGCAATCGGTCACCGGCTATCTCTCGTTTTCCTACGAGTTCCTCCTGCAGAATGCCGGCGTGCTGGGTCCGACGGCCCCCTGGCTCTTCGCGGCCTTCGCCCTCGCCTTCGCCATCAAGGTCCCGATCTTCCCCTTCCACACCTGGCTGCCGGACGCCCACGTCGAGGCCCCGACGGCGGGGAGCGTGCTGCTCGCCGGGGTGATGCTCAAGATCGGCACCTACGGGTTCCTGCGCTTCGCCATCCCCTTCTTCCCCCAGGTGGCGCTGAGCCCCGCCGTGACCCGGCTCATGGTGGCTCTCGCGGTCATCGGGATCATCTACGGCGCCCTCGTGGCGCTGGTCCAGCCGGACATCAAGAAGCTGGTCGCGTATTCGTCGGTGAGCCACCTCGGTTTCGTGATGCTCGGCATCTGGGCCGGCACGATGCAGAGCGTGCAGGGGGCTCTCATGGTGATGATCAGCCATGGCCTGTCCACCGGCGCGCTCTTCCTGCTCATCGGCATGCTGTACGAGCGCCGGCACACCCGGATGATCGCGGACTACGGCGGTATCGCCAGGGTCGTGCCGGTCTTCAGCCTGATTCTGACGGTCGTGGCGCTGTCGTCGATCGGCCTTCCCGGGCTCAACGGATTCATCGGAGAGTTCCTGGTGCTCCTCGGCAGCTTCACCGTCTTCCCGCTGGCAACGATAATCGCCACGACCGGCGTCATCTTCGCCGCGGCCTACCTGCTCTGGGCGCTGCAGCGGCTCATCTTCAACCGGCTCGACGATGCCGAGAACCAGCATCTCACCGATCTGACCGCCCGCGAGCTGGCGGTGATGCTGCCGCTGCTGGCCGGCATCGTCTGGATGGGGCTCTATCCCGCTCCGGTCCTCCGCCGGATGGCCCCGGCAGCCGAGCGATATATCGAGAGCATGAAGCCCCGGACGCAGCTTCCGGAGGCCAGCCGACTGGGAACGGCCCCGGCCTCCACGGCGGCGGCGCCATGAACAATCTCGACCTCGGTACTCCGCTGGGCATCACGGCGGCACTGCTCCCCGAGATCCTGCTGTCGGTCGCGGCGTTGATCGTACTGCTCGTCGTGAGCTGGCGGCACGAGACCGTGGAGGACAGCAGGCTCGCCGGGTGGCTGAGCCTGCTGGGGGTCCTCGTCAGCGCCGCCGCGCTGGGCGCGATGTGGATGATGGGGGTGGGACCCGAGGGGCTGGCCCAGATGGTCGCGCTCGACTCGTTTCGCTACGCCGCCGCGGCAGTGGCCCTGATCGCGGCAGCCGGCACCATCATGATCTCGATCGCGTATCTGGAGCGTGAGCGGCTCCTGGCGCCGGAGTACTATCCGCTGATTCTGCTCGCCACCGCCGGGATGATGTTCCTCGCGGGGGCCGAGGACCTCATCGTCCTTTTCCTCGGCCTCGAGGTCATGTCGGTGGCCGTATATGTCCTGGCGGGATACGATCGAGCCAATCCGTTTTCCGCCGAGGCGGCCCTCAAGTACTTCCTGATCGGCTCGTTCGCCTCCGGCTTCCTTCTCTACGGCATTGCGCTCGTGTACGGAGCCACGGGGACGACCAACCTCTCGCTCATCGGCGCCCAGCTCTCCGGCGGGCTCCCGCCTCTCATGGCGTCACTCGGGCTCGGCCTTCTCCTGATCGGATTCGGATTCAAGGTGGCCGCGGTGCCCTTCCACATGTGGGCGCCGGACGTGTACGACGGGTCGCCCACTCCGGTTTCCGGCTTCATGGCCACGGGCGTCAAGGCCGCGGCGTTCGCCGCGCTCGTCCGCGTGCTGCTCGAGGCGTTCCCCTCGGCGGCACCGCTGTGGCAGCCGGTGATCGCCGCCATGGCGATTGCCTCGATGGTGCTCGGAAACCTCGTGGCGCTCACCCAGCGCTCGGTCAAGCGGATGCTTGCCTACAGCTCGATCGCCCACGCCGGATACCTGCTGGTCGCCGTCTGGCCCGGATCGCACATGGGTGCCGGGGCGGTGCTCCTCTACCTGCTCGCGTACGGACTCACTACCCTGGCGAGCTTCGGCTTTGTTGCGGTGCTGGGGCGGGGCGGGGAGCGCGACCTCACCACCGACGATCTGGCGGGGCTTGGCGCGACCCGGCCGCTGCTCGCGCTGGGGCTCACCGTGTGCATGCTGTCGCTGCTTGGTTTTCCGGGTACCTTCGGGTTCATCGGAAAGTGGTACATCATCTCGGCGGCGGTGGCCGAAAGGCAGTTCATCCTTCCCGTCGTGCTGGTCGTGACCAGCGTCGTGTCAGCGGGCTACTACCTGCCGGTGATCATGGCCGCGTACATGAAGCCCGCGCCCCCGGCATCCCGCTACGAGGGGCTGCGCCTGACCCCGGCCACCGCCGGCGCCATCGCGGTGTCAGTGGCCCTCATTCTGCTGCTGGGGGTCTGGCCGGGAGGGCTGCTCGACCTGGCGGGCCGGAGCGCCGAGACCCTCACCCAGACCGGGCCGCCGCCGACCGGGCCCTGAGCCTGCCCCACCCCCCCTTCACAGGCTGCTTCCGATGAACGTTCCCAAGTCCATCTTCCGCCAGTACGACGTCCGGGGCATCGTCGGCAAGGAACTCACCCCGGAGCTCGGCCGGGCCATCGGCCGTTCCTTTGCCAGCGTCGCGTGGCGGCGCCTGGAGCGCGCCCCGGTCATCGCGGTCGGGCGCGACAACCGCCCGTCGGGGCCGGCACTCTCCGAGGGCGTGCGGCGCGGCATCCTCGAGGCCGGCGGCACCGCGGTCGACGTCGGGACGCTGCCCACACCCGCGCTGTACTTCGCCGTCTCCGCCCTCGAGACCGATGGCGGCCTCCAGGTGACGGGCTCCCACAACCCACCGGAGTTCAACGGCTTCAAGATGGTGCTCGGCGGCGAGGCGTTTCACGGCGACGAGATCCTCGATCTCTGGGAGATCATCACGGCGGAGCGGTGGCGGAGCGGGGAGGGGCACGAGACGAGTGACGACACCGTGCTCCGGAGATACCGGGAGGCGATCATCTCCCGACACCACCTGGCCCGCCGGGTGAAAGTCGTGGTGGACTGCGGGAACGGTGTGGGCAGCCTGGTGGCGGTGCCCACCCTCCAGGCGCTCGGCGCGGAAGTCACGGCCATCTTCTGCGAATCGGACGGCACCTTCCCGAACCATCATCCCGACCCGACCGTCCCGGAGAACCTCCGCGACCTCCAGGCCGCGGTCCGCCGCACGGGGGCAGAGCTGGGGATCGCCTTCGACGGGGACGCCGACCGCATCGGGGCCGTGGACGAATCCGGCGAGATTATCTGGGGCGACCAGCTCCTCGTCATCTTCGGGCGGGATGCCGTCCGGCGATTCGGGCAGGGCACGCCGGTGATCTTCGACGTGAAGTGCTCCGAGGTGCTCCCGGCGGCGCTCGAGAAGGCAGGCGCCAGACCGGTGATGTGGAAGACGGGGCACTCGCTCATCAAGGCCAAGATGAAGGAATTGAATGCTCCCCTTGCCGGCGAGATGAGCGGGCACATGTTCTTCGGCGGCGACTATCTCGGGTTCGACGACGCCCTCTTCGCCGCCGCGAGATTGCTGGAAATCGTCAGCCGGCAGCCCTTCGGCCTCTCGCCGCTGCTCGCCGACCTTCCCAGGACGACGGCGACGCCGGAGATGCGGATTGAGGCGCCGGAGGAGGAGAAGTTCGCGATCGTCGAACGCGCGGCCGCGTATTTCGCCGCACGGTATCCGGTGAATACGATCGATGGCGTCAGGATCACCTTCCCCGCGGGGTGGGGATTGCTGCGCGCCTCCAACACCCAGCCCGTGCTCGTCATGCGATTCGAGGCCACCGACCCGCGAGAGCTCGACGCCTACCGCGGCGAAGTCGTCGATTGGCTCGCCGGGCAGGGCGTGCGCGCCTAGCTCGGTGTCCCACCGTAGTCGGCGGCTCGCCGCAGGCCTCGCGGGAATCGTCGCCCTTCTCTTCGCGGGCCGGTGGTTCTCGGCGCTGTGCGCCGACCGCTGGTGGGCCGCCGAAGTCGCGCCCGAGTCTGCCGCATTCCTCACCGACTGGCATTTGCTCGGACTGGTCCTCGACATCACCGGCGTGGTGGTGGCCTCCGCCTGGTTCATCGGCCACTTCGTCGCGGTGTACCGGGCCGTGGGCTCGGTGCAGGTGCGGCGGAATGTCGCCAACCTGGAAATCCGGGAGGCGCTCACGCCGGGGGCGCTGCTCGCCGTGGCAGTCCTCAGCGGGGCCTTCCTCGGACTCCTGGTGGGAGCCGGAACGTCGAGGCTCGCGCCCCAGGTGGCACTGGCCTGGCAGGGCGTGGCCTACGGCGATCTGGAGCCGCTCCTGCACCACGATGTCGGCCTGTACGTCGCCCAGTTGCCGGTCTGGCGCGCGGCGCACGGGTTCCTCCTCCTCCTCGTGGGCCTGGGTCTCGCCACCGTCTTCGGTCTCTACCTTCTTGTCGGGGCCGTGCGCTGGATCGACGGAAGGCCGGCCATCAACACTCACGCCAGAATCCATCTCGGCTGGCTGCTCGTGGGGCTCGCACTCGCGTTGATGTGGGGATACCTCCTCGAGCCGTACGAGTTGGTGGCCGGGCTCGACGGCCTCCCCGATCGGGCCCGATGGAAGGCGGTGACCTTGACCGCGCCGCTCCTTGCCGGGATTGCGCTGGCCACTTCGGTGCTTTCGGCAACATGGGCGCTCCGCGCCCGGCATGCGCTCGCCGCGTCGGGGTGGATCGTGCTGGTTGGCGCGTCGCTGGTGGGCCACTGGATAGTCCCGCCGGCCATGACGGGAGGTGGAGAGTCCCTCACCGACAGCCTGACCGCCGTCCGAATGGAAGACGCCGCCTATGCCCTTCGTCCCCTGACTACCACGAACCTTTCCCAGGTCGAGCCCCCGGAAGCACCGCGGCTTCCCAGCCTCTGGAACCCGGCAACGATCGAGAGAGCGCTCACCGGCGACTCGGTCCAGGTGTTGTCCGTCGCTCCCGCGGTGCTCACCCTCGGCAACGGGCGGCACCCCGTGTGGCTCGCCGCGCGGCGTGCGAAATCCGACCGGGTGTCGCTGGTGGCCATGGCGGACGACCGTACCGGCGCCGGGGGGGAGCCACTGTTCTATCGCGCCAAGGACTCGCTCCCCGGACTCCGCGCCACCCCCCTCCTCGAGCTCGGGAGCGGCGCGTCATTTCCGGGGGCGCCACGCTACCGGCTTCACGGCCGGGAGGGGCCGGGGATCCCCATCTCCTCCTGGCCCAGGCGCGTCATGCTCACCTGGGCGCTCCAGGCCAGCCAGCTGCTCGGCCGCCTCCCGCCCGACCCGAGAGTGGACTGGGAGCTCGCCCCCGCCGATCGTCTCGGTCGCCTTGCCCCCTTCGCCTCGTGGGGCGAGCCGGTCGCTCGCATCATCGACGGCGAGCTCGTATGGCTGGTGGACGGGTACGTCGCGGCGTCGAGTTTTCCCCTCGCCCTCCGGGCCGAGTGGCGGGGCCGGCGCGTCGGCTCACTTCGGGCAAGCTTCGTCGGCGTGGTCACGGCGGAGACCGGGGCGACACGCATCTTTCTCCGGCCCGGAGACGACCCGTTGGGCGCGGCGTGGGCGTCGGTCTCCGAAGGGGTGGTGGAGCCTTCGGCCGCCATCCCGATGGCCGTTCTCCGCGCGATGCCCTATCCCGCCGAGTTGCTGCGGGTCCAGGCCCGCGCGCTGGAGCGACCCGGATGGAAACTCGGGACCGGCGGCGGGAGAGCGGAGGGCGGAACGAGCGCAACACCGATGTCCGAGATCGCCTGGTCGCCCGATACCTCGGGGACGGAGCTGGTGGTCGCCTACGAGCGCGCGGGAGACCGCCGCATCGACGCCCTGCTGGTGGCCGGCAGGGCGGACGGGCATGATGCCCTGCGCCTCGTGCGCCTCGATTCGGCGCGCGCGCTTCCCTCGCGCGCCGCGCTCGAAAGCCGGTGGAGCCGCTTCCCGACGTACGGGTCCCTGAGCGACTCGATCCAGGACGACGTGGGGCGGCTCGAGCGCGGGCCGGTGCGGTTCGCCTTGACCTCGACCGGAGTCGTGGCTTACCAGTCCCACTTCGCCCGCCGCGGTGACGGCGAGACGATCGTGGTCTGGGTCAGCGTCGCGAGCGACGGGCGGCTGGGCGCGGGCCATGGCTTTCCCGAGGCATGGAGCAACCTCCTCGGAGCCACCGTTCCGTCCCTGGCCGGAATTGCCCAGGCGACCCGGCTGGAGGAGGCGCGCCGGCTGCTTCTTCACGCCGATTCGGCGCTCCGCATCGGCGACTGGGTCACCTTCGGAAAGGCCTGGGAGACACTTCGCAAGTCGTTCGGAATCGAGGCGGAATGAGCTTGCTCGCCCCTGGGGCCGGGACTAGCTTGGGGGGCCTTTGACGGGGCAGGGGCCCGCCCGCACCGCCGTGATCGCCCTCGGCGGCAATGCGCTCGCTCGGGCGGATGAGCCTGCGACCGTTGCCAACCAGTTTCGGCGGGCGCGCGAGAGCCTGGCGCCGATCGTGGAGCTCGCGCGGGACGGTTGGCGAATCGTCCTGGTTCACGGCAACGGGCCCCAGGTCGGCGATGAGGTGGTCCGGAACGAGATCGCGCGCCGGCTCGTGGAGCCACTGCCGCTGGGCATCCTGGTGGCGGAAACCGCCGGGTGGATCGGCTACATGCTGCAGCAGACGCTCCAGAACGCGCTGACCGCGGCCGGCGTCCGGCGCGATGTCGTCACGGTGGTGACGCAGACACTGGTGGACCGTAATGACCCCGCGCTCAGCCGACCCACCAAGCCGATCGGCCGTCCGCTCAGCGACGACGAAGCCGCCCTCCTCCGGGAGGCCGGTCGTGTGGTGGAACGCGATGGCAGCGGGGCGTGGCGGCGCATGACCACCAGCCCGGCCCCGCTCGGCGTCGTGGAGTTCGACGTGGTGCGGCGGTTGATCGAGCAGGGCACGATAGTCATCGCTGCCGGAGGCGGCGGCCCACCCGTTTACGTCGACCCCATGCTGGGCCTCGAAGGGATCGATGCCGTGGTGGACAAGGACCGGGTGTCCGCCATTCTCGCCAGTCAGCTCGGCGCCGAAGTTCTCATGATCCTCACCAACGTGGATGCGGTGTTCGAGGGCTGGGGTACCGCGGCGGCCCGGCCGATCCGGCGGATGACGGTGGCGCAGGCCGAGGCGCTCATCGCGGGTGGATCGCTGGACACCGGGGGAATGAAGCCGAAGGTGGAGGCCGCCGCGTCCTTTGCCGCGGCCACCGGAGGACGCGCCATCATCGCCGGGCTGACCGCCGGACCCGCCGCCCTCCGCGGCGATGCAGGCACCACCATCGTGAGGGGTTGATTGAACATCCACGAATATCAGGCCCGGGCGCTGCTCAAGGCGCAGGGAATACCCATGCTCGATGGCGATGTCGCGTCGACGCCGACGGAGGCCGAGGCGATCGCGCGGAGGCTGGGCGGCCCCGTGGTCATTAAGGCCCAGGTGCACTCGGGGGGACGGGGCAAGGCCGGCGGCGTCCGCCTGGTGCGCACACCCGGAGAGGCGCTCGACCACGCCTCCGAGATCCTCGGCATGCAGATCCGGGGACTGACGGTGCAGAAGGTGCTCGTCGTCCCGGCTGCGGAGATCTCCTCCGAGAGCTACCTCGGCCTGATCATGGACCGGGAAAGCCAGCGCCCGGTGTTCATGGTGAGCGCGGCCGGGGGAGTGGACATCGAGGAGATCGCGGCACGGACCCCGGAGAAGATCGTCCGCCTGGCGGTCGACCCCACCTACGGCGTCTTCCCCCACCAGGCCCTCAGGCTCGCCTTCGCGCTCTACCGCGATTTCAATCAGGTGAAGGCCGCCGCCAGGATCATCGAACAGCTGTATGCCGCGTTCGTCGCCAACGGCGCCTCACTCGCGGAGATCAACCCGCTCGCGACCACTCCCGACGGCCGGGTTCTCGCGCTCGATGCCAAGATCGTGATCGACGACAACGAGCTGTTCTGGCGGCCGGACCTCGGGCTCCTGCGGGACGATACCGCCGAAGAGCCGAGCGAGGCCGCGGCGCGCCGGGCCAACCTGTCGTTCATCAAGCTCGACGGGAACGTCGGGTGCGTGGTCAACGGGGCGGGGCTGGCGATGGCCACCATGGACCTGGTCAAGTACTACGGTGGGGAGCCCGCCAACTTCCTCGACATCGGCGGCAGCTCCAATCCCGAGAAGGTCATCGCGGCGCTCAGGATCATCACCAGCGACCCCCACGTCAAAGCGATCCTCTTCAACATCTTCGGAGGCATCACCCGGACCGACGACGTCGCCAATGGCATCGTCACCGCCACCCGCCAGTTCAAGGTCGCCGTCCCCATCGTCATCCGGCTCACCGGTACGAACGAGGCGGAGGCCATCCGCATTCTCGAGGGTGTGGGCATGAGGGCGCTGAGCGACATGGATCAGGCCGTCGAACAGGTCGTGAAGCTGGCCCGGGCGGGGGCGTGAGCATCTTCGCCGGCGCCGACACCCGTCTCCTGGTGCAGGGGATCACCGGGCGGGAGGGGTCGTTTCACACCCGCCAGATGCTGGAATACGGCACCCGGGTCGTCGCGGGGGTGACGCCGGGGAAGGGTGGCCACGTCTTCGAGGGGAAGGTGCCGGTGTTCGACACCGTGGCCGACGCGGTAGCGGAAACCGGCGCCAACACCTCGGTCGTCTACGTTCCTCCCATGGCCGCCGCCGCAGCCCTCATCGAGGCGGCCGATGCCGGCATTCCGCTCATCGTCTGCATCACCGAAGGCATCCCGGTCATGCACATGAGCCGCACAGTCCCGTTCGTGCGCTCCCGCGGAGCGCGGCTGATCGGGCCCAACTGCCCCGGCCTCATCTCGCCGGGGGACAACGCGAAGGTCGGCATCATCCCTGGCAACATCTGCATGCCGGGCCGGGTCGGCCTCGTGTCCCGCAGCGGCACGCTCACCTACGAGATCGTGCATCACCTCACCCGGAACGGCATCGGGCAGAGCACCTGCGTCGGCATCGGGGGCGACCCCATCATCGGCACCAACTTCATCGACTGCCTCCAGGCGTTCCAAGAGGACCCCCTCACCGACGCCATCGTCGTGATGGGGGAAATCGGCGGCACCGACGAGCAGAACGCGGCGGCGTTCGTGAAGGCGCACGTGAGCAAGCCTGTCGTCGGTTTCATCGCCGGACAGACGGCGCCGAAGGGACGGCGCATGGGACACGCCGGCGCCATTATCTCCGGCTCCTCGGGCACCGCGGAGGAGAAGCTGGCCGCGTTCGAGGCCGCTGGAATCGGCATCATGCGCCGGCCCGCCGACGTCGTCGGCCTGCTCCGCCCGCTCCTTGTTCATCGCTGACCCCACTCGGGAGGATTCGTGGCCGGTTTGCTGACCCTCGGTATCGTCAAACCCGACGCCGTCGCCGGCGGCAAGACGGGCAGGATCATCGCGCACCTCGAGCAGGAGGGGTTCGTGGTGCGGGGCGTGCGACTCCTCCGGCTTACCCCGGCCCAGGCCGCGGCCTTCTATGCCGTGCACCGAGGCCGGCCATTCTACGATGGCCTGGTGGCCTTCATGACCAGCGGCCCCTGCCTGCCGATGGCGCTGGAGCGCGCGGATGCCGTCGCGACCTTGCGGACGGTCATCGGCGCGACCGATCCGGCCGACGCGGCGCCCGGCACCATCCGGAAACTCTACGCCGAGTCCAAGGGCCGAAACGCCATCCATGCCTCCGACAGCGACGAGAACGCTGCCCGCGAGGTCGCATTCTTCTTCCCGGAGTGTGATCTCGCCGGTTGACCCAAGTCCTTGTGGCGGCTACTTTAAGGGGCTATGCTGCGAGTGGATATTCGGGACCTGCAGCGGGGTCCCGTGCGGACCAATGGGACACTCGGGCCGGATGACCCTGCGTTTCAGGGTCTCGGGCTCACCTTGGTGGGGAACGTCTCGGTCGATGGCCAGCTCCAAGGCACGAGCGAGGGCGAGTACCTCTGGCGGGGCAGCGTGCGCGTGGTCGTCCGCGGCGAGTGCCGGCGGTGTCTGGCTGAGGTGCTCGAAGAGATCCGGGTGGACGTCCCCGCGGCGGTGTTCTCGAGCGACCCCGAGGCGGCGGACGACCCCGACTTCTATCCGCTCCCGGCCCGATCGACAAGTGTCGACGTGACCGAGGTGGCCCGGGAAGAGCTGGCGTTGACGGTCCCGAGCCATCTCCTGCTGTGCCGCGCCGATTGTGCCGGACTCTGCTCCCGATGTGGGGCAGACCTGAACGCGGGGCTGTGCGCCTGTCGCACCTCTGCCGAACCCGTTTGAGGATATCATGGCGGTTCCGAAGCGTCGGACCTCGAAGTCCCGCAAGCGTCTGCGTCGCGGGCATCACACCGCGGCAGGCCCGCGCACCCAGGCGTGTCCGCGCTGCGGATCGCCCAAGCTCTCGCACCGCGTCTGCGAATCGTGCGGCTATTATCGCGGCAAGAAGCAGATCGAGGTCGAGGACGCCTGAGCGTGATCCGCGTCGCGGTAGACGCGATGGGGGGAGATAGCGCGCCTCAGGCGGAAATTGCCGGCGTGGTCGAGGCCCTGGCGGCGTTGCCGGACGATTTCCTCGTGCAGCTCGTCGGGCGGCCGCAACCGATCGAGGCCGAGCTGTCGCGCTACCCGACCGTTGACCGCTCCCGTCTCGCGATCGTCCCCGCCCCCGATGTCATCGGCATGGAGGAGAAGCCGCTCGCCTCGGTCCGCCGCAAGCCCAACTCGAGCGTCGTCGTCGGCCTGACCCTGCAGAAGAACGGAGCGTCCGACGCCTTCGTGTCGGCCGGCAACACTGGCGCCACGCTGGCCGCCTCCACGATGCTTTTGGGCCTCCACGACGGAGTCGAGCGCGCCACCCTGGCCACGATCTTCCCCACAGGCGGCGAGCCCGTCCTGGTGATCGACGGCGGCGCCAACCTCGACTGTTCCGCCCGCGAACTCGTCGGATTCGCCCTCCTCGGTACCGTCTTCATTCGCGATATCCTCGGCCGGCCCGATCCCGTCGTCGGCCTCCTCAATGTGGGCGAGGAGGAAGGGAAGGGGAACGCGATCGTCCGCGAGGCGCATCAACTCCTCAAGCAGACCCCGCGCATCAACTACTGCGGAAACATCGAAGGGCGCGACATTCTTCCCGGCCCGCAGCAGCGCGTTGCGGTGGATATCGTGGTGTGCGACGGCTTCGTGGGAAACGTCCTGCTCAAGTTCTACGAGTCGGTGGCCCGGGTGTTCGTCGGCCTGATGGTCGACCGTGCGCCCGATGTCATGGAGCGCCCCGCGTTGCGGGACCTCTTCCAGCACCTGGACTATTCCACCTACGGCGGAGCGCCCCTGCTGGGGGTGCGCGGGGTCTCCATCATCTGTCACGGCGCCTCGAGCCCCAACGCCATCAAGAACGGCATCGGGGTGGCGTTGCGGGCGGTCCGGGCCGGTCTCAGCCAGCATATCGCTGCCGAGTTCGCTCAGCGCGAGACCGCGGCCCGGTCATGATCGCCCGGCCGTTCGCGGAAATCGCCAGCATCGGGACGGCGGTGCCGCCGGGCGTTCTCACCAACGCCGACCTCACCCGCATGCTCGACACCTCCGACGAGTGGATCGTCGAGCGGACCGGCATCCGGGAGCGGCGGATCGCCACGCCGGAGCAGTCAGTCGCCATGCTGGCCCGGGAGGCAAGCGAGCGTGCCCTCCAGCAGGCAGGGGCCACTGTCGCCGAGATCGATACGATCGTGCTGGCGACCGCCACCCCCGACCGCCTGCTCCCCTCGACGGCGTGCGATCTCCAGGCGCTCCTCGGCGCCGAGAACGCGGCGGCCTTCGACATCGCCGCCGCCTGCCCCGGATATGTCTACGCTCTCACCGTCGCCGAAGGGCTGATCGCCTCGGGGCAGAGCCGCCTGGTGCTGGTCGTCGGGGCGGAGAAGCTCTCGACCATCACCGACTTCACGGAGCGGTCCACCGCCATCCTCTTCGGTGACGGCGCGGGGGCGTCGGTCGTCCGGCCCTCCACCCGCCCCGGGCGCGGGATCCTCTCGACGTTCATCAAGTCCGACGGGCGCCTGGCACCGCTGCTCTACCGGCCGGGCGGGGGCTCGGTGGATCCCATCAGCGAGCGCGTGGTGTGCGAGCGGTCGCATTTCATGAAGATGGCGGGTCGCGAAGTGTTCAAGGCCGCTGTGCTCACCATGGCCGAGTCCTGCGACGAGGCGCTGCGGCGGGCGGGCGTCTCGGCGGACGAGGTGGATCTGCTCGTGCCCCACCAGGCCAACCTTCGTATCATCGAAGCCACCGCCAGGCACGCCGGCATTCCGATGTCGAAGGTGATGGTCAACCTCGACCGGTACGGCAATACATCCTCGGCCTCGATTCCGCTGGCGATCGACCAGGCGCTGACCGAGGGAAGGGTGGGGCCGGGGTCCCTCCTGCTCCTCGTGGCGTTCGGGGCGGGCTTCACGTGGGGGAGCGCGGTCGTCCGGTGGTGAGCGTGCTGATGTGCCCGGGGCAGGGAGCGCAGCGCGTGGGGATGGGCAAGGATCTCGCCGAGCGGTTTCCCGCGGCGCGCGATGTGTTCGCCGCGATCGACGACGCCCTCGACGCCCCGCTCTCCCGCCTCATGTGGGAAGGTCCCGAGGACGAGCTCACCCTCACCCACAACACCCAGCCTGCCATCCTCGCCCATTCGGCGGCCGTCTGGGCCGTGGTCCGGCCGCGATTCGGGACACCGGCCGCCGGCGCCGGCCACAGCCTCGGTGAGTACAGCGCGTATGTGGCCGCCGGTACGCTGACGGCAACCGATGCCTCCCGTCTGGTCCGCAGGCGCGGCGAGTTGATGCTGGCGGCGGGTCGCCAGCGCCCCGGGGCCATGGCGGCCGTCCTCGGCCTCGCCGCCGAGTCGGTGGACGAGGCGTGCAACGAGGCATCCGGGCCGCAAGGGATCGCCGTCGCCGCCAATCTGAACGGGCCGGACCAGGTGGTGATCTCGGGCGATCCCGCCGGGGTCGAGAAGGCCGGCGAGGCCTGCAAGGCCCGCGGAGCGAAGCGGGTGGTGCCGCTCAAGGTGAGCGGCGCGTTTCATTCGCCGCTGATGGCGCCGGCGGTGGACGGACTCCACGAGGCCCTCCGCGGCGCTACCTTCTCAGACCCCGCGTTCCCGGTGATCGCCAACGCCAGCGCCGAGGCCGTGCGGACCGGGGCGGATGCCAAACGGCTGCTGGTGGACCAGCTCACCGCGCCGGTGCGCTGGGTCGAGTGCATGCGGATGGCCGCTGAGCTCGCTCCTGGCGCCACCTTCGTCGAAATCGGACCCGGCAGTGTGCTGTCGGGATTGCTCAAGAGAATCGTGCCCGGCGCCACGACGGCTACTCTGGGCACGGCGGACGAAGTGGAGAGATTCCTGAATGAATGAAGCGAGAGCACCTCGCGGGAATGGGCAACATGGCCGGGATTGATCTTACCGGCCGAACCGCCTTCATCACCGGCAGCACGCGCGGAATCGGGCTTGCGGTGGCCCAGGCGCTCCACGGGGCAGGCGCAAGGGTGACGATCGTCGGGCGGGACGTCTCGCGGGCGCAGGCCGTGGCGGCTGCACTCGGCGAGCGCACCGCCGGCGTGGCTTGCGATGTGTCGAAGGAGACGGAGGTGGTCGCGGCAATCTCGGCGGCGGAATCAGCGCTCGGCCCCATCGACATCCTGGTGAACAATGCCGGCCTCACGCGGGACAACCTCCTCCTGCGGCTCACCACCGCCGACTGGGACACCGTGCTGGCGGCCAACCTCACCGGCGCCTTCTATACGACGCGGATCGTCATCAAGGGGATGATGAAGCGGCGGTGGGGCCGGATCGTGAACGTCACGAGTATCGTCGGGCTTACCGGCAACCAGGGGCAGGCGAATTACGCCGCGAGCAAGGCCGGCCTCATCGGATTCACCAAGTCGGTGGCCAAGGAATACGCCAGCCGCGGGATTCTGGCCAACTGCGTGGCGCCGGGGTTCATCGAGACCGACATGACTGCCGCCTTGCCGGAGGAGGCGCGCGCCACATTATTAAAGGACATCGCCCTGGGCCGCCTGGGGCGGCCCGAGGACGTCGCCGGAGCGGTACTCTTCCTGACCTCCGATCTGGCGGCGTACGTCACGGGCCAGGTGCTGGTGGTCGACGGTGGAATGGTCATCTGACGCGATCTTGAATCTCCAATCGAGGACGACATGAGCAACGTCGAAGAGAAGGTCAAGGACATCATCGTCGAGGAGCTGGGCGTGGAGCGCGAGAAGCTCACGAGCGAGGCCAGCTTCATGGAAGACCTCGGCGCGGACAGCCTGGACACGGTCGAGCTCGTCATGGCGTTCGAGAAGGAGTTCGATATCGACATCCCCGACGAGGACGCCGAGAAGCTTCGCACCGTGGGCGATGCCATGAACTACCTCCACGAGAAGATCGGGAAGTAGCGCTTGCCGAAACGCGTCGTCGTCACCGGCCTCGGGCTGGTGACCCCGCTAGGCACGGATGTGGATTCGAGCTGGAGCGCGCTGCTGGCGGGGGTGCCCGGCGCGGCGCCCATCACGAAGTTCGACCCCCGGAAGCACTCGGTCCGCTTCGCCTGCGAGGTGAAGGGGTTCGACCCGTTGCAGTACATGGATCGCAAGGAGGCGCGGCGGTACGATCTCTTCGCCCAGCTTGCGCTGGCCGCCGCCCACCAGGCCGTCGTCCAGGCCGGCCTCGACACCACCGTCCCGTCACCAGAGCGGACCGGTGTGGTCATCGGCAGCGGGATCGGCGGGATGCAGACGTACGAGGAGAACTGCACCGCCTACGTCACCAAGGGACCCGACCGGGTCTCTCCCTTCTTCGTCCCGATGTTCATCCCCGACATCGCCGCCGGCCTCGTCTCCATCCGATACGGCCTGAAGGGCCCGAACTTCGCCACGGTGTCGGCGTGCGCGTCGTCGGCCCACGCCATCGGCGAGTCCTTCAACCTCATACGGCAGGGAATGGCCGACGCGATGGTCACCGGAGGCGCCGAGGGGGCGATCACCGGCCTCACGGTCGCCGCCTTCTCGAACATGAAGGCCTTGTCCTCGCGGAACGACTCACCGGAGACCGCCAGCCGGCCCTTCGACCGGGGCCGCGACGGGTTCGTCCTTGGAGACGGCGGCGCCGTGGTGGTGATCGAGAGTCTGGAGCACGCCCAAGCGCGGGGCGCCCGCATTCTCGGCGAGGTCCTCGGCTACGGCGCGAGCGCCGACGCGTATCACATCACGTCGCCCGCCGAGCACGGGGAAGGAGCGCAGCGCGCCATTCGCGCCTGCCTCGCCGACGGCCAGATAGACATCGAGGACGTCGGCTACATCAACGCCCACGGCACGTCCACCCAGCAGGGCGATGTCGCCGAGACCGAGGCGGTCAAGGCGGTCTTCGGCGAACAGGCGAGGCGCCTCGTCTTCGGCTCCACCAAGTCGATGACCGGCCACCTGCTCGGCGCCGCGGGCGCGCTCGAGTTCGGCATCTCGATGCTTGCCTCCACCTGCGGCGTCATTCCACCGACCATCAATCAGTTCGACCGCGACCCCGACTGCGATCTCGACTGCGCCCCCAACCGGAAGGTCGAGCGGGAGGTGAGGGTGGCGCTGTCGAACTCCTTCGGTTTCGGGGGGCACAACGTGACGCTCGCCGTGCGGAGGTGGGACGAGTAGTGTAGATTTCGGATGTCTGTTACCTCCATCGCCTGAAGGAGATGCGATGTCCGGCGAGCTCGACCCCTCGCGCCTGCAGGACCCCGCGCTCCGACCCATTGCAGAGAAGGTCCGTGCCGGCGAGCGGCTCGCCGCGGCCGACGGACTCACCCTCTACGCCAGCTCCGACCTGCTGGGACTGGGAAGCCTGGCCGACTTTGCCAATCGGCGCCTCAACGGCGACCGGGTCTTCTTTTCGGCCAACCAGCACATCAATCCCACCAACGTCTGCGTCCTCCGGAACACCTGCGTCTTCTGCTCCTTTGCCCGGATGCCGAAGGAGGAAGGCGCCTACACCCGTACCCTGGACGAGGTCTTCCACGAGGCGGAGCAAGCCCGCGGAATGCCGACCCGCGAGTTCCATATCGTCGGCGGATTGCATCCCCGGCTGGCGCTGAGCTACTACACCGACATGATCCGGGGGCTCAGGGAGCGCTTCCCCCACGTGCACATCAAGGCGCTCACCGCGGTGGAGATCGCCCACCTGGCGCGGGTGGAGCGGACCTCCGAGCGGGAGGTGTTGCTGGCCCTTCGCGACGCCGGACTCACCAGCTTGCCGGGAGGGGGAGCGGAAGTGTTCAGCACCGCGGTCCGCGCCACCATCGCCGAGCGGAAGCTCACCGGCGACGAGTGGCTTCGGGTGCACCGGGTGGCGCACGAGCTGGGCATTCCCACCAACTGCACCATGCTCTACGGGCACGTCGAGACCGCGGCCGACCGCATCGAACACCTGGAACGCCTTCGTGCGCTGCAGGACGAGACCGGCGGCTTCCTGACCTACATTCCTCTCGCCTACCATCCCGACCACAACGAGCTCGGTGAGGAGATGGGCCGCGTCGGCACGGCCACCACGGGATACGAGGACCTGAAGAACATCGCCGTCGCCCGGCTCTTCCTCGACAACCTGCCGCACGTCAAGACCCATTGGCCGATGGTCACTCCGTTCCTCTCCCAGATCGCGCTGAGCTTCGGCTGCGACGACGTCGAGGGTACCGTCGTCTACGAGCGGATCTACCACGAGGCGGGCGCGCAGACCGAGATGCACATGCCCTACCTCGAGCTGGTGCAGCTGATCCGCGGGGCGGGGAAGCGCCCCGTCGAACGGGACAGCCTCTACCAGCCCGTGCGCGAGCAATTCGACGATCCCCCGCCCGAGCCGTCGTTCCGGCCCGGGGCCGCACTGCCGGTGGTACACGCCGCATGAGGCTCGGACGGATTCCCTGGATCAACTGCTACCCGGTCTACGGGGCGATCGACCGAGGACTGGTAGAGGTCCCCGCCGAGCTGGTGTCGGGCACGGCGTCGGAACTCAACGACCTTCTCGCGGCCGGCGAGCTCCAGGTCAGTGTCGTTTCCGCGGTCGAGTACGCGCGGAACGCGGCGGCCTATCATCTCCTGCCCGACCTGGCGATCACCTGCGACGGGCCGGTCCATAGCGTCGCCCT
This sequence comes from uncultured Gemmatimonadaceae bacterium, assembly GCA_964475685.1. Taxonomy (GTDB): domain Bacteria; phylum Gemmatimonadota; class Gemmatimonadetes; order Gemmatimonadales; family GWC2-71-9; genus CAVVWJ01. The sequence goes on along the minus strand of CAYYXP010000068.1, from coordinate 25,696 downwards.
CTTCTCCCGGCGGCCGGTCGAAGATCTCGACGGCCATACCGTGCTGGTCACCGCCTCATCCAGGACATCGGTGCTTCTGCTCGACCTCCTCTGCCGCCACCGGTGGGGGATACGGCCCCGGTTCGTCACCGCGCGTGCGGAGGCGCCTGATCTCGAGGGACTGGCGGGATTACCGCACGAAGGGGTTCTCGTGATCGGCGACGCGGCGCTCCTCCTCGCGGCCCAGCATAGGTACCCCGTGCGGCTGGATCTGGGAGCCGAATGGCGCGCGTGGACGGGGCTGCCGTTCGTCTTCGCCGTGTGGGCGGCCCGGCGGGAGGCCCGGCTGCATGCGGTGCTGGCGGTTCACGAGCGGCTCCTGGCCTCCCGGGCCTGGGGGCTGGCCCACCTCGACGAGCTGTCGGCCTCCGCCGCCCGGGCAACCGGGGTCTCCGAGGCGGCATGCCGCGCCTACCTCGGCGATCTCGACTATGCGCTCTCCCCTCGCCACTTGGACGGCTTGACCGACTTCTTCCGCCGCCTGGCACAGGACGGACTGGTGCCCGACGGCTCCCTCTCTTTCATTACCGCAGCCTAACGCTATATGGCAATGACTGTTGTGAATCGCACCTCAAGTGAATTCAAGGATGCTCTCAAGCTCTACCAGGAGGCCGACCTGCTCGAGCTGGGGCGGCTGGCCGACGCCGAGCGGTGGCGGCTTCATCCGGAGAACGCCGTCAGCTACATCATCGACCGGAACATCAACTACACAAACGTCTGCGTCGCCGATTGCAAGTTCTGCGCGTTCTACCGCCGGCCGAAGCACGCGGAGGGCTACGTGCTCGGCTTCGAGGAGATCGGAGCGAAGATCGACGAATGCCTTGCCGCCGGCGGCGTGCAGATCCTGCTCCAGGGAGGCCACAACCCCTACATCCCCTTCGAGTGGTACCTCGATCTCATGCGTTATATCAAGCGCAACCACCGCATCCACATCCACGGCTTCTCCCCCTCGGAAGTGGTGTTCTTCAGTGAGCGCTTCGGGTTGACGGTGCCGGAAGTCGTGCGGGAGCTCCGCGCGGCGGGGCTCGACAGCATTCCCGGCGGTGGCGGAGAGATCCTGGTGGACGAGGTGCGACAGAGAGTGGCGCGGAAGAAGGCGCAAACCGAGGAGTGGCTCGGTGTGCAGGAGGAAGCGCACCGCCAGGGGATGAAGACGTCGGTCACGATGATGTACGGACTCGGCGAGAGTGACGAAGACCGGATCGAGCACCTCTACAGGGTCCGCGACCTCCAGGCCCGAACGGGCGGCTTCACCGCCTTCATCTGCTGGCCGCTCCAGCCGGAGGGAACGCCCGGGATGTCGCACTACCGGAAGACCGACTCCGTCACCTATCTGCGGACGTTGGCCATCGCCCGGATCGTGCTGGTCAACGTGCCGAATCTCCAATCATCGTGGGTGACCATGGGTCACAAGGTCGGCCAGGTGGCCCTCCGATTCGGGGCGAACGACTACGGCAGCCTCATGATGGAAGAGAACGTCGTCTCGGCAGCGGGCACCACATATCGCACCACGCAGGCCGAGATCGAGCGGCTGATCCGCGATGCGGGATACCGGCCGGTCCGCCGGCGGCAGGACTACAGTTTCATCGGGGAGCCGGTCGCGGCGTGACCCGCGTGGGGATCGGCTACGACTCCCACCGCTTCATCGAGGGTCGCCCGCTGGTCCTGGGCGGCCTGTCCATCCCTCACGGACGGGGCCTGGCCGGGCATAGCGACGCCGACGCTGTCGCTCACGCCCTGACCGACGCCATCCTCGGCGCCGCCGGCGCGGGAGACATCGGGCAGCTCTTCCCCGATGACGATCCTCGGTGGAAGGACGCCGACTCGATGGAAATGCTCCGCACCGCCCACGAGCTGGTCCGCTCACGCGGCTTCACCGTGGCACAGGCCGACCTCACCGTGATCACCGAGCTGCCCAGGCTGGCGCCGCATCTCGGCCCGATGGGTCTCGCCCTCGCCCATAGCCTGGGCCTGGCGGCCGGATCGGTGAGCGTGAAGGCCAAGACCAACGAAGGGATGGGATTTATCGGCCGCGGTGAGGGACTCGCCGTCATCGCCGTGGCGCTCCTGGAGGCTCGCTGATCGAGTCCCTGCTCGCGTGGGTCTCGCATCTCCCCCCCGCCGCCATCTACGCCGTTCTCGCCCTCCTCGCCGCGGTTGAGAATGTCATTCCTCCCGTGCCGTCCGATGTCGCGGTGGCACTCGGCGCCTTCCTCTCGAACCGGGGGCTCACGGACCCGCTGGCCGTTTTCCTCGTCACCTGGTCGGCCAACCTCGTGGGCGCGGCCGGTGTCTATCTCGCGTCTCGGCGGTATGGCCGGCGCCTGTTCGCCTCGGCGACCGGCCGGCGCCTCCTCGCCCCGCGCTCGCTCGCGGTGATCGAGCGCGAGTATCTCCGCCTCGGCACCGCCGGCATCTTCGTCAGCCGCTTCCTCCCGGGCATCAGGGCGGTCGTCCCGCCCTTCGCCGGCCTCGTGGGCCTCGGCGCCCTGCGCACGTTCGTGCCGATCGGGGTCGCGTCGGCCATCTGGTATGGCGGCATCACATTTCTCGGCGCCGTCATCGGAGCGAAGTGGGACCGGATCGTGGCACTCCTGGCGGGCGTCAATCGCACCCTCGGAATAGTCGGGGTACTGGCGGTGGGCGGAGTGATCGCCTGGCGCTTGGTCCTCGCCAGACGAAGGCGGCGTGAGCGGGTGTGGCACGCCACAACGGACGCCCTCGGTCCGGCGGCGCCATCGTTCCTGGCGGGCACCGAGATCGCCGAGGGCTCCGCGCAGCAGGCGGCGGCGCTGCTGGTCCTCGAGCTCGCCTACGCCGATCCGGTGCTGACCCCCGGCGACCGCGAGGCGGTTGCCTCGCACCTTCGCTTAACCTGGGGAGTGGCGGGCGGCGCGCCCCCCGCTGCGCCGGTGACCGAAGAAGCACGCCGCATGCGCTTCGCGGACTACGCAGGCCGGATCCGCCGGAAGGCGAGCCAGGCGCAGCGAGTGGAACTCGTCGAGAGACTCTGGACGGTTGCGTTCGGCGGCGGCGCCATCGGCGAGCATGAGAACCGCCTGATGCACCTGGCCGGCGAGCTTCTTGGCATCACCCAGAAGGAGCTGGCCGAGGTGCGCCAACGATTGCGCGGGGAGATTCGCGAATGACGGTCGCGGACCTGCGCCGCAGGGTAGACGGCGATTTCTGGCTCGAAGGGTTCCGCGACTTTCTCGCCCTCGAGTCGGGGCACAGCGCCAATACCGTCGAGGCCTATGTCCGCGACCTGCGACGCCTCGGGGAATTCGTCGCGTCGAAGGGCGTGCGCGATCCTGCCGGGGTGAGCCGGGCCGTTCTCCGCGAGCATGTGTACCTGCTCAAGGATCTCGGGCTCAGCGCCGCGACCATCCGCCGCGCCGTCTCGTCGATCCGTACCTATTACCGGTTTCTCGCCGGCGAGGGCAGGGTCGCGGACGACCCAAGCGACCGCCTGGCCGCCCCCCGCCGGGGGCGGACGCTGCCTGACACGCTGAGTGTACGGGACGTGGAGGCCCTGCTCGCCGCCCCGCGCATCGAGGAACCGCTGGCCTGGCGTGATCGCGCGCTGCTCGAGCTGGGCTACGGCTCGGGCCTCCGGGTCTCCGAGCTCTGCGGCCTCCTGGTCACCGACCTGTTGCTGGCCGACAACCTGGTGAAGGTCTTCGGAAAGGGCGGCAAGGAGCGCCTGGTTCCGATCGGCCGCAGCGTCATCGGCGCGACGTCGGTGTATCTCCACAGCATCCGCCCGGCACTCGATCGAGGCAAGGGCGCCGGACGGCTGCTGCTGAATGCGCGAGGCCAGCCGCTCTCGCGCGTGGGCGCATGGGGCATCGTGAAGCGAGCAGCGGCGCGGGCCGGCATCTCCAAGCGGGTCACGCCTCACACTCTCCGCCACAGCTTCGCGACCCATCTTCTCGAGGGCGGCGCCGACCTCCGTGCCGTCCAGGAAATGCTGGGGCACGCCGACCTCTCCACCACCCAGATCTACACCCACGTCGATCGCGAGTATCTCCGATCGGTCCACAAACAGTTCCATCCGAGAGGGTGAGATCCGCGGTCTCGAATCCTAGCCGCCGGGCGCCACTGCCGGCGGGTCGGTCCCCTCCAACACCCCTCCCAGCCAGCCGACGATCATCCGGGCCTCGAGAAGGAGAATCGAGACCGCCGCTGCGGCGCCCGGGAATTCGGCCCAATCTCCGATGACAGGCTCCAGGACCAGGTAGGTCCCGCCGGCCGCTGCCATGGGGACGGCGATGAGAAGCCCCAGCAGCCCGGTATGAGCGACGATGAGGACCATGTTTTGGCCCAGCGCCTCGACACCGCCGGCGCGTTCCGGCCCGACCCGGACCCATGCCGGAAAGAGGAGGGCGCCCCCGTTCTGTATCAGCATCGCCAGGTAGTTGACGGGGGGGAGACACACCGCCGCGGCGAGGAGCACCAGCGACCGTTCCTGCAGCGTGAGCGGCATGTCACCGTTGCCGAGGAAGGCCAGGTAGGCGACGGCAAGCAGGCCGAGCTGGATGGCCGTGAGCACCAGAGCGGAGCCGGCGACTTCCGCTGCGACCAGCGACCGGCCGGGCACGGGATAGCTCCGAAGCAGATCGAAGTTCGGCAGGTCGTCGCGCAAATCGTTTCGAATCCACTGCGGCCCGATGAGGAGCATCAGGACGGCCCAGATCAGCGCGAGTGTTCCGAGGATCTCCGCCACCGGCGTTCCGGAGCCGAAGGAGAGAAATGCCAGCACTCCTCCCGCCGCCAGGCCGGTAATCCCGAGCCCGCGAACCGGGCGGACTCTGACGACGGAGACAAGGCTCTTCCAGAAGATCGCGCCCGCCGGCCACCCCGTCGGCCGGAGGCGAAGGAGCGGGGGGAGTCCGCGGAGGGCCGACTTGGCAAGAGCAGAGCGTGCACGCTCCTCGGGCAGGTCCCGGCGGGCTCGCGCCATCGTATGCGCCACAGCGGCTTCCTCAAAGGCGGCATCCGAGCGGATGACCCAGACGAAGTGAAGGACGAGGATGCCCATGGCCGGCCCGATGGCATGTACCCAGGCATCGGCGCTGGGTGCCGTGAGGGGACGTATCATCAACTGGAAGGGAATCAGCAGCCACCGGAAGGGTGGCTGGCGCATCGCCCCTGTCAGGACCGCGAGGAAAGCGTCGGGGTTTCCCTCATGGAGGGCGGCCGTGAGTCCGCCTGCCTTGCTCCACAGCGCCCACCCCAGAACGGCGATGCCTGAACCCGCCGCCAGGAGAGGCAGCGCGCTGCGCCTCAGTGCGGTGCCGCCATGCTGCTTCAGGCCGCCGCGCACGAACGAGGCACCAAGGCGGTGAAGCGACAGCGTGGTGAGAAGCACCCAGAGGGAAATCGCGCGGAGCCACGGGGACGCGCCGAACGACTCCCCCGAGAGGAGCAGCGTCCAGAACAGCACATTGAAGAGCACCGTCAGTTGGGACCGGAGGAGCTTGTAGGTGACGAGACCCCGCCGAGTCACGGGCCCGGCGAAAAGGAACGTCACGTCCGCCGGTGAGAAGGCAAGCACCCGCCGTTCCGAGCCGAAGACCCAGGCCCAGGCGACCGCGCCGGCCACCCCCAGGGCGGCGATGACCTCCACCCAGCCGGCCGAGCCGGGATCGGCGCCGCTCCGGGCGGTCCGCTGCTGCTCCACGATTGCCCAGATGTAGAGAAGGCCGAGCAGGACCGCGATGAAATATCGGGGTGTGCGCAGGCGCCTGAGCTGGCGAGCCAGCCGGTTCCGGGTGGAGCAACTTGCGAGGTAGGCGAGGGCCCCGATCACCGGTCCCCCTGCGCGTCCGCGCCCACCATGCTGACGAAGACCTCCTCCAGTGTGCGCCCCGCCATGTCCGGTCTCGCCGACAGGATTTCGTTGATCGAGCCGAGCGCGAGGGACCGGCCTCGATTCATGATCATCAGTCGCGTACACACCTCCTCGACGAGATGCAGGAGGTGCGAGCTCAGGATCACCGCGGCACCGGCCTCCGCGCGACTCACGATCGTCGCCTTCATGCGACGGATCCCCACCGGGTCGAGCCCCGTCAGCGGCTCGTCGAGGAGCAGCACCTGCGGACGGTGCAGGAGCCCGCAGGCGATCAGCAGCTTCTGCTTCATCCCTCGCGACAGCTCCCCCGGAAGGGCCGCGCGCTTGCCGGCCAGCTCCATTTCCTCGAGGAGGCCGGGAATCCGCTCCTCGGCGTCTGCGACCTGGTAGAGCCGGCCAACGAAGCGGAGATGTTCCTCGACGGTGAGGTACTCGAACAGGTGCGGCTCGTCGGGGACAAAGGCCAGCCGGGACTTGGCGTCGATCGGATGGGTAGCGAGGTCGAATCCAGCGACCGTGATCCGGCCACGGGTAGGGCGGACAATGCCGGCCAGGCTCCGGAGGGTGGTGGTCTTCCCGGCGCCGTTCGGCCCCACCAGACCCAACACCTCCCCCCCTCCCACCCGGAAGGACAGCCCCTGTACCGCCGTGAAGTCCCCGTACACCTTCTCCAGGCCATCAACCTCGATCACGGCACGACCTCCCGGCAGACCCTGCTTATTGATGGGGCTGGGACCGGCGAAACTTTCACCAGTACCGGAACGTCTCTACTTGGAACATATTGCAGACCGGTGTCACCGTCCCTGGCCAGCACACTCGGAGCGTAAGCATGCGAAACTACTGGATCAGGATCCTGCTCGGGGCGCTGGTCATCTTCGCGGTCGGGATGATCGGGGTAACGCTCGCCCGCAAGGGCGTGGTCAAGGTGAAGGACGTCGTTCACGGCAGCGGGCCTATATCGCTTCCGTTGGCATTCATCCCCTTCGAGATCGGCGGGCACAAACTGGGCATGCTGGACCGGGTCATCATCGAACGGACCACTCCCAGGCAGGTCTCCTCGGTCCGCGTCGAGGTCAAGCTCGAGGACTCGCTGGTGGCGCTGGGACTCAGCGATTGCAGGCTGGCAGCCAATTTCGACGCATCCCGTGACGATGCCAAGGGGGTGAATATCCGGACGGAGCCCGGGACGAACGGCACCTTCCGCTGCCTCAAGGGTGACGAGTCCGACTCGGCGCTGGTGGAGTTCGGTCAGGCAATCCTCAAGCCGGGCGGGGTGACTCTCGCACTGTGGCTGTCGAAGAACCTGGTGGCCGATCTGCAAACGGGCAATTTCCTGTCCGATTCGGCCGAGACCTCGGATTCCCTGGCCGGCGCGATGGAGGCACTCGGTGATTCCATCGGGGCGGCCGAGCAGCGCAAGACCGACTCGCTGAACGGGCGGAACAACCGGCTCGCCGAGTCGCTTCGTGTCGTGGGGCGGATGAGGATCGAGTCGCTCAAGCAGGCGGCAGTTGGATTGGCGGACTCCGTGAGCGCGGCTAGCTTGAAGGAAGATGCTTCTCGTCCTCGATAACTACGACAGCTTTACCTACAATCTCGTCCAATACGCCGGCGAACTCGGCGCCGATCCGGTCGTCTACCGGAACGACGCCGCCGGCGTGGACGAGCTTCTCGCCCTCCGGCCATCCGCCATCATCATTTCCCCCGGCCCATGTACTCCGGCCGAAGCGGGCGTGTCCGTGCCACTGGTTCGCGCCGCCGCCGGCTCGGTGCCGGTATTGGGAGTGTGCCTTGGCCACCAGGCGATCGGCGAGGCCTTCGGCGGCGAGGTGATCCGGGCCGATCGCCTCATGCACGGCAAGTCCACCATGGTGGCACATACCGGCGGCCCCCTTTTCAGGGACATTCCGTCGCCGTTCGAGGCCATGCGCTACCACTCTCTCATCGTGGCGCGCGCCGGCCTTCCCGAAGAGTTCGAGATCACCGCATGGTCGGACGACAGGCCGGCGGGCAGTGAGATCATGGGCCTCCGGCACCGCAGGTTTCCTATCCACGGGGTGCAGTTCCACCCGGAATCCGTGGGCACCAATCACGGAAGGCGGATTCTCGCAAACTTTCTCTCCTCCGTCTTGTGACGGTATCGGCCTTCCACGCCTAACGCATTTCTCCTCAAGCCACTAGCCGATAGCCAGTAGCCGATAGCCGTCCACGGCACAACTTTTGACTCCGCTATCCGGTCTCGTTAGCTTCCGTGATGCGCGTCCTGGGTGTGATTCCGGCTCGTCTAGGCTCGACCCGACTCCCCAACAAACCGCTTCAGCTTCTGGCCGGCGAGCCGCTCATCACCCGGGTGATCCAGCGCGTACTGGAGCACGGCCTGGTTGACGAGCTCATCGTGGCCACCGACTCCCCCATGATCGTCGAGGTGGTCCAGCGGGCGGGGGTTCGGGCCGTGCTCACCAATGACGGCCACGTGTCGGGCACGGACCGCGTGGCCGAAGCGGCGGCGCGGGCCGAGTTCGCCGGGTTCGATGTCGTCGCGAACGTGCAGAGCGATGAGCCGTTCGTTTCCCGCGAGGCGCTGGCCGGTGCCCTCGATCGGATCGCCCGGGGCGATGACGTGGGCACCGCGGCGGCCCCGCTCGACCCCACGCTCGCGGGCGATCCCGCCCGGGTCAAGGTCGTCACCGACGAGCGGGGCAGGGCGCTCTACTTCTCGCGTGCCGCCATCCCCTACAGGCGGGAACCCGGCGATCCGGCCGAGGGGCTCTACTGGCAGCATGTGGGCCTGTACGCGTATACGAGGCCGGCCTTGCGCCGCTGGGTTTCGGAGCCGCCGAGCCGGGCGGAACTGGCGGAACGGCTCGAGCAGCTCCGCGCCCTGCACTGCGGATTATGCATCGGGGTCGCCCTTCTTGACGGCCCCGTCACGTCCGCCGTGGACACGATGGACGACCTTCGGCGGGCGGAAGCCCAGTGGCCCGCACACCAGGGAGCAAGCCTATGACGACGGGCCCGAACGCGACCAAGTACATCTTCGTGACCGGCGGGGTGGTCTCCTCTCTGGGCAAGGGCATCGCTTCAGCGTCACTCGGTCGCCTGCTCGTCGAACGCGGTCTCAGTGTGACGATGCAGAAGTTCGATCCCTACATCAATGTCGATCCCGGCACGATGTCGCCGTTCCAGCACGGTGAAGTCTTCGTCACCGACGATGGCGCCGAGACCGACCTCGACCTCGGCCACTATGAGAGGTTCATCGACCGCTCGCTCTCGCAGCAGAACAACATCACCACGGGGCGCATCTACCAGTCGGTGATCAACAAGGAGCGCCGCGGCGAATACCTCGGCTCAACCGTGCAGGTCATCCCCCACATCACCGACGAGATCAAGAACGCCATCCGGCGCACCGCGCCGGGGCACGACGTGGTGATCACCGAAATCGGCGGCACCGTCGGCGACATCGAATCGCTCCCGTTCCTCGAGGCCATCCGCCAGTTCCGCCAGGAAGTCGGCCGCGACAACGCGCTGTTCATCCACCTCACGCTGGTGCCCTACATCGCCGCGGCCGGCGAGCTCAAGACCAAGCCCACGCAGCACTCGGTGCGTGACCTGATGCAGCTGGGCATTCAGCCCGACATCCTCATCTGCCGCAGCGAACAGCCGATCTCCGCCGATATCAAGCGGAAGATCGCTCTCTTCTGCAACGTGGACTTCGGCTGTGTGGTGGAGAGCCCGGACGTCAAGTCGATCTACGAGATTCCCCTCCGGTTCTTCGAGCAGGGACTCGACCGCGAGGTCTGCCAGCGCCTCCGGCTCGAGACCAAGGAGCCCGACCTCCGCGGCTGGAAGGCGATGACGGAGCGCATCCTCCATCCGGCGCACCGGGTCCGCATTGCCGTCGTCGGCAAGTACACCGCCTTGCACGACGCCTACAAGTCGGTGGGCGAAGCGCTGATTCATGGCGGGATACCGCACGACGCCCGCGTCGAGGTGGAATGGATTCCGAGCGACCGGTTCACCGACGCCGGCGCGGCCGGGAAGCTGTTTGAGGGCTTCGACGGGTTGCTGATCCCCGGCGGATTCGGGGAGCGGGGTGTCGAGGGAATGCTCAACGCCGTTCGCTGGGCCCGGGAACATGACCTCCCCTTCCTCGGGATCTGCCTGGGCCTCCAGATCGCCATCATCGAGTTCGCCCGCAACGTGTGCGATCTCCCCGACCCGAACAGCACCGAGTTCGCCCCCGAATGCGAGACCCCGATCATCGCGCTGATGCAATCCCAGCGCGACGTGAGCGACCTGGGCGGCACCATGCGCCTCGGTGCGTACACCGCGAGGCTCCGCCCCGGCTCCCGTGTGGCGCAGGCCTATGGCGCCACCGAAATCAGCGAGCGGCACCGTCACCGGTGGGAAGTGAGCAACGCCTATCGTGACGTGCTCGCCGAGTATGGGCTCCGGCTTTCGGGGCAGTCGCCGGATGGCGGCCTGGTCGAGACGATCGAGCTGCCCGACCACAGCTGGTTCATCGGCTGCCAGTTCCACCCGGAGCTCAAGTCGCGGCCCACCCGGCCGCACCCGCTCTTCGCCGGGCTGGTCGGAGCGGCGCTCATGCGGCGCGAAGCCGCCTCGGCACCACCGGGCGCCAAGCCCATGGCCCGCTCGGCCCGCTGATGACCTGGACGTTCGGCACCGCACCATTCCTGATCGCGGGGCCCTGCGTCATCGAGCCTGGCGATGCGGCCCTCCGGGTCGCCGAGACGCTCGCCAGGCTCGGGCTGGACCGCGGAATCCCCGTCTGTTTCAAGTCCAGTTTCGACAAGGCCAACCGGGCGCGCCTCGACGCCGCCCGGGGCCCGGGGATGGACGAAGGGCTGCGGGTGCTCGAGCGCGTCCGCGCCACCAGCGGCCTGCCGGTGATCACCGACATCCACGAGCCTTCCCAGGCCGCGGCCGCCGCCATGGTGGTCGACGCGCTTCAGATTCCCGCCTTTCTCTGCCGTCAGACGGATCTGCTGGTGGCCGCGGGGAAGACCGGCAAGCCGGTCAACGTGAAGAAGGGGCAGTGGGTGCAGGCGGAAGCGATGGGCGGAGCGCTGGAGAAGGTCCGCAGCGGGGGAAGCCGCGACCTGGCGGTCACCGAACGGGGGACCTTCTTCGGGTACGGCGATCTCGTGGTGGACATGCGGAACTTCTCCCGGCTGCGGGCCGCCACGGGGGCCGCCGTGGTGTTCGACGCAAGCCACTCGGTGCAGCAACCGGGGCAGGGCGCCGGGGGGTCGAGCGCGGGCCGGCGCGAGTTCATCCCGCATCTTCTTGCGGCCGCGGCCGTCGCCGGAGCCGACGGGTTCTTCCTGGAGACCCATCCGTCCCCCGAGCGCGCCTCCAGCGATGCCGCCACTCAATGGCCCCTCGACCGGCTCGACGAGCTGATGGAGCGCACCCTCGACCTCTGGGCCCGGGCCCGGGAGCGCGCACTGGCTCCCGGCACGGCACCCGATGCTTGAGGCCACCCTCGCCCGGCGGGTGCGGCTCCTCGGTCTCGACGTGGACGGAGTCCTCACCGACAACGGTGTCTATCTGGGGCCGGTGGCCGGCGAGACCGTCGAGTTCAAGCGCTTCGACATCCAGGATGGGTTGGGTCTGATGCTCCTCCGCATTGCGGAGATACCGGTCGTCTGGCTGAGCGGGCGCTCCTCCGCGGCCACTACCGTGCGCGCCCGCGAGCTCAGGGTGGATGAGCTGCTGCAGGTGCCGGGCCCCCGGAAGCTCGAGGCCTTCGCGGGGGTGCTGGAGGCGCGCGGAATCGCCTGGGAGGAGGCGGCCTTCGTGGGCGACGACCTCGCCGACCTGACGGTGATGCGGCGGGTCGGCCTGCCGATCGCCGTGGCCAACGCGGTCGCCGAGGTGAAGGCCGCGGCTACGTTCGTGACCCGGGCCGCCGGCGGGCAGGGAGCGGTGCGCGAGGTGGTCGAGACGCTCCTCAAGGCGAGGGGCGAGTGGCCGGGCATTCTCGAGCGGTACTTCACCGAACCGGTCGCCCGTGTCACCTGATCCGGCCAACGGCCTGGTCGAGCGCGGGCGGCGCGTATTGAGGCTCGAGTCCGGAGCGGTGGCCATGGCCGCCGAACGGCTCGGCGAGCCATTCGCGCAGGCGGTGCGAATCCTGGCAGGCGTGAAGGGCAGGGTGATCGTGTCCGGCGTCGGGAAGTCGGGACTCATTGCGCGGAAGATTGCGGCGACGCTGACCTCGACCGGCACTCCGGCCTCGTATCTCCACCCGGTGGACTCGCTGCATGGCGATCTCGGCATCGTCGGCACGGCGGACGCCGCGATTCTCCTCAGCAAGAGCGGGGAGTCGGAAGAGCTGTTCGGCCTCGCCGGGGTGCTCCAGCGTCACCGGGTCCCGATCATTGCCATCACGGGGGCGGCGGGCTCCATGCTCGCGCGGGTAGCGACGGCCGTGCTCGACGGCTCGGTTTCGGAGGAGGCCTGCCCCCATGATCTGGCTCCGACGACGAGTACCACTGTCGCCCTCGCGCTGGGCGATGCCCTTGCGATAGCCTTGCTGGAAGAGAAGGGATTCGGTCGGGAATCGTTCGCCGAGCGGCACCCCGGCGGCAGCCTGGGCCGCAAACTCCTTCTCAAGGTGCGGGACGTGATGATACCGCCCGGACGACTGCTGGCTCCGGACGCGACGATGCGCGACGCGGTGGTCACGCTGGCCCACGAGCGGGGCTTGGCCATGGTGGCCGTGGACGGCCGCCTCCAGGGCGTGCTCACGCCCGGCGACCTCACGCGCCTGGCCGAGCGCGAGCCGGACTTCCTCGCGAGGTCCGTGTCGGAGATCATGACCCGAACACCGCACACCGCGATGGCGGATGATCTCGCGGCGGCGGCGGCCGGCACCATGGAACGCTTCGGTGTCATCGCGCTCCCGGTGGTGAGTCCGGAGGGCCTCCTCGCCGGAGTGGTGCACCTGCACGATCTGATGCGCGCGGGAGCAGTGTGAGCCGCCTCAGGCTCTGGGGCGTCCTGGTGGCGGGCGGTCTCCTCGCCTGCGAGGAGACCGGTGTCAAGCCGACGGCCATCGTGCAGGCAGCGGACAATGCCGACCAGGTGCTGGAAGGGTTCTCCCACTACGTGACCTTCGGCGGCGTGCGGCGAAGCCGGGTCGAAGCCGACACGGCGTTCTTCTACGAAAGCACCCAGCTCACCAATCTGCTCCACCTGAAGGTGGTCTTCTACGATCTGAGGGGCGTCGAAGGGTCTACGCTCACCTCCAGGCGGGGCACCTACCGCTGGCAGGACGGCTCGATGGAAGCAAACGACGACGTCGTGGTCGTGAATCCGGACGGCCGGACGCTGCGCACCCAGGCGCTCAAGTACGACAATGCCGCCAACACCATTTCGACCGACGTCCCGTTCACATTCGATCGTGCGGAAGAACACCTGGAGGGCAACAGCTTCAAGTCGGACCCCGATTTCAAGAACGTCGTGACCGACAAGCCGCGCGGCGTGGCCGGGGACGGAATGTTGCTCCCGGGACAGGCCGCGGATTCCGAGGCCCCGGCGCCCGGGGCGAAGCCTCCGCGATGATTCGCCGTGTCCTGCTTGCGCTGATGGCGGCACTCGCGGCTCCCTGGCCGGCGGTCTCCGAGGCGCAGGTCAAGCCCCCGGCACCGGCGGGGCAAGCGGGCCGCTGCGTCTTTCAGATAGACAACGTGGACCGGCAGGGGGCGGTCAATGAGACGCCCGCCGGCACGAACTACTTTGCGGGCGGCAATGTGCGATTGCGCTGCCGGGGCACCCGGATCTCGATGCAGAGCGACAGCGTGGCGGCGTATGGCGGCACCGTCGTCCAGTTCATCGGCAACGTCAAGTACCGCGATTCGACGATCTCCATGGATGCCGACAACGGCACCTACTACAAGAACGGCGAGAGGTGGGAGGCCCGGGGCCGGGTCGCCACCCGCAACCTCGCGACCGGCTCCTCGCTCACCGGCCCGTCCCTTGACTATCTCCGCGTGGTCAAGGGTGTGCGCGACACTCTCGAGATGTTCGCTGTCGGCCGCCCGAAGATCAATTACGTGCCCTCCGATTCCACCGCCAGGAAGGGCGAACCGTACGTCATCGTCGGCGACCGGGTGCGCTTCAAGGGGGATGACCGGATCTGGGCGGGTGGGAAGGTCACGATCGACCGCAGCGATTTCGCGGCCCGCTCCGACTCGATGCGCCTCGATACCGGGCTCGGCAGCGAGGCCGTCCTCACCGGGGGAGAACCGGTGTTGCGTGGCCTCGGACCCGACAGCTTCCGGGTCACCGGGAAGCGGATCGACCTCAAGCTGGTCAACCGCGAGATCGACAACCTGCTCGCCAGGGGTTCGGCGCACGCGATCAGCCGGGATCTCGATCTCGTCGCCGATACGATCGCCCTTCATCTCAGGGCCAGAAAGCTGGAGCGCACCTTCGCCTGGGGCGATCCCGCCCACTCCCTCGCCAGCTCGTCGGCCTATGCCATGCGGGCCGAGTCGCTGGCCATCGACAGCCCCGGGCAGCAGCTCCGCGAGGTGCGCGGCTTCGGCACGGCCTGGCTGGGTGGGGCCGTGGACACCCTCAGCAAGGACCGCGACTGGATGCGCGGCGACACCATCATCGCGCAATTCGCCTCCGCCGACTCGTCCGGGAAGCCCCGGGCCGTGCTGAGCCGGATCGAGGCGCGGGCTCTGGCCCAGTCGTATCACGTGGACCCCAACCTGGTGTCGCCGCAGCGACCCTCGATCAACTATTCACGGGGCGACGTCATCGTCGTGACCATGCGCCCGCCCGCCGACGGGGGCGTGGAGCGGGTGGACGTCCGGGGCAGGGTGGATGGGGTCCAGCTCGAGATGGCATTGGACTCGGCCGCGGCCACGCCGGACAGCACCCGGCCGCGCACCGGACAGCAGCGGTGAGCACCCCCAACTGGATCGCCTCCCTCGGCGACCGCGACCCCTCGGTGCCCATCGCACTCGCGGCCATCACCCGTGGGGCCGGGTCGGAGGCCAAGGTGGCTTTTGCCGACCTGGTCATGAGCTACCGCGAGGCGCATCTGGCCTGCTACCGCGAGATCGGAGGCCAGGGCGACCAGGAAGTTTCCGGCGACGAGGTGCGGGGGCATCTTTCCAGGTCGGTGCTCCCCCGTCTCGCGACGGAAGGCTGGATCCTGGATCCGGCGGGCAGCGGATGGGACCCGGTGACGCCGCGCGTCCGTTGGTGGGGCGACGGTCCCCAAGATCGCGAGGCGGTCTACCAGGAGCTGCTGGCCGCCGCAGGACGGGCCGTGCAGAGGGCGAAGGCCCTCATGCCTCATCGAGCCAACGCCAGCGTCCTGGAAGGGGAGAACCTGGCCAAGAGCTTCAAGGGGCGCAGGGTCGTGGACCAGGTGAGTGTGCGGGTCCACCAGGGAGAGATCGTGGGGCTTCTGGGCCCCAACGGCGCGGGAAAGACCACGACCTTCTACCTTATAACAGGACTCATCGGACCCGATGAAGGGCGGGTCCGCCTCGACGGCCTCGATCTCACCCGGGCGCCGATGTACCAGCGGGCGCGCGCGGGGATCGGCTACTTGGCCCAGGAGCCCTCGATCTTCCGGAAGATGACCGTGGAGGAAAATATTCTGGCAATCCTGGAGACGAGGCCCCTCGGGCGCGAGGAGCGCCTCCGCCGACTGGAGGGCATGCTGGACGAGCTCTCCATCAAGCACCTCCGCCGCAACAAGGCGTATTCGCTGAGCGGCGGGGAGCGCCGGCGGCTGGAGATAACCCGGGCCCTCGTGAGCGAGCCGAAGTTCATGCTCCTCGACGAGCCGTTCGCCGGCGTCGATCCGATCGCCGTGCATGACATCCAGACCATCGTCGCCGGACTGAGGCATCGGGGGATCGGCGTGCTCATCACGGACCACAACGTCGAGCAGACGCTCGACATCGTCGATCGAGCCTACATCATGTTCGAGGGCAGAGTGCAGGCCTCGGGTACCGTGCAGGACCTCGTTTACGACGACCGGGTCGCGCAGCTCTACCTGGGCCCCACCCTTACCGCGCGTCTGCGGGCGCGCCTGGAGGCCGTCGCATGAGAACCGGGCTGTCGCAGCACATCAGTCTCCGGCAGGAGCTCCGGGTCAACCCGAGGCTCTACCAGGCGATGGACATGCTGTACATGCCCATGATGGACCTTCAGCAACATCTCAAGCAGGAGCTCCTCGCCAACCCCTTCCTGGAGCTGCTCGAGCCGGAGGAGGAGACGCCGGAACAGAAGGACGCCGAGCAGGAGAAGGAGAAGAAGGAAAAGGAAGAGGAGATGGACTGGGAGGAGATCCTTCTCAACGGCTTCGAGGTCGGCGGCACCCGGGAGCAGTACGAGCAGCTGGAGTACATCGAGCCGGTCACGGTCGAGACCAAGGACCTCATCGATCACCTCCGCGAGCAGTTGCACATGCTCACCCTGACGCCCCGGCAGCTCCTGCTCGCCGAGGAGTTTCTCGGCAACGTCAACGAGGAGGGCTATCTCGCTGCCTCGCTGGAGGAGATCCTCGGCTCCGTCAATCAGCTGGTGGCCGGGCGCCTGGAGAATGAACCGGGCGGAGAGGACGGAGAGGATGGAGAGGACGGAGACGGCGGAGACCTTCCGTCCTCTTTGTCCTCTCCGTCCTTCTTCACCATGCCCGAGGCCGAGGACATACTGCGCGTGCTGCAGCGACTCGACCCGGCGGGCGTCGGGGCCCGGGACCTGCGTGAGTGCCTGCTCATCCAGCTCGGCGAGCAGGCCGATACCACCTCGCTGACCTACCGTCTCGTGAGCGAGGCGTTCCCCGATCTGATCGCGCACCGGTGGAACGACCTGGCCAAGCGGTTCGGTGTCGAGCCGGTCGCGGTCCAGGCGGCGGCCGACGAGCTGGCCCGGCTCGACCCCAAGCCGGGGCTCAAGTACTCGACCCAGAGCGACGGCTACATCCTCCCCGATCTCATCGTCGAGAAGATCGGCGAGCGCTACCAGGTCTTTCTCAACGACACCGGAATGCCCCGGCTGCGGCTCAGCCGCTCCTACCAGGAGATCGCGCGGGACAAGAAGAAGATGACGCCGGA
Source organism: uncultured Gemmatimonadaceae bacterium (assembly GCA_964475685.1). Lineage (GTDB taxonomy): Bacteria > Gemmatimonadota > Gemmatimonadetes > Gemmatimonadales > GWC2-71-9 > CAVVWJ01. The sequence goes on along the minus strand of CAYYXP010000068.1, from coordinate 8,686 downwards.
GAACCGCGAGTTCATCGCGTCGAAGATGAACAGCGCCAACTGGATGATTCAGGCCATCGAGCAGCGCCGCCAGACGATGCTCAAGGTGATGAACTTCATCGTCGACCGGCAGCGTGATTACTTCGAGAAGGGGATCGAGCACCTCAGGCCGCTGACCCTCCGGGAGGTCGCCGAGGTCATCAACATGCACGAGTCCACCGTCAGCCGGGTGACCAACGAGAAGTACGTCCAGACCCCGCGCGGCGTGCTGCCGCTCAAGTTCTTCTTCTCCAGCGCCCTCGCCACCACCTCCGGCGAGGACGCCAGCGCGCGCTCGATCCGCGCCAAGCTGCAGAAGATGGTGGCCGACGAGGACAGCGCCAAGCCGCTCACCGACCAGCAGATCGTGCACCTCTTCCAGGAACAGGGAATCCAGATCGCCCGGCGGACGGTCGCCAAGTACCGCGACCAGCTGGGCATTCTTCCGGCCCGCATGCGGAAGCGCGTATGAGCCTCGCTGCCGCCGAGACGCGGGACGTCAGCGTCCTCGTTCCGGCGAAGGACGAGGCCGTCAACCTCCCCGAGTTCGTGCGGCTCTGCGCCGAGGCGCTGGGCCCCGCGCCCTTCACCTTCGAAGTCGTGATCGTGAACGACGGCTCCCGGGACGAGAGCGCCGACGTCCTGCGCGATCTCGCCCGGGCCCACCCCTTTCTCCGGGTGGTGAGTCACCGGAGGCAGCGGGGCATCGCCGACGCCCTCCGCTCCGCGGGCGACGTCGCCCGGGGCGACATCTTCGTGTTCTATCCCGCCGACCTGCAGTATCTCCCGGCCGACATTCCCGCGCTGGTGGCGCCGATCCTGGAGAATCGGGCGGACATCGTCACCGGCACCAAGCAGGGGAAGTACGAGAAGGCGTTCGTTTCGACGGTATACAACCGCCTCTGCCGTTGGCTCTTCGGGGTCTCGGTCACCGATCTCAACTCGGTGAAAGCCTACCGGCGCGAGGTCATGCTGGGCGTCCCGCTCCGGCCCGACTGGCACCGGTTCATGGTGGTCATCGCGGCCGCCGACGGCTATCGCCTCACTTCGCTGCCGGTGCCGTTGTACCCCCGGCGGGCCGGTGTCTCGAAGTTCAACTGGCGGCGGATTCCCGTCGGCATTTTCGATCTCTTCAGCGTCTGGTTCCAGCTCAAGTTCGGCCGGAAGCCGATGCTCTTCTTCGGCATCGCCGGCGCCGTGCTCTTCCTGATCGGCCTTCTCGCGGGCGTGCTCGCACTGGTGCTCCGGTTCGCCTTCGATTTCGGCTTCCGGCCGCTGCTGAACCTCGTCGAGACGATGGTGATCTCCGGCACCGTGCTGTTCGCCTTCGGCCTGCTCGGGGAAATGGTGGCCAGCCTGCAGGAGGAGACGCGGGCAATCGCCCGTTCTCTCTCCCGGCTGGACAAGCTCGATTCCCGGGACTGATCGGTGCGGGTCGTCTTCCTGACCCACAACTTCCCCCGCTGGCCGGGCGACCTGTCGGGCGCCTTCCTCGGCATTCTCGCAAACGCCCTCGTGCGCCGCGGCGTCGAGGTGCGCGTCCTGGCGCCCAGCGACCAGGGCCGGGGCGGGGAAGAGGTGGTGGACGGTGTGAGCGTACGACGAGTGCGCTACGCATCGGCCAGCGGGGAAATCGTGGCGTACCGGGGAACGATGCAGTCGGCGCTGCGGGGGCCGCGCGGATGGCGAGCGCTCGCCGGACTCTGGCGCGCCCTTCGGAAGGAGGCGCGGCGCGAGTTGGACGCCGGGGCCGATCTGGTGCACGCGCACTGGTGGGTGCCCGCCGGACTTGCGGTGCCGCGGGAGGCGCCCATGGTGCTCACCGTACACGGCACCGATGCCGCGCTGCTCCGGACATCCCGGATTGCGCGAACGCTCGCCCGGCCGGTCTTCGCGCGCGCCCGGGTCGTCACCGCGGTGTCCCGCGAGCTCGCGGGATGGGTTCAGAACGGCGTGGGCCGGTTCGTCTCACCCGACCACATCCAGCCGATGCCGGTGGATACGACCGCTTACCCCTGGACCAGCGGAGGCGGAGGCGCCGTGGTCGTCGCGCGGCTGGTGGCCCAGAAGCGAGTCAATCTCGCCATCGAGACGATCGCCTTTCTCGCGAGCTGCGGGCACGATCTCCCTCTCACCATCGTCGGCGACGGCCCCGAGCGTCCCGCTCTCGAGCGACAGGTCGGCCGCCTCGGTATCACGCCCTTCGTCCAGTTCGTGGGAGCGGTCCCCCCCACCGACATCGCCGGCTACCTCGCTCACGCCGACGTCATGATCTTCCCCGCCCAGGGCGAGGGCTTCGGGCTTGCCGCAGCGGAAGCGCTGATGGCGGGCGTGCCGGTCGTCGCCTGCTGGGACGGGGGAGGCATCGTGGACATCGTTCCCGAGGCGGGGGGCGGGCGGCTCACGTTGCCTTCACCGGAGGCCATGAGCGACGCGATCCTCGATCTCCTGCACGATCCCGATCGCCAGGCGCTGACCCGACTGGTCGGCGAATCGTGGCGCGCCCGGCTGGCGCCCGAACATGTCGCCGAGGTCTGCGAAGGGTGGTACCACGAGGCGCTGGGTGCGTAGCCTCTGGGTTAGGGCCGCCGGATGGACAGCCTCGCTCGCCATTGTGTGGTTCGCCGGCCGGTCTCTGGTCCGGAACTGGGAACAGCTCCGCACCCAGCCACTCGACTTGCGCCTCCAGCCGGGATGGATCCTCCTGAGTTGTCTCGTCGTCTGGCTCATGTACGCCATCCTGATCGTCGCCTGGCGCCGGATGCTGGAGGGGTGGGGCCAGCGGCTGGATGGGTGGACAGCCGCCCGCATCTGGACGGTGTCGAGCCTGGGGAAGTACCTCCCCGGCAAGGTGTGGGCAGTGGCCGGCATGGCCCTGATGTCGAAGGAGGCGGGCATTGCGCCGTGGGCGGCCACCGGCTCCGCGGTCGTCCTTCAGGCTCTGGCCGTCGGCACCGGCGCCGCGGTGGCGGCGTGCACCGGGATGGGGGCACTGGAGGCGGCCAGACCGGGCGCTCGGGCGGCGCTCCTCGCGCTCGTCGCCGCGTCGGTCACCGGTGTCGTCCTGCTCCTGTGGCCGCCCGTCCTGCGTCGCCTTCTCCGCCTCGCCGGGCCCGACTCCGGCGGACAAACCTCCCCGGCGGCGGGCGGTATCGTCTTCGGGATCGCCTCCAACCTGCTCGCCTGGGTGGGGTACGGTGTCTCCCTCTGGCTGCTCGCGCGGGGAATCCTTCCGGATTCCGGGCTCACGCTCCTGGTCGCGATCGCGGTGTTCACCGCCTCCTACCTCGCCGGATTTCTTGCGCTGCTGGTTCCGGGGGGTCTGGGCGTCAGGGAAGGGCTGTTCATTCTCCTGCTGCAGGGGCCGATCGGCATCGGGGCCGCCACCGTGCTCGCCCTCGCCTCACGGCTGCTGCTGACCGTCACCGAGGTGGGCGCCGCCGCCCCGTTCCTCGCATACCCCCGGGGTAGAGCGCGTGTCGCACCCTGAACCCTCCTCGTCCGACGAGTTCACCCCGCGCCACCCGGCCCTCCTGGCTGTTCTGGTGTTCCTCCTTGCCGCCGCCTCGCTCTGCTGGCCCATGCTCGCCGGCCGCTTCCTCGTGGGCGACGACCAGTACGTGGCGGGCTACGGGTTCCGGCTCTTCGGCGCCGAAATGTTCCGCCAGACCGGACGCATCCCGGAATGGAACCCGTATCTGTTCGGAGGCCTGCCGTACATCGCCGCCATGCACGGAGACATCTTCTATCCCACGGCCTGGCTCCGCTGGTTCCTCCCCACCGACACGGCGATGAATCTCGGCTTCTTCTCGCACATCGTCCTGGCGGGCGCGACCATGTACGCGTTCCTGCGTGCCCTGCGGGTGAGCTGGACCGGAGCGCTGGTCGGCGGCCTCGCGTACGAGCTGACCGGCATCGTCGCGTCGCTCGTCCACCCCGGACACGATGGGAAGCTCTTCGTCTCCGCTCTCGCTCCGCTGATGCTCCTCGCCCTCCTCCGGGCCATTCGCCACCGGCGCCTCAGCGGCTACGGGATGTTCGCGATCACGGTGGGGCTCGCCATGCTGAGCCCACAGTACCAGATGGCCTATTACGCCCTCGTCGCCTCCGCGATCTGGACGGTCTATCTCGGGTTCTTCGACCCGGAGCGGCCGGCAGGCACGCGATGGCCGGTGCCGCTCGGGCTCGCCCTGGGAGCCGTCATCCTCGGCCTCGGCATCGCGGCCATCCAGATCCTCCCGTTCCTCGCCTACATCCCCTATTCGCCGCGCGGCGCCGGCGGGCCCAGCACCGGGTGGCAATACGCCACCTCCTTCTCGATGCCGCCGGTGGAGCTCCTCACGACGGTGCTCCCCCAATTCAACGGGGTGCTCGAGAACTATTGGGGCACCAATTTCTTCAAGTCCCATACCGAGTATCTCGGCGCCATTGTGGTGACGCTCGCCGTACTCGGCATCGGCGACCCCACACGGCGCCGGATCATCCGCGCCCTCGGCGTCATCGCGATTCTCTTTCTCCTCATCTCGTTCGGAGGACACACCCCCTTCTATCGCCTGTGGTACGAGGTCATGCCGATGATGAAGAAGGTGCGCGCTCCGGGGATGGGCTTCTTCCTGGTGGCGCTGCCCTGCGCGGTCTTCGCGGGCTTTGGCGCGGACCGCTTGACCCGCGGGCCGCTCTCGACCCGCGCGCTCGCCATTCCGCTCGGCATCCTGGGCGGGCTGGGGCTGCTGGGAGCGATCGGCGTGCTCCAGCCGGTGGCGGCGGCGCTGGCGAGCCCGGAGCAGGCCTCGCGAGTGGCGGCCAACGCGGGCGCGCTGCAGGGCGGGGCGCTCCGGCTTCTCCTCGTCGTGCTCGCGGCGGGGGCGGTCCTGGGGCTGATCGCGGCTCGCCGGCTTTCGGGAGGCCTTGCGGCGGCGGCGCTGGCGGGCGCGGTGGCCGTCGATCTCTGGAGCATCGACCGCCTCTTTTTCGAGTTCCGCGAGCCGGCCGCCCAGCTCTACCGCGATGACGAGATCACCACGCGGCTCCGTGCCACGCCGAAGCCATTCCGGGTTCTCGATGCCGGGGTCTACCAGGGGTCCTACCTGATGGCGCACGACATCCAGACGATGCTCGGGTACCACGGCCAGGAGATCCGCTTCTATGACGAGCTACTCGGAGGGAAGGGCCAGTGGAAGTACGCCGGCAACCCGAACCTGCACAACCTCGTGGCTGTACGGTTCATTCTGCTCCCCTCGCCGCAGCCGGTGCCGGGCTTTCACCAGGTGCTCGGTCCGGTCACGACCACGCCAGGCGCGCCGGGGATTCTCATGGAAAGTGATAGCGTCCCGCCGTATGTCCGCGTAGTATCGGGGGCGGCCAAGCTCCCCGAGGACCAGATTCCGCCCACGATAGTCGATCCGCGTTTTCCCGTCGATGCCGTCGCATTGTACGCCGATACCACCGCGGTCACTCCGACACCGATCCAGCCAGGCCGGATGCCGGGCCCCTCGACCGTGCGCGCGAGCCTCGCCGACTGGGCGCCGGGGGCGATGCGGGTGAGCCTGACAGGGCACTCCGACAGCACCGCCTACCTACTGGTGTCGGAAAACTGGTATCCTGATTGGCACGCCAAGGTGGACGGCAAGCCGGCACCACTCCTCCGCGCCGATCACACCTTCCTGAGCGTCGCCCTGCCGCCGGGGGCCCGGGAGGTCACCTTTCGCTTCACTTCCTCCGCGTACGAGCGCGGCAAAGCCATCACGCTCCTGGCACTGCTGGCCGCGGTGCTGCTTTCGACCGCTCCGTTCTGGCAGGGGAGGATCCAGCGTGATTGAACGCGCGCTCGTCGTGGTGCCGACGTACAACGAGCGGGTCAATCTCCCTCTCATAGTGCCCCAGATCCTCCAGCAGGACCTCCGGCTGGAGGTACTCGTGGTCGATGACAACTCTCCAGATGGCACCGGCAGGCTGGCCGATGAGATGGCCGCCGCCGACCCACGGGTTCATGCGCTGCATCGCCCCGCGAAGGAGGGACTGGGCAAGGCGTACCTGGCGGGATTTCGGTGGGCGCTCGAGCGCGACTACGACTACATCTTCGAGATGGACGCTGATTTCAGTCACGATCCCAAGTATCTCCCCGAATTTCTCCAAGCGATCGAGCGCGCCGATCTGGTGGTCGGTTCCCGCTATCGGGCCGGAGTCAACGTCATCAACTGGCCCATCTCCCGGCTGCTCCTCTCCCTCGGTGCGAACGAATACGCCCGGCGCATCACCGGGTTGCCGCTGACCGACTCCACCGGCGGGTTCAAGTGCTTTCGCAGGCGAGTACTCGAATCCATCGACTTCTCGCGAGTTCGCTCCAACGGCTACTCCTTCCAGATCGAGATGAGCTTCCGGTCCTGGAAGCAGGGATTCCGGCTCGTCGAGATCCCGATCGTGTTCACCGATCGGGTGGAGGGCCAGAGCAAGATGAACAAGCGCATCGTGCGCGAGGCGATCTGGATGGTGTGGTGGCTGCGGATCAAGTCGATCGGAGGGCGGCTGTGAAGGGAACGGTCATCTACAAGATGACCGGGTCCGGCAACGACTTCGTCATGCTGGATGGGCGCTGCGTGGATCCGGGACAGTTGTCGCCCGAACGGGTCGCGGCGGTCTGCGACCGGCGGACCGGGGTGGGCGCCGACGGGCTGGTTCTTCTCACGCCCGAGGGACCGGATGCCGTCCGGATGATCTACTGGAATTCCGATGGCTCCCGGGCGGCCATGTGCGGCAACGCCGCGCTCTGCAGCGCGCGGCTCTCGGTGTATCTCGAGATGGTTCCCGGAGGCGAGCTGCGGCTCCTGACGGATGCGGGCATCGTTCCGGCCAGGGCCGGCGGCTCCGGGGACGGGGCGGAGATCAACCTCCCGGACTTCCAGACGCCTGTGGCCGTCCCGGGGCTCGAGCCGGGATCCGGCGAGCGGTGGCTCGACTTCGGCACGGTCGGCGTACCGCACCTGGTGGTTCGGGTAGAGGACATCGAGGCCGTGGACGTCATGGGACGGGGGCGCGCCTTGCGCTTCGCACCGGAGCTGGGGGCGGAGGGAGCCAACGTAAACTTCATCGCCCCGGCGCCGGGTGGTCCCTGGCTGATCCGGACCTACGAGCGCGGGGTGGAAGGTGAAACGCTGGCGTGCGGGACCGGAACTGCCGCAGCGGCGGTGGCCCTTGGGGTCCGGAGTGAGGCCGCGTTCCCCATGAGCTTTCGAACCCGGGGAGGGCCGGAACTAGCCGTGCGCGCCGATATTCGAGGACCCCGTGCCCGCGACGTTTGGCTTGGCGGGCAGGGGAAGCTCGTGTTCCGGGCCGTCTGGGAGTCCTGAGACCACTGGCGACCAGCCTACCGCTTCAGGGCCATCCGCTTCAATTCCAATATATTGGCTGCTCGTGAGGGACAATGGTGGGGGCGGCTATCCACACTTCTCCACACTTATCACCAGGACAGCTTAACATAACATATCTTATACGCCGTTCCTCTGTTACCAAGAAACCGCCCGCATCCCGCTCGGCACCCTACATCTTGCCCCCCGTCAGCTCGGCCAGCCGGACCTGCGCCTCGGTCATGCTGGACGACTTGGGGTGTTTCTGGATCAGGGTGCGGTAGGCCGTCGCGGCCTCTTCCTTCTTGCCCGCCTCCAGGTAGGCCCTGCCCGCGTCGAGGAGATAGCGCCCCCTGAGGTATTCCACGTCGGCCGCCTCGTAGGCCCGCGTGTAGGCGTCGGCCGCGTCGGGCCATTTCCGCGCCATCTCCAGGGACGTCCCGAGAAGGCCGTTGGCCGGGGCGACGTACTTCGCGGGAGGCTTGGTGGCCAGGAAGTCGCGCAGGCCGACCGCCGCGAGCTCGGACTGGCCGTTCACCAGGCGCACCTGGTTGAGCGTGATCACGGCCTCGCTGGCCGCGTCGGTGCCCTTGTAGGTCTGGATCAGCTTCTGGAGCTCACTGGAGGCGAGCGGCAAATTCCCCGCCTCGGCAATGGCCCGGGCCTGGCCCAGGCTCCGCGAGGCGAATTCTTCCTTCCGCCTGCCACTGGTCACCACGAACCAGCCGACGAGAGCCGCCAGCACAAGGACGATCGCGCCGGCAAGGAGCCGCCGATTGCGGTCGCGATACCACGGGACCGGAAGCAGACTGCTGCCTGTCTCCCGGGATGTCGGTGCTACGCTCGTCGCCATGAGATCTCGTTCAGGAAGAAGTTGTGTCTCGACCGGCGCCAGCCACCTCAAATGCCCCCGGCGTGACTCGAACACGCGGCCAACAGTTTAGGAAACTGCTGCTCTATCCAGCTGAGCTACGGGGGCGTGCCCGCATGATGGCCGAGCCATCAAAAATGCCACCCCCCGTGCCCCTGGGGCAACCCCGGCCGTCAGGGGCCCAACTCACCGCCGTGCCACGACGTGGATCAGTGCCCCGTGCAGTCGTGCGGCGCCGCCCAGCCCGGCGATCTCCAGGAGAAAACTCCACCCGATAAGCTCCGCACCCAGGCGGCGGGCCAGCTGGCCCGCCGCCCGCGCCGTCCCTCCGGTGGCCAGGACGTCGTCGACAACAAGTACCCTGGCCTGCTTGTCCAGGCCGTCCCGGTGGCACTCCAGGGCGTCGGTGCCGTATTCGAGCTCATACGACTCCTGCACCCGCTCCCACGGCAGC
>CAYYXP010000067.1:0-5225 GCA_964475685.1 uncultured Gemmatimonadaceae bacterium | reverse complement strand
GCTCTCGCGCCAGCGTCGAGCGATACGCCTCGCGCGCCTCGCCGTAATGGCCGGCCTCGAGCAGCATGTCCGCCTGCAGCTCCCTCGCGGGCAGCAGCTCGGCGGGAGTAACCGGATGCTTGTCGGTGACTTCCTCGGTGTCTGCCGCGGCGGCGGCCAGGCGTAGGGCGCTCACCGTGTCGCCCTCCGCGAACCGCACCCACGACTCGGCGGCGTCGCGCTTGATGCGAACGACGCGCGCCCAGTAGGGCTCCTTCCTGGCGTCCAGAGATCTCGCGATCGAGTCGAGCGCCGCGACCTCGATATTCGCCGCCGCTGGGCTGCCCCCGCGCGCCCCTCCGATGGCGCGGGTGAAGTGCCCGAGCGCCGCGGCGACGGGGAAGAGGGAGTCGGGCGGCACCGGGAACTCCGCGGCGGCCGTCCAGTCTCCCCTCTCGAGCGGAACGCGAGCCGCAATCGCCGTCCGGTTGTACGAGGCCACCAGCGCGCGCGAGTCGGGGGTCGTGATGCGCTGGGCGGTTTCGACTGCCGCGCGCGCCGCCGAGTCCTGCCCGCGCTGAAGATAGGAGTAGACGGCGTAGTCGAGCGCGTGCAGCTGCTCCGGTGTCCCGCCGGGGAGGCCGATCGCCTTGGCGTAATCCATACCGGCCCGATACGACTTCCAGTTGGAGGCGACCGTCTCGTCCCAGAGCCCGAGCCGCACGAAGATATGGGACGGCATGTGCTGGGCGTGCGGTGCGGCCGGGGCGATGCCGGCGTAGCGGCGGGCCGCGCCGAGTCCCAGGCGGGCCATGCGCGGCGAGTCGGTCGCGTGGATGACATAGTGGGCCAGACCCGGATGACTCGGATACCTGGCGAACAGCGGGTCGAGGATCGCCACCGCCCGGCGCTGCTGCGCGAAGGTGGTGTCGGTTCGCGGCGCCGTGGCCACGAGCGCCAGCGCGTGATAGATCGAGACTTCGACATCGGCCGGAAAGTCGCGGTACACTCGCGCCATCGTGTCGGCGTAGGCCTGAAGCCGCACCGCACTCGGTGTTGATTCGGCGTCGCGGTACAACGCCGCGGCCGCCGCGATGAACCCGCGCTCCCTTGCACTTGGAGCCGGCAACGCGGCGGCGTAGGTGGCGGCGGCGGCTCCGTCGGTCAGCCGGGCGCCGCTCGGGCCGCCGGCAAACGGGTTGCCCCACCGATTGAGCGCGAGGCCCCAATGGGCCATCGCACAGGTGGAATCCGCCGCCAGGACCTCACCGAAGGCGCGCTCTCCCTCCTCCCACCAGAAGGAGTGCAGCACCGCCATGGCGCGCTCGAATCGGCGCTGGGCTTCCGGGCTGCACGAGACCGGGAAGACGACGCGGCCGAGTTTCCCCACGTTGTGGTGGTGGCCCTCCTGCGCCTGCGCGCCGAGGGCCGGCGCGGCGGCGAGGGCGGCAGCGAGGGCGACGCGTGAGAGAAGCGGATGATACGACTGAAAACATCTCACGGAACCTCCAAGAGGCGCGTCGAGCGCGCCATCGCGACGATAACAGGCCTGCAGTTGCTGTCAAGAAGGGAGACTGGTCGCAGCAGCCGGCGTTCGAGCAGCGCCGCGGCCATTCGACTAGGTTGGAACATGTCCGGGCACTTCGGCGGCAATCCGCCGCCCCAGCCGGTGCCCGCGGCCCCCATGGGAGCGTCCCCTTGCCCAAGCGCAATTATGGATACGAGAAGCGCCAGAAGGAACTGACCAGGCAGACCAAGCGCGAGGAGAAGCGGCAGCGGAAGCTCGAGCGAGCCGTCGAGCCGGCCCAGGAACCGGACGCCGAACAGCCGCAGGCACCGGGTCCGCAGCGAGGAGAGTGACCCCTCCCGGGGACGGGGAATCGTGAACCGTCCCGCTCTCCGAGTCGCCAATCGCGGTGCAACCGGCTAGGTTTCAGACTACCCTCTGCCCACTCTGGCACGGAGGCGTCTCCCGCCACCCCCTGGCAGGCCCTGATGTCCGAGCGCTCTTCCCGCCCGAGCGGACCAGATCCCGCTGCAGTTCCCCAAGCCCTCATCGATCGAGTGTTGGCGCGCGTCCAGGTCGCGGGCCTTTCCGTGGATCGGCGCGCGAAATCCACCCGCCCCAAGGCCTCGCGGCGTCGCCCCGTCACCCCGGCTTTGGCGTCGGCCGGCGGCACAAGATCTCCGGAGCAGGTGCGAGAGGCACAGTCGCTCCGCCGGGTCTTCGATGATCTCGGCAATTCGTACCGCAGATATCGGCGCGAGACCGGCGCGCCGGTCTCGTCCGAAGTTCGTACTGCCGCCTCCAACTTCCGCCTGGAGCCCAGCGTCACTTCACTCGTCCTGGTCGCGGCTCGCCTGGATGAACTCGACATTCTGACTTGGTGAGCGGTCGGGTGCCGGCATGATCCTTCGGGGACTTCTGCTGTCCCTGATCGTCACGCTCCCGCCCGCGGCCCGCGAGCGCACGGTCGTTCGCGACATTGAGGTCGCCCCGGGAGAGATTCTCCGGACGACCACCGTCGGGACCGGCCAGCCTCTCGTCCTCCTCCCCGGCATCTTCGGCGCGGCCTTCACCTACCGGCTGCTCATCATTCCGTTGGCTGAGCTCGGATACCAGACCATCGTGGTGGAGCCGCTCGGCTACGGGTGGTCCTCCCACCCCAGGGATGCGGACTACTCCTTCAGCGCTCAGACCGGCCGGGTCGCCAGCGCGCTCGACAGTCTCGGCGTCACCCGGGCGCTCTTCGTGGCCCAGTCGACTGGCGCGGCCATTGCGTTTCGCCTGGCCATCAGCCGGCCCGACCTGATGCGCGGCTTGATTTCGATAGACGGCGGCCCCTCGGAGAGCCCAGCGACGCCGGGTATGCGGAAGGCGTTCAAGTTGGGCGGAGGCCTGGTCAAGTTCGCGCTGGACGAGTCGAAGCTCCGGCACGACGTGCGGCGGGAGATCGTCCGCAATTCGGGCGATACCACGTGGGTGACCGACGCGGTGATTCGGGCCTACACGGCGGGGCAGACCGCGGACCTGCGCGGCTCGATCGACGCCTTTCACCAGATGTCGAGGTCGAAGGAATCCGATTCACTGGCGGATCGGCTCCACCAGTGCCTGGTGCCGGTGCGGCTCCTGGTCGGCACGGTGTCTCACCCAGCCGAAGTCACACATGATGAGCGAGAGATGCTCAGCGCCAGGCTTCCCGATTTCAGGGCCGACAGCGTACAGGGGTCGGGCCAGTTCATCCAGGAGGAACAGCCGGCAGCGGTGCTGGAGGCCGTGACGAGTCTGGACCAGGTGGCGCACTGAGGCATCGGGCCCGCGCCGGCGCGCGGTGAATGGTGGGGAACGCGAGAGGGTGCAGGCGCTGAGCGCCTGCACCCTCTGCGTATCACTGACACCAGCGGAGCGCGTCAGTTCACGACGCACGACCCGCGGGTTCTACCCCTGGCAACCTGAGCCACCGAATCCAGCGCCGCCGCAATGCCGGCTTGGCCCAGGTACGTGGCGTCGTACTTCCACGGGACGAATGCACATGCTGACGGCTCCCTGGCGAGGATGGTGCCGAACTCCTCGATCTGGTTCGCCGTCATCGGGGGCGTGTCGACTCCTGCCCCGTCGAGAACATTGAGCCCGGCGACGAGACCCAGCCCCTCCGACTTCGCCTCTGCGACCTGCTTCGCCAGCCAGGTGGCGAGGTCCCCCATCCGCGTGTTGTACTGGGCCCACCCGGCGTCGAGATAGGTCCAGCGGAAACCCGCCTCCGCCAGCTTCGATGGGGCGACCCGCACGGATGTTGGAAGGGTGGGCCAGATCGACTTGCTGTATCGCGCCATCTCCTCGACCGTCTCCCAGGGGACCGCCGTGCCGCCCCAACACGAGGCGCAGCTCGGCTGGTCCATCAGGTGGTGCATGTAGAGAGCCTGGCTCGAGACGTACCGGTCGAGCGGCAGGCCGCGGAAATTGTCCACCTGCGCCTTCCACTTGGTGAGGCTGAAAGTGCCGTCGGCATTTCTGGACTGCGCCGCGGTGACCATCATCACGATGACCTTCATCTGCGAGCTTTCGGCGCGGTCGAGCTGTGTCACGACATCCGCCGGGTTTGCCCGGTACAGCGCCCCGGACCACCGCGTCGAATAGTCCGCGGCCGGCAGGAGAGACAGGCCGTAGGGGAGCGATCCGCTCGGTGCCGGCGGAGGCGTCGGAGTCGGAGTCGGAGTCGGAGTCGGCGGGGGAACCGGAGTCTGAGCCGAGCCGCCGCAGCTTCTCGTGCTCCGATTCTCGGCCTTGCTGCGCAATGCATCCATCGCGCTGCCCATACCGCTGGACGACAGGTACGCGGCATTGTACTGCCAGCTGATGAAGGCGCAGGGATACGTGCTGCTCAGGAGCGCCGAGCCGTAGGACTCGACTTCGCTCGCGGTCATCGGCGAGCCGTTGGGGTTTCCGCCCTTGAGGATGTTGAGCCCCACGACGAGCCCCAGGCCACGAGCCTGGGCATCGGCCACGTTCTGGCGGATGTAGTCGGCGACATTGCCCCTTCGGCTCAGGTACTGCGCCCATGCGGCATCGAGGTACTGATGGTTGTTCCCGAGGTAAGCCGGCTCTACCCGGACGACCGTCGGCATGCCGGGCCACAGTTGCTTGCTGTGCTTGGCCATCTCCTCGAGGACCGTGGGCGGGTCGGGCTCTCCGTTATTGTTGGCCGCGTCGTTCGGCTCATCGATCATGTAGTGAGCGATGATGGTCCCGTCGTTGACGTACGACGAGAAGTTCACGCCCTTGTACCGGTCAACCCTGGCCTTCCACATGCTCAGGCTGAAATGACCGGCGCCATCCAGGTAGTACTGGGGGTTGCCGGCCATCATGAGCGTGATCTTGCCGCCCTTCTCCTTGATGTCCGCCAGGTCCCTCAGCATGACCTCCGGAGCGATGTTCTGCTTGGCCCCGTTGTAGCGGGCTCCGAACTCGGAGGTCGGGTGGGCGAAGGTACCGAAAGGGATCCCTCCGGCGAACGCGACCGCGGCGAGCGCGGGGCTTCCGGTCGGGATGGCTCCGGCGGGAATGCTGTTGTCGGGGTTGAAGGAGTCGGTACTGTTGCACCCAACGACTGAGAGAAGGAAGGCGGTGACTACCGGCGCTCGAAGACGTGCGATCCTGCGGGAGAGCTTGAACGTGTACGTCATGGCGACCTACCTCAGGCGAGGGTTCCGCGATATGAACCGCGAGCGAGCAGTTGGAGGGAGGT
>CAYYXP010000066.1:0-8303 GCA_964475685.1 uncultured Gemmatimonadaceae bacterium | reverse complement strand
CTCGATTCGGCACGCCGCGGTCCTGGCTCACCAAGGAGGGGGAGCAGGAGGCTGAGAAGGACGAGGACGAGCGCGAGGGTGCCGGGCATCTGGGGAGCCTACCGACCGGCCTCTGGTCTGTCAAGAGGCCGGGCCACCTTGACGGATTCACCGCCTTGCATAATAATTCACGCATGAACGACGCGCGCGTGGCCAAGGTTACCATTCTTGTCAATCTCGTCCGCTCCGCTGGAGCAGCCGGGTAAACGAGCGCGAACGTGCACTCCCGGCCTGCTCCCGACGTGGAGCGGGCCTTTTTTTATGCCCTGCGCCGGCCTCTCCGGCCGGCGGGGTCTCACCCCGCAGGAGGTACCATGGCCGCCACTGGGCAGCGGATCCATCCGGCCGGTTCCCATCGTCCCGGTCCTCATGACGCGTCACCGGCCGCGCCGGCGCTCGATGCCGGCCGCGAGCACGACGCCTGCGGCGTCGGCCTCGTGGCCTGCGCTTCGGGCGCCCGCTCGCACGAAGTCGTCACCATGGCGCTCGAGGCGGTGGCACGGGTGGCGCATCGCGGGGCGGCCTCCACCGACAACTCGGGAGACGGCGCGGGGCTGCTCACCCAGATCCCGCACCGCCTCTTCTACCGCGACGCCTACCGGCTGGGGCTGCACCTTCAACCGGGGCTTCCCTTCGGCGTCGGCTCCTTCTTCCTGCCGCGCGAGCCCCTGGCCCTCGGCGAATCGGTGCAGATGATCGAGCAGGTGCTCGCCGAGGACGGCATCCCCTTCCTCGGATGGCGCGACGTGCCCACCAATCCGGCGGCGCTCGGCCCCACCGCTCTGGCCTCCTGCCCGGTGATCCGCCAGGTGCTCGTGGGGCGCCCGGTGCCGGCGGCCGACGAGGAGGCGTGGGAGCGCGCGCTCTACCTCGCGCGACGAGAGATGGAGCGGCGGGCGGAGGAGCGGAATCTGTCCGGCTTTTACGTCTGCTCCCTCTCCTGCCGCACCATCGTCTACAAGGCTCTCCTCACCGGGACCCAGCTCCCCGCCTTCTTCACCGACTTCCGCTACCCGGAGTACGAGAGCGCCATCGCCGTCTTCCACCAGCGCTACTCGACCAACACGCTGCCCAGCTGGCCGCTGGCCCAGCCGTTCCGCCTGGTGGCCCCCAACGGCGAGATCAACACCCTCTGGGGCAACCGGAACGGGATGACCATGCGTCAGCCGATGATGTCGTCCCCGGTGTGGGGCGACAAGATCGAGCGGCTCCGGGAGGTGATCTGGGCGGAGGGAAGCGACTCCGCGAGCCTCGATAACGCCATGGAGCTGCTGGTGCGGTCCGGGCGGGAGCCGATCCACGCCTCGATGATGATGATTCCGCAAGCGTGGGAGAAGTACCCCGATGTCGACCCCGCGATCAAGGCGTTCTACGAGTATCACCAGTGCGTGCTGGAACCGTGGGACGGCCCGGCGGCGCTGTCCTTTACCGACGGCGTGATCGCGGGCGCGGCGGTGGACCGGAACGGCCTCCGGCCCTGCCGCTACAAGGTGCGGCGTGACGGCCTCGTCATCGCGGGGTCGGAGGTGGGACTGGTGGACCTCGATCCGCGCGAGGTGGTCGAGTGCGGGAAGGTGGGTCCCGGAGAAGTGCTCGTGATCGACACCCGGCGCGGCCAGGTGATCAGGAACCTCGACGCCAAGCGAGAGGTGGCCGGCCGGCGCCCCTACGCCCGGTGGGTCGCCCGCTACATGGCCACCCTCGTGCCGGATCCGGCGCGAGTGCCACCGGTGGAGACGGGCCAGGAGCTGCTCCGGCGGCAGCGCGCCTTCGGGTACGGCTTCGAGGACCTTCGGCTCATTCTCGAGCCGATGGGCGGCACCGGGGCCGACCCGGTGTGGAGCATGGGCGACGACACGCCGATTCCCCCCCTCTCGGCCGTCCCGCAGAGCCTCTACGCCTACTTCCGCCAGCGCTTCGCGCAGGTCACCAATCCCCCGATCGACTCGCTGCGGGAGACGATGGTGATGTCGCTCCGCATGCACCTCGGTCGCCGGGGCTCGCCGCTGCTGGAGCGCCCGAACTACGCGCGGATGCTGCGGCTGGAGCACCCCATCCTTCTCCCCGAGGAAATGGCCGCGCTCCGGAACGTGGCGGGCTTCAGCACAGTGACTCTCGATGCGGTCTGGGACGCGTCGAAGGGCGTCGAAGGACTCCGGCCGGCGCTCACCGCGCTCCGCCGCGGGGCAGAGCGTGCGGCCCGGCGAGGCGCCCATATCCTGGTGATCAGCGACCGCGCGGCCGACCAGCGCCACGCTCCCATTCCGATGCTGTTGGCCATCGGGGCCGTGCGGCAGCACCTGGTCCACACCGGGCTCCGGGCCCGCGTCGGCATCGTGGCCGAAGCTGGCGACGCCTTCGACATCCATCACTTCGCGACGCTGATCGGCTACGGCGCGGAGGCGGTCCACCCCTGGCTGGCGCTGGCGACGACCGACTCGCTCTTCGACGCCGCCGGCGAGCACGGGCACGGGCGCCGGAAGGCCCGCGAGCAGGCAGAGGCCGAGCCCCGGCCCTCTCCCGAGGAGGCCCGCGCGTCGTACCGCGAGGCCGCCGAGAAGGGACTGCTCAAGATCCTCTCGAAGATGGGCATTTCGACGCTGTCGTCGTACTGCGGCGCGCAGATCTTCGAGGTGCTCGGCCTCGGGCACGAGGTCATCGAGACCTGCTTCGACGGCACCGCGTCACCGATCGGCGGCATCGGCTTCGAGGAAATCGCGGAGGACGTCCTGGCCAGCCATCGCGCCGCCTATCCGGCGGAGGAAGCGGCGGTCGCCTCGTCACTCCCCGACTACGGGCGGGTCCGCTTCCGGAAGGAAGGCGAGGATCACGGCTGGGCCCCGCCGGTCGTCGTGGCGCTCCAGCAGGCGGTGAAAGAGGGAGCGCCGGACGCATACGGCGGCTTCCTGCTCAAGAACAGCGCGCGCCGCCCCGCCGGTCCCCGCGACCTCCTCGCGGTGCGCCGAGCCGATCCCGTCCCGCTCGACGAGGTCGAACCCGCCGAGGTGATCCGCCGCCGGTTCATCTCCTCAGCCATGTCGCTCGGCGCCCTCTCGCCCGAGGCGCACGCTACCCTGTCGGTGGCGATGAACCGGATGGGAGCCCGCTCCAACTCCGGCGAAGGCGGAGAGGACCCGCGGCACTACCACGGATTCGAGAACGGCGACCGGGCCGACAACCGGATCAAGCAGGTGGCCTCCGCGCGCTTCGGCGTGACGACCGAATACCTGACGCGCGCCGAGGAGCTGGAGATCAAGATCGTCCAGGGCGCCAAGCCCGGCGAAGGGGGGCAGCTCCCCGCGCACAAGGTCACCGACCTCATCGCGCGGCTCCGGCACGCGGTCCCGGGGATCCAGCTCATCTCGCCCCCGCCGCACCACGACATCGACTCGATCGAGGACCTGGCGCAGCTCATCCACGATCTCAAGACGGTCAATCCCCGCGCCCGCGTGGGCGTGAAGCTGGTTGCGGAGAGCGGGGTGGGCACCGTGGCGGCCGGCGTGGCCAAGGCGTACGCCGATTACGTGCTGATCGCCGGGCACAACGGAGGCACCGGCGCCTCTCCGCTCAGCTCCATCAAGCACGCCGGCTCCCCCTGGGAGCTGGGGCTGGCGGAAGCCCAGGCGACCCTCGTGCGCAACGGCCTCCGCCACCGGATCGAGGTCCGCACCGACGGAGGCCTCAAGACCGGGCGCGATGTGATCATTGCCGCGCTCCTCGGCGCGGAGACCTACGGCTTCGGCACCGCGCCCCTGGTGGCGATGGGGTGCGCGATGGCGCGGCAGTGCCACAGCAACACCTGCCCCACCGGCATCGCGACCCAGCGCGAAGACCTGCGCACGAAGTTCAAGGGCACCCCCGAGCAGGTCATCAGCTACTTCACGCTGCTGGCGGAGGAAGTGCGCCGGATTCTCGCCGGGATGGGGGCCCGCACTCTCGACGAGATCATCGGCCGGAACGACCTGCTCGAGCGGGTGGAGCGGCCGGAGGTGCCGCGCGCGCAGATGCTCGATCTCTCGGTGCTGATGGCGCCGACCGACGAGGAAGGACGGCCGCGGCGGCCCACCGGCGTGCTGCGCCGCACCGAGGCGCGGAACGACCGCCCCGGCGTGGTCTCGCTCGACAGCGAGATCCTCTCTGATCTCGCGCCGTACCTGGAGAGCGGCCTGCCGTTCTCGGGGAGCTATCCGATCTACAACCACCACCTCGCGGTCGGCGCCCGCGTGGCCGGCGTAATCGCGGAGGGTCATGGGGACGCGGGGCTACCCCCGGGCTCGGTGCGGCTCCGCTTCACGGGCACGGCCGGCCAGAGTTTCGGCGCCTTCACCTGCCGCGGGATGCACCTCGAGCTGGAGGGCGAGGCCAACGACTACGTCGGCAAGGGGCTGAGCGGCGGGGAGATCACGGTCCGGCCGTTCCGGCGCGCGGCGTACGCGGACGTCTCCCACCAGCACCTGATCATGGGCAACACGATTCTCTACGGCGCCACTGCCGGCAAGCTCTTCGCGGCCGGCCAGGCCGGGGACCGCTTTGCGGTGCGGAACTCCGGCGCCATCGCGGTCATCGAAGGCGCCGGCAATCACTGCTGCGAGTACATGACCAGCGGGATCGTGGTCGTGCTCGGCCGGGCGGGCCGCAACTTCGGCGCGGGGATGTCGAACGGTGTGGCGTATGTGCTGGATGAGGCGGGCACGTTCGAGAGCCGGGTGAATCGCGACATGGTCGGGCTGACCGCGCTCGACGAGGAGGACGTCGAGCTCCTCCGGCGCCTGGTCCGTGAGCACGAGGAGAAGACGGCGAGCCCCCGCGCGCGGACGATCCTGGTCCAGTGGTCCGACTTCCTGCCGCTGTTCAGGAAGGTGGCGCCGACGGGGGCGGCAGCGATGGTGGCGGAGGCGCGGGCGGCCTATCTGCAGACGCCGCTGGAACGGGAGCGGATGCTGGCGGCGGGGTGAGGGTCCCCCGCAGCCTTGGACACTTGCGCGGGTTGGCCAAGATTCTTAGACTTGCTGGACAGCAAGCAAGTGTCGAGCCACGAGCCAACCCCCATGGCCCAGCGCGTGGAAAGAGAACGCAACCCCGCCCGCTCCCGGACCGCGATCCTCGATGCGGCCGAACGCCTGTTCGCCGAGCAGGGCTTCGAGGCCACGAGCCTCAGTGCGGTCGGCGCGGCCGCAGGCGTGTCCCGCGCCACTCCCGGCTACTTCTTCGGCTCCAAGGCCGAGTTGTACCAGGCGGTGCTGGAACGCAGCTTTGCCGAAGTGCGCGACGCCGTCCGTGCCGGCCGGGCCCGCGCCCTCTCGAGCAGCCGCAACGGCGACGATATCCTCGCCGGCGCGGTCTCCGACTACTTCGACTTCCTCGCCGCGCGCCCCAATTTCGTCCGGCTCATCGAGCGCGAGGCCTTGAGCGGCAACGGGCTCCTCGACCTCGGTGCCCACGTCTCCGCCGGCCAGGAAGCCCTCGACGCGATCAGTGCCGAGCTGGGTCTCGACGACGCCCCCTCGGGCGACGCCGCGCAACTTCTGCTCAGTGTGATCGCGCTCTGCTGGTTCCCTCTCGTCCACTCCCGCACCGTCGCCCCGGCGGTCGGCGTCGCCTTCGACCACTCCGGGGACTTCGAGCGCCGCAAGCGCCACGTCGTGGACCTGGTGGTCCACGGTGTGCGCGGACTCGGCGCCTCCACTACCCGACCTCTCACCACCGGTGCGAGCCATGACTGATCTCCTCGCCCACCCCGCCACGCCCCCGCACACCCCGCTGGCCACCGAGAAGGAGGCCCGGGAAGTTGCGGAAGCGGCCCGTGAGAAGGACTGGGCAGCGCCGAGCTTCGTGCGCCAGATGTTCGACGGGACGTTCCGCTTCGGCTTGGTCCATCCCTTCCCCCGCATGGACCCCTCGGAGATCGAGGAGGCCAGGCCGTTCATGGAGCGGCTCGAACGTTTCCTCCGCGAGAAGGTGGACAGCGACCGGATCGATCGGGAAGGAAAGATCCCCCCGTCGGTGATCGACGGCCTCCGCGAGATCGGGGCCTTCGGCATCAAGATTCCGAAGGAGTACGGCGGCCTTGGCCTCAGCCAGACAGCGTACACCCATGCCATCGGCCTGGTGACCAGCGTGGACGGGAACCTCACGGCACTCCTCTCCGCCGCGCAATCCATCGGCGTTCCCACTCCGCTCAAGCTCTTCGGGACGCCGGAGCAGAAGCAGCGCTATCTCCCCCGGCTCGCGAAGGGCGCGGTGAGCGCCTTCGCCCTCACCGAATCGAACGTCGGCTCCGACCCCGCCGGGATGAGCACCACCGCGGTGCTCTCCGCCGACGGCACGCACTACATCCTCAACGGCGAGAAGCTCTGGTGCACCAACGGCACCATCGCCGAACTGATGGTGGTCATGGCGCGCACCGGCCCCAGGAAGATCACGGCGTTCATCGTCGAGAACAGCTGGCCGGGCGTCGAGGTGGTGCAGCGCCTCCACTTCCTGGGGCTCAAGGCGATCGAGAACGGCCTCATTCGCTTCACCGACGTGAAGGTCCCGGTGGACAACGTGCTCTGGGGCGAGGGAAAGGGCCTCAAGCTCGCCCTCATCACCCTGAACACCGGGCGGCTCACCCTGCCTGCCTCGGCCGTGGCCGGAGGGAAGCGCTGCCTCGAGATCTCGCGGCGCTGGGCAGCCGAGCGGGTGCAGTGGGGCCAGGCGGTGGGGAAGCACGACGCGATCGCTCAGAAGATCGGCCGGATGGCGGCGGACCTGTTCGCGATGGAAGCGGTGGCGGACCTCGCGTCGCTGATGGCCGATCGCGGCGGGACGGACATCCGCCTCGAAGCGGCGATGGCCAAGATGTGGAACACCGAAATGGGATGGCGGATGGTGGACGACACCCTGCAGATCAAGGGCGGCCGGGGCTACGAGACCGCGGACAGCCTCCGGAGCCGGGGCGAGCGGCCCGACCCCGTCGAGCGGATGATGCGCGACTTCCGGATCAACCTGATCTTCGAGGGGTCGAGCGAAATCATGCGGCTCTTCATCGCCCGCGAGGCGGTGGACACGCACCTCAAGGTGGCGGGGGCGCTGATCGACCCGAAGACGCCGGCGGGCGCGAAGGCCCGCGCCCTGTTCAAGGCGGGACTCTTCTACGCCGCCTGGTATCCCCGGCTCTGGCTCGGGCTCCGCGGCCGCTTCGGCTACGGCGAGCTCGGCCCCCTGGCGTCCCACGTGCGCTTCGTGGACCGCAGCAGCCGGAAGCTCGCCCGGACGCTCTTTCACTGCATGGTCCGCTTCGGGCCCGGGCTGGAGAAGCGCCAGGCGGTGCTGGGCCGCCTGGTGGAGATCGGCGCGGAGGTGCTGGCGATCTCCGCGGCGTGCAGCCGGGCCCAGGCGATGGTGGGAGAGGATCCGGCGAACCGGGGGCCGGTCGAGCTCGCCGACCTCTTCAGCCGCCACGCCCGCCGGCGGGTCGCGGAGCGCTTCGCCGCCGTCTTCGACAACGACGATATCGCCACCTACCAGGCGGCGCAGCAGGTGCTGGAGGGCAAGCACTCGTGGCTCGAGCAGGGAATGGTGCGCTACGACACGCCGGCTCCTGAAGTCGGCTAGATTCCACTTTCCCCGAGCGACGAGCGACCCATGGCGATCGCCGAAGGCAGGACTCTCCCCTTCACCGGCCCGGAGGCGATCGACGTCGCCGTCCTGGAAACATTCCCCTACGCCGGCCCGGACCAGGACATCGTGACCGAGACCCGGGAATTCAGCCCCGTGTGCCCCTACAGCGGCCTCCCCGACTTCGCGACCCTCCGGATCTCGTACCTCCCTTCCGACCGGTGCATCGAGCTCAGGAGCCTCAAGTACTACGTGACGAGCTACCGGAGCGTCGGGATCTTCCAGGAGCACGCGACGGCGCGGATCGCCGAGGACCTGTACCAGGTGCTCCACCCGCAGCGGCTGGAGGTGACGACGATCTACAATACCCGGGGCGGGTTCGACACAACCTGTACGGTGAGGTTGCCCGCGGGGGCGTGAGCCGCGCGTCAGGCCGGGTGATGCCTGGGTGAAGCTGGATGCCGACGGCGGCCTGCAGCGCAGGCGAGGGGTGTGACGTCTCCGCCCCGACGACAGCAGTGAAGCCCGCGCGGGCCGATGCTCCAAACCGAGTGGACGTCGCCTAGGGCTGCCCCTGCGATCGTTTCGGCTCGAGCCGCTCCAGCAGCTCGCCCAGCCGCCGCATCTCCTCCCCGTACCCCGTCCAGTCCAGCTCCCGCTGCGCC
>CAYYXP010000065.1:0-1953 GCA_964475685.1 uncultured Gemmatimonadaceae bacterium | reverse complement strand
GAGGTGGCGCGCCGCCTCGGCAGGGGTGGTCGGGCCGAAGGCCACCCTGCCCCCGAAGAGGAGGCGCCGGTCCGCCGAAAGCCGGAAATAGTAGAGGAGATTCCTGGTGTCGCTCAGGACATGGGCCTCGGGGATGAGCTCGTCCGCGAGAGAGTCGCTCAGCGGCGCGGTGGCGATGAGGTAGCTCCCGAGCGGAATGATCCGCCGGCGCAGCGCGGGATGGGCCGGGCCGCTGTAGCCGTTGGTCGCGACGATCACCTCCCGGGCCCGGAGCCGCCGCGAGCCGATACTCAGGGAGAACCCGCTCGGCTCGCGAGCGATCGAAGTCACCGCCGAGTGCTCGAGCAACCTCGCGCCGGCCCGGCGCGCCGCCGCTGCCAGGCCGTGGAAATATTTCGCCGGGTGCAACGAGCCGGCCTCGGGATCGAGCTGTCCGCCGTGATAGAACGTGGATCCGATCACCTCGTCTATCCGGCCGGCGGGGACGAGCGTCGTCTCGTGGGCGAACACTCGCGCCTGCAGCTCCTGCGACTCGGCGAGGCGCCAATAGTGGGAGGGCCGGGAGGCGAGCGTGACGTGACCGGAGCGCCGGTACTCGCAGGCGATTTCCTCGTCCACGATCAGCCGCTCGACGAACCCGATCGACTCGCGCGACGCGTCGTACAGCGCCCGGGCGCGCTCCGGCCCGAAACGATTGAGGAGCGCTCCGGCCGCAAGCTTGAACCCGGGGAGCACGAATCCGCCGTTCCGGGTACTGGCGCCCCAGCCCAGCGTCTCGGCCTCCAGGACCGTGACGTCCACGCCGTTCCGGGCGAGGGTGCGTGCGGCGGAAACACCGGTGTAGCCGCCGCCGACCACGGCGACGTCGGTCCGGTCGGGAAGATCCGGCCCGGGGGGGAGCAGTGGGGCCTGCGCGGTATCCTGCCAATAGCATCGTTCGAACATCACTGGAGGTTGGTGGGGGACTGGATCCCGCGCAACCGCGCCGGTGGGTTGCGAAGGAGGCACGGCCGTGCCAACATGAGCGATGGAAAAATTCGAGGGAACCACGGACTTCTCGCTGCTCGGGGGGCCGCTTCACCGACTGGGACGCCGCCTGGGCCTGGTGCGCGGAGAGTCGAACGCCGTGGCGCTGGGGCTGGCGCTCGGCGTGACCCTGTGGGCCGTGCTGGTGGCGCTGGTGGTGATCGAGGGCACCGGCCGTCCGGTGTTTTCCCTCTCGGTGATCGGGGCGCACATCCGACTGCTGGCAACGACCACATGACTTCGTCCCGCCGGACCCGGGCGATGGCGCGGAAGTCGTCCACCTTGATCATCGAGACGGCGGCCACCACGATCAGCGCGCCCAGCGCCGCCTTCGGCAGCAGGGCGATCAGGCGCGAGAGGAAGAGCAAGACAACCAGCACGGCAGCGGTGTTGACCCATTGCGCCATCTGGCTGCGCGCCCCGGCGGCGTTGGCCACCGCCGTCTGCGACGTGCCCCCGCCGGCGGGTAGCCCGCCCACCATGGCCGAGGCGAGGTTGGCGGCCCCGAGCGCGACCAGCTCCTGATTGGCCTGGACCGAGGGGTCCTCCCGGTTGCTGAACGCCCGCGCCGCGGCGACGGACTCGGTGAACGACATCAGCGCGATTCCCAGCGCCGCCGGCCACAGCAGCGCGGCCGCCGTGAGGTCGGGCAAGGCGAGTGCGGGGAGTCCGGACGGCACGGCGCCCACCTGCGCCACGCCCCGCGCCTCGAGACCGAGCACCGCTGAGGCCGCGATGCTCAGTGCCACCCAGACCAGGGGAGCGGAGAGCCGGGGAAAGAGGCGAGGCACCGCCAGGAGGACCGCGACTCCGGCCAGGGCCACCAGCACGGTCACCCCATGCGCCTCCGGCAGCAGTCGGGGCAGCTCCAGCACGGTGCCGACCGTCGTCTTGCTGGTGACATGGACGCCCAGCACCGACTTCAAC
>CAYYXP010000064.1:0-8892 GCA_964475685.1 uncultured Gemmatimonadaceae bacterium | reverse complement strand
CGGCGTGCGGTCGCTGAGCATCGATCTCTCCGATGTCACCTACGTCAGTTCCGCGGGCACCAGGGTCCTGGCACGCTGGCAGGAGGAGTTGGCGGTCCTCCGCGGCCAGTTGAAGCTCACCGGCATGGCGCCGGCGCTGCGCGAGGCGTTCACCACCGCCGGGTGGGATTCGCGCTTCGACGCCGCGGACGAGTCCGGCGGGCCGAAGAACCTCCGGCAATCCTCCTGGCAGCTCCGCGCCAGCTCCTCGACCAGCGGCCGGTACCAGATGTCCTCCTGCGCTCCGCAGGGCACCCTGAGCTGCCGGTTGCACGGCGATCCCAATCAACTGACTCGATCTCCCCTGGGACCGGACGACTGCTCCGTCGTGAGCTTGCCCGCCGGCGCCTTCGGCCTCGGGATCGGCGCGATCGGAGGGGGCCATGAGGAGTGCCGCGAGCGGCTCGGAGAGCTCATCGCGGTCGCGGGATGCGTCGCGTACTTCCCCAGCGACGGCGCCCGGATGGCGGATTACCTCGTCGGTGAAGGGTCAGTCGCTCCGCGCGTTGTGCTTGGGTCGGGCCTGACCTGCGAGGGAGGGTTCACCAAGCTGGTGCAGTTCAGCACCCAGCCCGAGGTGGACTCGATTTCCTTCTCCGAGCTGGCGGGGGTGTGCCTCGAGGCCGCCGGCGGCAAGGTGGCGGGGCTGGTCATCGCCGGGGAAACGACCGGGCTCTCCGGGACAAGGCTCCGGCAGTCGCCCGGCATTGCGCCGCTCCAGTTCGAGGTGCCTGCCGTGCGCGATTGGCTGTCGTTCGCCCCGGAGCGCACTCATTCGGTGACGACGGCCATCATCGCCGGGGTGGTCGCACGGGCCCCCGAGGGGCCGCTCGCGGCCCACCTCCGCCCGCTGGGGGCCATGGGGCTCTTCGGTCACTTTCACGCCGCGGTGTTCTCTTACCACCCCCTGCCTCAGCGGACGGTGGAATTGGGCGACCTGATGAGGGGGATCTTCACCAACCAGCAACTGCGTGACGTTTTGCACCTGTTGTGGGACGACCGGAGTGAGGGCGCAGTGGGAGAGAGCGCCCTCCTGCGCGGCGTCGGCTGGGTCGGTCCCATCACTCAGATTTCCTGAGGCCGGATCGTGAACCTCCTCATCGGGGCGGCAACGATCGGCCTCATTCTCGCCCTGCTCGGCCTCGGCGTCTTCATCAGCTACCGCATCTACGACACGCTCGACCTCACCGCCGACGGATCGTACGGGGTCGGGGCAGCCGTCGTCGCCGCGCTCCTCGTGCGGGATGTGCATCCCCTCCCGGCCACGGCCATCGCCACCCTCGCGGGCATCCTCGCCGGGGTCATCAGCGGAACCCTTCGTACCCGGTTCCTGGTGAGCGCCCTGCTGGCGGGCGTCCTGACGAGCACGGCGATCTATTCGGTCAACCTCTTCGTCATGGGGAGCGGCAACCTCTCCCTCACCTCGACAGCAAGCCTGGTGACTCTGGCCGAAGGGCTGGGGCAGCGGCTCTTCGGGCTTCCGGCCGACCTCACGGTGCTCGGCACCTCCGTCAGCGGTGGCAGCATCGCCAGCCTGGTGCTGATGGCGCTGCTGGCCGGTGGACTGGCGCTCCTGCTGGCGCTCTTCATGGGAACCGATCTCGGGCTGGCCATGCGGGCGGCGGGGAACAACCCGCAGATGGCGAGGGCGGTGGCCATCGACGTGGACCGCATGATCGTGGTCGGCCTTGGTCTCTCGAACGGCCTCATCGCGCTCTCGGGGGCGCTCTTTGCCCAGTACTCCGGCTACTCGAACATCCAGATGGGCATCGGAGCGCTGGTGACGGGACTGGCGAATCTCATGGTCGGGGAGGCGCTGCTGGGCAAGCGCTCCATCGGGCGCTGGATCGCGGGAGCGGTAGTCGGTGCGGTGATCTTTCGCCTGCTCGTCGCGGGCGCGGTGAGGGCCGGGCTCAACCCGAGCGCGCTCAAACTGGTGACCGCGCTTTTCGTGCTCGCGGTGCTGGTGCTGCCGCAATTGGCGCGCAGGGTTCGCTCCAGTCGGGTGCCGAAAGACGCCCGCAGCCATGCCTGACATCGCGCTCCGGCTCGAGGCGGTCTCCCACGTCTTTCACCGGGGCACGCCGAGTGAGATGCGAGCCCTCGACTCGGTAGACCTCGAGCTCGAGCGGGGCACCTTCACGGCCGTCCTCGGCGCCAATGGGTCGGGGAAGTCCAGCCTGCTGAATGCCATCGCCGGCAGCCTGGCACTCACCGGCGGCAGGGTCTACCTGGATGGGCGGGAAGTGACCCGGTGGACGGAGCAGGGGCGAGCCCGGCTGATCGGCCGGGTGTTCCAGAACCCGTTCACCGGGACGGCAGCTGACCTGAGCGTGGCGGAGAACCTGGCGCTGGCTTCCCGGCGCGGCGGAAGCCGGTGGCTCCGCCGGGCCCTGGCTGGCGATCAGAGGCGGGCCCTGCGGACGGCGGTGGCCACGCTGGGGATGGGCCTGGAGGAGCGCCTCGATACGCCCATCGGGCTGTTGTCGGGCGGGCAGCGCCAGGCGCTGACGCTGCTCATGGCCACGCTGGTCCGGCCGACTCTGCTGTTGCTGGATGAGCACACCGCGGCTCTCGACCCCCGGAGCGCGGAGCAGGTGATCCGGCTCACCCAGAGCGCCATCACCGCCGGCGCGCTTACGACGCTGATGGTCACCCACTCGATGGCCCAGGCGGTGGAGCTGGGCGAACGCATTCTGGTCATGCATCGAGGCCGGGTCGCGTACGATCTCAAGGACCTCCGTCACCAGCGGCTGACGGAGGACGACCTGCTCCAGCTCTTCGATCGGCTTCGCTGGGCCGACCGGCTGGACGGTCCGACGGCTGACATGCTCCGGCGCACCTATGTTTAGTGACCATGACACTTGTTTCGGAGATGCTGGCGGAGGCCCTGGGCGAGCGGTACGCGCTCGACCGTGAGATCGGACGCGGCGCGATGGCGACTGTATACCTCGCGCGCGACGTCGGCAGTCAGCAGCCGGTGGCCGTCAAGATCATGCACGGGGCCGTGGCCAATGCGATCGGCACCGAGCGTTTTCTCCGCGAAATCGAGATCGCACGCTCCCTGACCCATCCGAACATCCTGCCGGTGTCCGATTCGGGAAGCGCCGGCGAACTCCTCTACTACATCATGCCGTACGTCGAGGGCGAGTCGCTGTTCGGGCGCCTGGAGCGAGAGCGGCAGTTGCCTCTGGAGGAGGCGCTTCGGATTACGCGCGAAGTGGCCGGCGCCCTCGGGTACGCGCACAGCCGCGGGGTGCTGCACCGCGATGTGAAGCCCGAAAACCTCCTCCTTGCCGGCGGGCATGCGCTGGTCGCTGACTTCGGGCTGGCCCGGGCCATCGGTGCTGCGGATTATCAGAAGCTGACCGCGACCGGCATCATGGTGGGGACCGTCTACTACATGAGTCCGGAGCAGATCATCGGACGGCGGGACCTCGACCAGCGGGTGGATATCTACGGCCTCGGCTGCGTCCTCTACGAGATGCTGACCGGCGAGCCGCCCTATGCCGGGCGGGTGCTCAACCAGGTGGTCACCATGGTCATCCGTGCTCCCGTGCCTTCGGCCCAGCTGCTGTGCTCCACGGTGCCGGCGGCGGTCGATCAGGCCATCAGCCGGGCGCTGGCCAAGTCGGCGCCGGATCGGTTTGCCACCATGGAGGAGTTTGTGGCGGCACTGGGGATCAGCCCGGCGTAGTCCAGTCTTCCAGCGCCAGACCCGCCACGCGGGCGAACTCCCGGTTGTGGGTGACGAGCGCCATCCCGTGCCTCACCGCCACGCTGGCCATCACGAGATCCCGCTCGCCGACAGGGTGGGCGCGCAACGAGAAGCGCAACTCGGCATGGCGCTCTGCCGATTCGCTGTCGTAGGGGAGCCGAATCAAGGGCTCCAGGAATGCGGCCACCGATTTCCTGGAGCCGGCCGGGTCTCGACTCTGCCGAGCGCCGTACCACAGGTCCGCCTCCGTCATGGAGGTCACTGCGACCTGCTCGGGCGATAACGCCTTCAGCCGGCGCAGGACCCCGGAATGGTGGCGGAGCGCGAACTCACAGGTGTCGGTGTCGAGGAGATAGTTCACAGGTCCGGGACGATAAAGTCGTCACCTATGGGGCCGAAGCGGTCCCAATACCCGGGAGGCCAGCGCCGTTTATCGAGCGGCTCGAGCACAACCGCATCACCATCCCGCCGAATGCTCACCTCGTTGCTCGAGAAGCGGAACGCCTTGGGCAGCCGGACAGCCTGACTTGTCCCGCTCCAGAAGACCTTTGCCAGCATGGGTTTATCAGGCGATTGCCGCGGCATCTAAGCTCCGTGATGAAAAACATATATCTCATATATATATCAGGGGGTGGACGAGTCAAGTGTGTCGCCGTCCGTAGATCAGAATCCTGGCTCCAGGCATCCCTTACCCGGCTCGGCGGTGCGCCGCCATGAACGCCCGAAGGACGGCGTTGATTCGCGACTGATACCGGGGACCCTGGTCCTTGAACCATTCCAGCACGTCCCGATCGAGCCTCACCGAGACCGGCACCTTGGCCATCGGCAGCACGATGCGCGCCTCCCGCCACCAGGCCGCATCCATGATCGGCGCCGCGTCCGGGTCCGACGCGACGGCCCGCTCGATGTCCTCATCGGTCTGATTGCGAACCCGCTCCCAGTCGGTCCGATCCTTATGCTTCCGGGGATCGTACCTGACGATACGCGGCTTTCTCATGTCGATGCGCCTCGGGTGCTGAAATGATACGAAATGCTGCCCCGCGCGGGGGGTTGGCCTCTCGTTTGGCCGGATCCCATTCACACGCCCTACTATTGTATATACGAAATGTGTACACGTCAAGCCCCAGGGTGCTGATGGGGGGAGGAGCGGCGTGCAATACGTAGGGCGAGTCAGTTTGACTGCGGGGCGGGCTGGACGTCGTACCGCTTTACCGGTCCCTGAGGCCAGGGAGTGCAGACGAGTTCCGTGTTTGCGGAGGCCCGGGGTGGGTGTAGGTTGAGGCGGACACCACCACCACTCCCACCGGACCATGGCCATGAAGACACCGTTTTCGCTCTTCGCGCTCGCCTGCATCCTCACCGCCACCGGCGCGGCGCAGGGTGCCGGGACGCCGGTCTCCGACGCCCTCCGTTCCATCGCGCAGCGCCAGGGGAAGAATCTCGTCGCCGCGGCGGAGGAGATGCCCGCCGGCAAGTACGGGTTCAAGCCGACCCCGGAACAGATGAGCTTCGGGAAGGTCATCGCCCACCTGGTCGAGGGGAACGATTACCTCTGCTCGAATGTCGGCGGGGTGCCGGCGCCGAAGCGCTCGGAGGTCACCGAGGCAACACCGAAGGAGAAGCTCGTCGCCCGGCTCAAGGAAACGTTCCAGTTCTGCGAGTCAACGCTGGCCAAGGTGAACGACTCGGACCTGACCGGTAAGGTGCCGTTCTTCGGCAACAGCGAGGTTACCCGGGCGGAGGCGATGTACGCGACCGCCGAAGACTGGGCGGGCCATTACAGTCAGCTGGCGGTATACCTTCGGCTCAACGGTCTCCTTCCTCCGACCGCCAAGCGCAAACAGGAGTAGCTGACCGGGACCATCCCCGCTCAGGCCCATGATGCCGCCAAGACTTACGCCACCCAACCCACCCGTGCCCCGGCGCCGGCTCGCGCTGACGCTCGGCATCGCCGCATTCGTGACGCTCATATTCTTCTTCCCCGGCTCCAGCGCGCTACTCACCGACTGGTGGTGGTTCCGGGAGATCGGCTACCAGGTCGTCTTCACCCGGACGCTGATCACCCGCGCGCTCCTCTTTCTGGCCGGGGCAGGGTTGACCGCCGGCGTGCTCTACCTGAATCTGCTGATCGCGCAGCGAGGCCTTGTCGCCAACCCGATCCTGCTCCAACTGGCGGAGTCGGCGCCGCGGCTCAACCTCACGGTGGTCCTGCGCCGCCTGAGCCTGCCGGTCTCGCTGGGCATCGGCCTCGTGGCCGGGTTTGCCGCCACGGCCGCCTGGGCGGTGGTGCTCCGGGCCGTCCACGCGACCCCGTTCGGAATCGCGGATCCGGTCTTCTCTCGCGACGTCGGCTTCTACGTCTTCATGCTGCCCGCGCTCTCGACCGGGCTCGGCTTTCTCCTCACCCTGACGACGCTCTCCCTCCTGCTGGTGTTGCCGGTGTACGGGGTCCGCGGCGACCTGGTCCCGAGCCCGCGCGGTCTCCGGATCGAGCCGTCGGCGGGGCTCCACATCGCCATCCTGCTGGCGGTGTTCTTCGTGCTCATTGCCCTCGAGTTGTGGCTGGTGGATATCCCGAGCCTGCTCTATTCGACCACCGGCCCGCTGGTCGGCGCCAGCTACACCGACCTCCACGCCCGGCTGCCCGCGTTGCGTCTCTCGACCGTCGTGGCGGCTCTCGCCGCCGTGGCCGTCCTCATCGGCGCGATGAGGGGCCGGCTGGCGCAGTACGCGCTCGGGGCCGTCGCGGCCTATGTGGCGGTGGGCTTCCTCGGGCGCGGCCTCATTCCGCTGGCGATGCAGAAGTTCCTGGTGGCGCCGACCGAGCTGACCCGGGAGACGCCCTACCTCAAGAATCACATCATCGCCACCCGGCAGGCGTGGGGGCTCGACAGCGTGGACGTCCGGGAGCTCCGGGGCGAGGCCGGCCTCACGCTGGCGAACATCCGGGCCAACGGCCCGACCATCGAGAATGTGCGGCTCTGGGATCGGGAGCCGCTGCTCCAGACCTTCGGTCAGATCCAGGAGATCCGCACCTACTACGACTTCGTCTCGGTGGACGACGACCGCTACTGGATTGACGGCAAGTACCGGCAGGTTCTGCTCTCGCCGCGGGAGCTGAACGCCGCGTCGCTCCCCACCCGGACGTTCATCAACGAGCACCTGACCTTCACCCACGGGATGGGTCTCACCCTGAGCCCGGTCAACCAGGTGACGCCCGAGGGCCTGCCGGTGTTGTTCGTCAAGGACCTGCCGCCGGTGTCGACGGTGTCGCTGAAGATCACTCGGCCGCAGATCTACTATGGTGAGCGCGCCAACGACTACGCTTTCGTGGGGACCCTGCAGCGCGAGTTCGACCATCCCTCCGGGGAGGAGAACGTCTACGCCGCGTACGGCGGCCGTGGCGGCGTCCGGGTCGGCAACCTCCTCCGACGAATCGTGCTCGCCACCCGATTCGCCTCGGACAAGATCCTCTTCTCCCAGGACATCACCGACAGCAGCAGAGTGCTCTATTACCGGAACATCGTGACCCGGGCGAGGACGGCGTTGCCGTTCCTCCAGTTCGATCGCGATCCCTACATGGTGCTGGCGGACGATGGGACGCTGCAATGGATCATGGACGCCTACACCACCTCGGACAACTATCCCTATGCCCAGAGGGTGAGCGACGGCACGACCTACATGCGGAACAGCGTCAAGCTCGTGATCGACGCCTACAACGGGTCGCTGACCGCGTATGTGAGTGCGCCGGCCGATCCCCTGATCCAGACCTGGGCGCGGATCTTCCCCGGCATCTTCGTTCCCCTGGACAGCATGCCGGCCGGGCTCCGGGCGCACATCCGGTATCCGGACGACCTGTACCGGGCGCAGACCAACCTCTACGCCACCTACCACATGGACGAGCCCAATGATTTTTACCACCGGGAAGACCAGTGGCAGATTCCGGCGGTCGCCGAGGGGGAGAGGGCCGTGCCGTTCATGCGGCACCTGGTGATGCGACTGCCGGAGGAGTCGGAGGCCGAGTTCATCTACATGGTGCCGTTCACACCGCGGGGGAAAGACAACCTGGCGGCGTGGATGGTGGCACGGAACGACGGCGCGGAATATGGGAAGCTCCGGGTGTACCGGCTCTCCCGGCAGCGGCTGGTGTTCGGGCCCCAGCAGATCGAGAACCGGATCAACCAGAACACCGAGATCTCCCGACAGGTTTCGCTGTGGGACCAGCGGGGGTCCCGGGTGATCCGCGGCGATCTCCTGGTGATTCCGATCGAGGAGTCGCTGCTCTACGTGCAGCCACTCTACCTGCAGGCGGAAGGCGGGCGGATCCCGGAGCTCAAGCGGGTGGTGGTCGCGTACGAGAACCAGGTGGTGATGGGGGAGACGCTGGATGGCGCGCTGACCGAGCTGTTCGGCGGCGCGCCGGGGGCGGGCGCGGGGCGTCAACCGGCGCCGGCGGTTGCGACCAATGCGCCGGTGGCCTTGGCCGCCGACTCCGGGTTCCGGGCGCTGTCCGCCGAGGCGCGGCGCCGGTACGAGGCGGCGCTGCAGGCGCAGCGGGAGCTGGACTGGACGCGGTACGGGGAGGAGATGCGGCGGCTGGGCGAGCTGCTCGAGCGGCTCGGGAAGGGTCGGACGGAGGGGCAGCACTAGCGCCGTCGGCCACAAGCATCCCTGCTTGGCGCGAGCCGGTGCGACAGGGGCCCTCCGGCAACCTCCGCGACGGAGCCCCGACCACCGCAATCGAACAGCGCAACGAGGGGTGTGCCGCTCCCGCCCGCGAGGGAGCACCGGCTGAATCGCGGGCCGGCAAATTCCGTAGGGACTTCCTGCCACCAGATCCGTCACTCGAATTTCCGACTCGTCTCCGGGAGGTCTTCCCGCTGAGCCTTCTGTCCGCGCTGACCGCGGTCATCGTCCTCGTCGTGTCCCTGAGCCCGCCGGCCCGGCTGGTCGCCCAGGCTCCGGACTCGTCCACCGGATCAGCCGCGCCCTCGGTGGCCGCGGCCCGGCTCGAGGGCAGCGTCCGCCTGGACGGTGCCCTCGACGAAGCGGCATGGGCCGAGGCGACACCGGCGAGCCCGCTCACCCAGCACGATCCCGACGAAGGCGCCGCGCCCACCGAACAGACCGAGATC
>CAYYXP010000063.1:0-6020 GCA_964475685.1 uncultured Gemmatimonadaceae bacterium | reverse complement strand
GGGGGAGTCGGAGTACTTCGACGCGCTGCGGCGGGAGATGGGTCGGATGGATCTGGCGGTGCTCGAGCGCGGCGCCGTCGTGGACTGGGCGATGGAGGGCCACCGGACCGCGGTGGAGCGGGTCTACCGGCCGATCCCGGGGAACGGGCAGCTCGACCGGACGTACGTCGAGGCCAGCAGGCCGGTCGTCGACCGCGCCCTCATCGCCGCCGGTGTGCGTCTAGCGAAGGTGCTGAACGACGCGCTCGCGGGCTACCGGCCGCGGTGATCCGTAGCAGGTGACGGCCGCCGCTCGGCGCTGCAGCCGAGCCCTCACCCGAACAGCAGCCGCACCGTCCAGACGGCGATGACCATGGCGGCGGCGTCCGCCAGGAGCCCCGCCGGCACCGCGTGGCGCGTCTTCCTGATGTTCACCGCCCCGAAGTACACCGCGATCACGTAGAAGGTCGTCTCGCTGGACCCGTACATGACGGCGGCCATCTTCACGAAGAGCGAATCCTCGCCGTAATGGTTGATCATGTCCGCTACCAGCGCCGCCGAGCCCGAGCCCGAGAGCGAGCGGATGATGGCCATCGGCAGCAGCTCGGCCGGAAAGCCGATCAGTCCCAGCAGCGGATCGAGTGCCTTGGTCAGCGCCTCCATGGCGCCGCTGGCGCGGAACATCGCGATGGCGAAGAGGATCGCCACCAGGTAGGGGATGATGCGGACGGCGACCTGGAACCCCTCCTTGGCCCCTTCCACGAAGCTCTCGTAGACCGGCACCCGCTTGTACAGCCCGTAGAGCGGGAAGCCCACCAGGATGATCGGGATGACGAAGAAGGAGAGGAGGCTGATGGCGTTGCGCGCGGTGTCCATGGCGGCCTCAACCTTTCGCGGCCGCGGGCGGCGGCGGCGGGTTCCGGTTGGGATCGGACGCGCGGTAGCCGGGGAGCCTGCCGAGCAGTTTGGTGGCTACGATGGCGACGATGAACCCCAGCAGCGTCGTGGTGAGGATCGGGAAGATCAGCGTGTTGACCTGCGTGCCCATGAGCGCCAGGAGAAGCACCGGCGGGACCAGCTGCAGACCGGCGGTGTTGATAGCCAACAGCATGACCATCGAGTTGGTGGCGGTGTCCGCCGACTTGTTCAGCTTCTGCAGCTCCTCCATGGCCTTGATGCCGAAGGGGGTCGCCGCGTTGCCCAGCCCGAAGAGAGTGGCGGTGAGATTGAGCGCGATCATTCCCAGCGCGGGATGGTCGGGCGGAACTTCGGGGAAGAGCGGGCGAAGGATGGGGCGGACCAGCTTGACCAGGGCGAAGACGATCCCCGAGTCCTCCGCGATCTTGAGCAGGCCGAGAAAGAGGGCCAGCACCCCGATGAGGCCCAGCGCGATTTCCGCCCCCGTCTTCGCAAACGTCAGCGCCGCGTCGGCGATGGCGTTCAGCTTGACGAACCGGACCGGCTCGAACACGACTCCGTTGAGGCCGACCAGGCGCCCTTGCAACTCCTCGTCGCGCGACTTCGAGACCTTGCCGATCGTGGCCAGCGGCTCGGGGAGCGTGGCGCCGGCCCCGAAGCGGAGCTGCCTTCCTTCCCGCGCCTGGAGCAGGTAGCCGGGATAGCTCTCGACAGGCGTCTCCTCCGTCCCATAGAAGGTCGCGTATTCCCGGGGGTCGATCCGGATCTCCACCGGCACCCGGCGGGTCGCGGAGTCGTAGCCCTCGGGGAACGTCAGCGCCACCGGGAGCGGCTGGCCGTTCCGGTACCGGTCGGCGGTGCTGTCGCGGATGTCGTACCCGAGGGCGAAGAGGAAGCTGGAGACGATCAGGCCTGCCCAGATGTAGTTCAGCATTCTCGGGCCTGGTGGGGGTGGAGGGGCGCGGGGATCGGAGACAAATATGCGCCACGGGGGTTGCGGATCATGGGAATCAGCCCAATTCCCGGACGGCCGCCTTCCACACCTCGGGGTCGCCGAGCCGCACCGCCTGGTCGACCCCGACGTTTTCCAGGAGCAGTGCGAGCAGGGTGAGGCGTTGGGTCTCGTCCCAGAAGAGCTTGCCACCGTCCATCTCGAACTTCTCAGGCGTCAGCTCCCACCGGCCGTATGCCTCGTCCCCGGTCCATGCCCTGCCTTCCCTGCGAATGTCCCAGCGCACCTGCGGCATCGGGGCTGGGCCAGGATCGAGATCATCGTACATGGACGCCTCCTCAGAGCGATCGAGCCAGAAGAATGGACCGCCGATGTTCCCTACTCTCGTCTCGGCAGCGCAGCGTGGCAAGAGGCAGACACTGACGGCGAGCCCCGCCCTACAGGTTCACCAGTCCCATCTCCACCACCGACGGCCCTGCGCCCGTGCCCGTCATCCGGTCCGCGCGAGGCGTACCGTCTGGCCCTTCACCGTGGCCGCACCCGCGCCAGCTCCTGAAATGTCCCCTGGCAGCCGACGC
Source organism: uncultured Gemmatimonadaceae bacterium (assembly GCA_964475685.1). GTDB lineage: Bacteria > Gemmatimonadota > Gemmatimonadetes > Gemmatimonadales > GWC2-71-9 > CAVVWJ01. The sequence goes on along the minus strand of CAYYXP010000063.1, from coordinate 3,593 downwards.
CCACCAACTGGTTGCGGAGCCGGGTAGCAGTCTCTCGGTCGATGCGCTGCTCGTGGACCCCCCCTCGCGCTCCGCGTCGGCCTCCAGCTCGGCGCCGATCTCGAGTGCCGCGGCCAGGTGCAGGAGCGGCGGCTGCCGGTTGGGTGACCTCACCTTCCCCCACCAGACGTAGATCCCCTCGCCGGCCTCGATCTCTCCGGCGTCGAACCGCCTCACGGCATCGAGCAGCACCGCCAGGTGCGCCTCCATGGCGTTGGAGGCGTAGGAAGGATTCCACACGTCGACGAAATGGCGCTGGGTCATGCATGCCTCCCAACAATCTTGAGGAAGCGCGAGCGCTCGAGCCGGCGGTGCGGCCCTCTCTTGACCTCAAGGAGCAATATGTACAGCTTTCCTGTACAACCATCACCGAGCCCAGGTATGCCCATCGAGACCAGCTACACCGACGCCCGAGCCAATCTTGCACAGCTCATGGACCGTGTCACCCAGGACCATGAGGTCGTGGTGATCAACCGCCGCGGGCACGAGGACGTGGCCATGATCGCCGCGTCGGAGCTCTCGAGCCTGGTCGAGACCGCCTATCTCCTCCGCTCACCCAGGAACGCCCAACGCCTGCTGGAAGCGCTCCATCGCTCCTTGGCGAACGAGATCCGGCCCTCGTCGTTGGAGGAACTCCGCCGGGAGTTTGGGCTTGACCGAGAGGAGTAGGAGCAGGCGGCTCGCGACCTTCGATCCGCATTTCCGCGCAGATCTCGGGTACTTCGTCGAGCACGACCGCAAGCTTGCGCTCCGGCTGCTCGAGCTGGTCGAGGCAGTCCTCCGGGATCCTTTCGAGGGCATGGGAAAGCCGGAGCCCCTCAAGTACCTGGGCCCCGACGTGTGGTCTCGGCGGCTCACCGCGGAGCACCGGCTGGTCTACCGGGTGCTGGATGATCGGTTGGACTTCCTGCAGGGGCGGTACCACTACTGATTCTCCGCATACTGAATCAGCCGGCACAGCAGATTCACCAGCTTCATCTCCTCCACCGACCGGCAGCGCGCCCGGGCCAGCGAAGGTGCCCGGGTCAGGAGGAAACTACTGGAGGGGTGTGACGGTCGCTCGGGCCGACATGCTGATCGCGCGCCGGGGTAGGAATGGATTGATATTATCCAGTAATACCCTATATTATCAACCATGCCCCGCAAACGGCCCTACGCCCGCATCTCGATCACTCTGCCTCGAGAGGTTCTGGCTGCCGCCGACAGCCAGGCCAAGGCGCTCGACCGGCCCCGAAGCTGGATCATCGCCGAGGCCATTCGAAGCTACCGGGGCGGTCCGTCAAGCCAGCCGGTGGCTCCACCCGGCGCCGCGGAGGTGGCGGCCGCACGGCGGCAGCACCTGCTGGCGGACCTGCGGCTCGCTCCCGAAGAGCGGTTGCGCCAGGCCGCCGCCCTGCTCGGCCTGGCTCCCAGCACCGGGACGAGACGGCGGGCGCAGATCATCGGGTTCCACTCGTACGAGGACTTCGCCGCATGGAAGAGGGCGCGCCGTCTCGAGGGCCTGCACCGGAGCTGATTGCCGCGCGAGTCTGCCAGGCGCTCAATGCGGCCGGTGCCCGCTACCTGGTCATCGGAGGCGTCGCCTGCATCCTGCACGGCTACGTCCGGGCGACCATCGATCTCGACGTGTTGATCGAGCGGAGCCCGGACAACGCCGAGCGGGTGCTCGACGGCCTGGCGAAGACGGGGTACGGCTTCGCGCGGGAGTGGACCGCCAGGGAGCTGCTTGCCCGTCCGATCACGGTCATCGGCGACGACCCGGCGGTGGATGTCTTCACGGTGGCGTGGACGGTCAAGTACGAGGAGGCGGTCGAGCGGGGCGCCTCGGCGCAGGTCGAGGGCGTGATCATCCCGTTCATCGGCCTCGACGACCTGATCGCCAGCAAGCGGACCGGCCGGCTGCAGGATGCCGCGGATATCGAGGTACTCGAGGAGATCAAACGGGCGCTCGGTGCGTAGGAGGGCGTGCATGCTTGCCCATTTCGCGCCGAGACTCTCGCCGCACCCTGCATGCTGGTCGCGACTTAGACGGTGAACACGCGGTTCTGGCTCAATCTCCAGACCGCCTACGACCTGGACGTCGAGCGTGATCGCCTGGGCACCCGGCTCGCAAAGGAAGTCGCCGTGCTCCCGAAGGCCGGCTAAGGCACGGGCTAACTTATGCGCGGTCGTTAGACCACAGCGTTGGGACTCGGCTCGTCGATGAGATCGATTAGGCTGCTGTCCGGTGGGGCTTCCGACGCGGGGCGGCACTCGGCCTCGAAACGGAAAGCAGCGCTTCTGGATGAGCCGCTGCGACGCGGAGTAGCACCTTAGCGGGTCCCTCGGGCCGGCGGCGCCGCTGTTCCCAGTTCTGCAACGTGTCGATACTGATGCCGAGTAATGCGGCAAACTTGCTCTGACTCAGGCCAAAGTGCGCGCGGAGTGCCGCGACATCAGGCGTCGTCGTCGCGAGCAGTTCCTCGCTGCGGGTCACACGGGACGGCTTCCGGCGACCGGCTTCGATCTCCTTCATCTGCTTGACGCTGGCGACCAACTGGTCGAACAAGTCCTTGCGCATGGTAGACCTCGCAGGCAAACGATTACTCGTGCTCAACGAGCCTCCGGAGGGTCCGGAGCTCGCCTTGGCTCAGATCACTCCGCACGTTCTTGGGGTACAAGAACAAGAGAAAGATCCGGCCGGTGGCAGCTTTCAAGTAGTAGATCACCCGTGCGCCGCCGCGCTTGCCCCGGCCTGGCAGCCGCCACCGGACCTTACGCAAGCCGCCGGAGCCCGGAATCACGGCCCCGGCTTCCGGGTGTAGCACCAGGTAGAGCTGAAAGGCGCGGTATGTTTCTGGCGACCACTCCGCGGTGGCCTGTCGGGTAAAGATCGCTGTTTCGATCAGCTCCATTGGAGCAGTATACGCCAATGGCGTCCATCCGTCAATGACGTACACTGTGGTCGATGGAAGCAGGGGACCCGGCCTCGGGCTCGACAAGAAAACGCGGCCTCATCGGCCGCGCTTTTCGGTGTCTCGCAGGAGATCCTCAGCAGGACGCCCGCGGCCAGGGTCCTGTCGATGTCGCTCTACGCGTCGATCAAGCTCGGCACCCAACTCATCGGAAACGGGAAGTTGTTCGGGCTCCAGGCTGTCCCAGAGCTCCTCGGCGAGCTGAATGCGCTCTTTCGGGGTCAGGTGCGAGAAGTGGAAGTCGGGAGGTCCTCGACGAGACCCTCCCGCCGCGTATTGTGTCATTTCACCTGGACCGGACAAAGCAAACCGGTCACTCCGCACCACCCGAAGCGGTGTCCACATCGGCGGGCCCGCGCTCCAGGTCGATGACCGTGTTCGCTCCGACATCAAAGACGATTCCCCGCGAGACGAAGTTGTGGGGGGTGTCGGCGACGGCCGAATCGGGAAACTTGTGGAGCACCCGACGTCGAAGCGCCTCCACGTCCTCCATGCTGCAGGCCCAGTGGCCTCCCGTGCCCTCGCATGGGCCGCACAAGGCCCATGCGTCGCCGTTCCGGAGCGTGACAATCCCCCGGCCGTGGCAGGAGGGGCATTGCT
>CAYYXP010000062.1:0-3273 GCA_964475685.1 uncultured Gemmatimonadaceae bacterium | reverse complement strand
GACACGCTCCGGAAGAATGCCCGCGTCGTCTCGGTGAGCTTGACCGGGAAATCGAAGCGAGCAAGGCGCACCAGCCCGCTGGCGAGCTGGTAGATGGCGTTGTCGGGCACCGGCTCCGAGCTGTGGCCGCCCGGATTGGTCACCTCGAGCGTGTAGGTGACGTACACCTTCTCGCTCGTCTGCACCGGGTTCCGCACATGCCGCCCATTCTTGAGCTGCCCTCCCGCCGCATCGGTGTTGATCACGTACTCGGCGTCCACCAGGTCGCGGCGGTTGGCGATCAGCCACTCCGCCCCGTTGAAGTCACCGCCCTCCTCGCCGTCGGTGAAGGCGAGCACCAGGTCGCGCGCCGGGACGAACCCTTCCCGCTTGAGGCGGATGAAATTGGCGGTGAGGTCGGCCACCTCGTCCTTGATGTCGTAGGTGCCGCGGCCGTAGAAGTATCCGTCGCGCTCGGTGAGGGTGAACGGGTCCACCGACCAGTCCTCCGGTTTCGCCTCCACGACGTCGAGATGGGAGATGAAGAGGATCGGCTTGGCACCGGAATCACCGGCGCCGCGGAATCGCACGATGATGTTCTGGCGGGCAGCCAGCGGCCCGACGAGCTGCACATCGCTGTCGGGAAAGCCGGCGGCCCGGAACCGCCGCGCCAGCGCCTCCGCCGCCGGCGTGGAGCCGTGAGCCTCGGTGGTGTTGATCTTGATGAGTTCCTCGAGGATCTCGCGGGCGAGCTGCTGGTGCTCCGGGGGCGGCATCGTCTGGGCGCGAAGCGCGAGAGGGCAGGCGGCTGCAGCCGCGGAGAGCACCAGCATGCGGAGGGTGGTCATCAGTGTCGGCTCTCCGTGCGAGGTCATTTCACCAGAAGCAGGCGAGGGGGGCAGGCAGGAAATGTGGCCACATGGCCCCCAATCTAAGTGGCCACCCTCCCGCGTTGCCGGGTGCGCCGCCGGCCGGTAACTTCTCGCGACCATGCCACGACCGCTCCTGATAGACGGCGCCTGGGCGCCGAGCCGAAGCGCCGTTACCCGCGACATCGTCAACCCCGCCACACTCGAACGCCTCGATACGGTGGCGGACGCCGGGCCGGCCGACGTGGATGCCGCGGTCGCCGCGGCCCGGAAGGCGCAGTACGCCTGGTGGAAGCTGCCGGGTGTCGAGAAGGGGAAGCACCTGCACGACATCGCCACGAAGATCAGGGCCCGGGAGCGCGCCCTCTCGACCCTGATGACGCGGGAAACCGGCAAGCCGCTCATCGAGGCGGTGGACTGCATCGACTGGGTGGCCGCCTGTTTCGATTACTACGCCGAAGTGGGCCGCCGGAGCTGGGGCAATTCGATGCCGCCGGTTCTCCCGCACCAGGTCAACTTCACCGTGAAGGAGCCCTTCGGCGTCGTCGCCGCGATCGTACCCTTCAATTTCCCGCTGCTTCTCATGGCGTGGAAGGTCGCGCCGGCGCTGATGGCGGGGAACACCCTCGTCTGCAAGCCGCCGCACCAGAACCCGCTCTGCAATCTCCTCATGGCGGAGTGTTACGACGGGCTGCCGCCCGGCGTCGTGAACGTGATCACCGGCGGTGCCGAGACCGGTCGGTGCCTGGTCGAGCACGAGGGGGTGGACCTCATCGCCTTCACCGGGTCCGTGGCCGTCGGGCGGACCATCGCCGCGACCGCCGGAGCCCACCTCAAGAAGGTCAATCTCGAGCTCGGCAGCGTGGATCCGCTCATCGTCTTCGGCGACGCGGACCTCGACGCCGCGGTCGCCGGCACCGCCTGGGCCCGGCTCCTCAACGCGGGCCAGGTCTGCACCTCCGCCAAGCGGATCTACGTGGAGGAAAGCATCGCCGCCGAGTTCATCGACCGGCTGCTCGACCACGTGCAGGGGCTAGTCGTAGGCGACCCCATGGACCCCGCCACCGACGTCGGGCCGCTCATCTCCGCGGAGGCGCTGGCCACCGTGGAGCGCCAGACGAAGGAGGCAGTGGCCCAGGGCGCGACGCACGCGCTCGGCGGACGCCGCCTCCGGCCCGGCGGACTGCCCGGCCACTTCCTCGAGCCGGCGGTGCTGACGGGTGTGCCCCACGGTTCGCTCCCCACCACCGAGGAGATCTTCGGTCCGGTGCTGTCGGTGACGGTGGCCCGCGATGCCGACGAGGCGATCGCACTCGCCAACGACTCGAAGTACGGCCTCGGCGCCAGCATCTTCACCGGCAGCCTGGCGACTGCGATGAGGGCGATGGAAAACATCAAGGCCGGTACGTTCTGGGTGAACGACCCGCTCACCGATAACGACGCTGGCCCGTTCGGGGGGATGCGGTGGAGCGGTATCGGCCGCGAGCTCGGCGAGGAGGGGCTGGACGCCTTCCGCGAGCCCAAGCACGTCCACCTCGACTACGTCATGGAGCGGAAGTTCTACTGGTATCCCTACCGCGACCGACCCATCCCGCCGGCCCACTAGCGGCCCGCGGCGGCGTCAGGTAGCCCCGCGCGGCTTCCACCCCAGCCACGCGTCCCTCAGCACCAACTGCTCCGGCGTCGGGTTCGGATCGATCTCGAAGCGCACCGGCTTGCCCTTTTCGTCCTCGATCAGGTGGATCCCCAGCTTCTCGTAGTACCCCTTGATCGGCAGATGCTGCGCCTCGAGGACGTACCGATCGAAGAAATCCCTGATGGAGGGATCGGTGAGCGCCACCAGGGTATCCACGAAGGTGGACTCGGGAAAGGCGCGCCGCTTTCCGTAGCGCCTGGTCAATTCGAGGATCAGCTCCTGCAGCCCGCGCCGCCCGTGCGACAGCTCGAGTAGCCGGATGTCGAGCAGGCCGGGGACGAGGGCGCCGCGCTGGTAGATGTTGCCGTACTGCGCCTGCCCCGAGTCGCTGTACGAGGTGAGGGAGAGCGCCCTGAGGCTGTAGGTGGAATCGTAGGCCGAACGATCGATGTCCATCTTCCTGATCATCGTCGCCAGGTAGGCCTCGGGCGTCTTGAGCCCCGCGCGGAGCTGCAGCGTGTGCGCCGCCCATTCGGTGGTGCCCTCGTAGAGCCAGAGATGCTGCGACGGCACCGGCGTCGCGAAATTGAAGTGCTCGATGATCTCGCTGTGGATGTTGAGCGGCGTCACGACGTGGAAGAATTCGTGGGCGGCGATGTCGGTCACGTACTTGCCGACCGAGTCGGTGAATTCCGATTCCTGGAGGACGTACTCCGAGCTGAGCGAGTGCTCCCACGCCCCCGCTGGCCTGTCGGCGAAGTGGTAGAGGAAGGTGTACCGGGTCACCGG
>CAYYXP010000061.1:0-2064 GCA_964475685.1 uncultured Gemmatimonadaceae bacterium | reverse complement strand
ACCTGGCCACCGGCGGCGGCGACCGCTCGACGCTCAGCCTCAACGCCCTGCAGCTCCGTGACGGCAGCGAGCAGATCTTCGCGGGCGGCCGGAAGCTGGCGCGCGGGCTGGACTACTCGATCTCGTACGACCTCGGGCAGGTCACCTTCCTCAACCCCGACGCCCTCTTCGGGCAGGGGTCGGCGCAGGTGACGGTGCGCTTCGAGGAGCGGGGTATCTTCGCCGTGGCGCCCACCAACATCCTGGGGCTTTCGACCCGCTACTCGCTCGGGGACCACGGCGCGATCAACTTCATCGGCATGTACCAGAGGGAGCACAGCGCCTTCACCCGGCCGGCCCTGGGCTTCGAGGCGTCGGCCAACCTGATCGGCGGCGTCAACACCGAGCTGCACTTCAAGCCCGCGGCGGTCACCAACTTCCTCAACAAGCTCGTCACCAGGCGCAGCACCGCCCCTTCCACCCTCGACGTGAACGCCGAATTCGCCTTCACCAAGCCCGATCCCAACCGGAGCGGCGAGGCCTTTCTCGAGGAGTTCGAGTCCGAGGCGGGCGTGGCGGTGTCGCTTCGCGAATCGTTGTGGGAGTTTGCCAGCCGGCCGCAGCAGGCCACCGGCCTCGAGGACATCGGCTTCGCCGGCGGATTCGACCCCGTCGACGCGGTGGCGCTCACCTGGCAGAACCTCGTCCCCGACGGGAACACGTCGGAGCCGGTCGAGCTGTTCCCGCAAGACATCGACACCCTGATCCGCACGGCGGGGCGGAGCGAGACGCCGGAGACGGTCATGTACCTCACGCTGCACGCCGACACCGCCGGCGGCATAGTGCAGCGCGACAACAGCTCCCGCTGGTCGCTTCCGCGCCAGGACTTCCGTCCCCGCTGGCGCTCGATGATCACCTCGCTCAGCTCCACCGGGGTGGACCTGAGCCGGGACGAGTTTCTCGAGTTCTGGATCTTCCAGCCGGTGGGCTTGCCGGCCGACTCCGCGGGGCTCCGCCTCGTGGTCGATCTCGGCACCGTGAGCGAGGACGCGCTGGCCGTGGCGCCGGACAGCTTCAGCACCAGCGGCAGCGACACCCTCTTCATCGGCCGCCAGTACGTTGGGGCCGGGGCGCTCAACACCGAGCGCACCGACATCGGCATCTTCAACGCCGCCGTGGACGACATCGGCATCCTCGGCGACAGCCCCGACGAGATCGAGGAGGTGGGCCGGGGGCCGGTGAGCGGCCTCCCCCTCTGCGACCGGGTGCTCACCAGCGCGGTGCCGGTCTTCCCCTGGGGCGATCTCAGCGGCCGCTGCACCCGGGGCAACGGCGTGCTCGACACCGAGGACCTCAACGGCGACGCCGTCCTCGACGCCCTGGGTCCCAACGAGAACGTCTTCCGTTACGTCGTGGACCTCGCCAGCGGCGACTTCTTCGTGCGGAACGGCGTGACCACCACCGACGCCAACGGCAATACCGCAGTCTGGAAGCTCTACCGGGTGCCGATCCGGCAACCCGCCGCCACCCTCAACACGCCGACGCTGCGCCTGGTGCAGCATCTTCGCCTGACCCTCGCGGCGCCGCCGGACAACGGGGGCCCGGACATCATCGCGCGGCTCGCGATGGCGCGGCTCCAGTTCGTCGGCTCGCCGTGGGTGCGCCGCGCCGAGACGCCGATCGCCGGTCTTACGGGCGCCACCGGGCTCCCGCACGGCTCGATCACGGCGGCGGTGGTTTCGACCCAGAACGAGACCGACCTCGGTTACGAGTCGCCCCCGGGGATCACGGACAACGTGGCGCGGCAGGGCGGCGACCGGGAGACGGCGGGCACCCAGATCAACGAGAAGTCGCTTCGCCTCATCGGACGTGACCTCGGGCTCGACGAGCGGGCGGAGGCCTACCTGCGTTTCCCCGCAGGGCCGCAGAATCTGCTCACATACAGGACCCTCAAGGTGTGGTTCCGCGGCCGGGGGCCGGGGTGGGAGGAGGGCGACTATCAGGCCTTCATCAAACTCGGCAGCGGCCATGACGATTTCTACCTCTTCCGAGCCTCCGCGAAATCCACGACGTGGGAGCCCGAGG
>CAYYXP010000060.1:0-2366 GCA_964475685.1 uncultured Gemmatimonadaceae bacterium | reverse complement strand
GGCGGCCGGAAAGGCTCGAGGACGCCCTTGCGCGGCTCAACTGAGGCCAGGGCACCCGAGCCGGTAGTGACTGCCGTTTTCTCATGCAGCATTCACGTGCCGTTCATGGCCTCGGCGCTATCTTGTCCAAGCCGCAGTGTGCCCTGCGATCGAGCGGGGGAAGGACCGAATTGATATGAGAGGGAGGGCATGCCATGAGAACCGATAGCGAGCTACGTAGCGACGTCGTCGCGGAGCTCAACTGGGACCCGCGGATTCGCGACGAGGACATCGCCACCGCGGTCAAGGAAGGAGTGGTTACACTGGCCGGTATTGTCGACACCTATGCCCAGCGCTATGCGGCCGAGCGTGCGGTCGGGCGGGTGAATGGGGTCAAGGCGATCGTCAACGACCTGACCGTGAAGCTTCCGGGCGCCTTCGAGCGGTCGGACCCCGACCTCGCTCATGCCGCGGTCAACGCGCTCAAGTGGAACATCCAGGTGCCGGACGAGCGCATCCGGGTCAAGGTGGCGAACGGCTGGGTGATGCTCGAGGGCGACGTGGACCGGTACTTCCAGAAGGAAGCGGCCGAGCGCGCAGTCCGGTATCTGACGGGCGTGAAGGGCGTGAGCAACCTCATTGCCTTGCGCGCGGCGCCGGCGCCTGCGGACATCAAGCAGCGCATCCGGGCGAGCATCAAGCGGCACGCCGAGATGGACGCGGAGCAGATCACGGTCGAGACGAGCGGCTCCCGGGTGACGTTGCGTGGCGCCGTGCGCTCCATCGTGGAGCGGCGGGATGCCGAGCATGCGGCCTGGAATGCCCCTGGGGTGACCACGGTGGAGAATGACATCACCGTCTCGCCACAAGTGGCGGCCCTGCTGTAGACGTCGGGCGCGGGTTCGTCGAATGGCTCCCGGGGCGGCAACTCTGCCCCGGGAGCCATTCGTGTGTAGCCGATTACCCCCCGTGGATCACCAGTCCAGCTACTGCTTCGGTGTCTTCCCCCGGCTGATCGAGAACACATAGCCTGCCACAAGCCGCACTTGCGCCGAGTCGAGCACTGTTGGCCCGCGCATGCGCTGCGGGTCACCGTCGCGGCCGGTGCTGCCCCACCCCCCGTGCTGCGTCATGTGTATCAGCCAGTCGAGTGAGCCATCGCCGAGCGACCAGGGCCCGGTTGTGAGGGAGGGCCCGTCGGTGGCCCCGGCCCCGTCCGGACCGTGGCACTCCGCGCAGCCTCCGGCCCCTGTGAAGAGGGCCTGGCCCTGGGCAAGGCGGTCGGGCGAGAGGTCGTCGCGAGCGGAATCCTTGGTGGCCCGGCAGGCGAGCGGGCCGAACAGCGCAAGTGACGCCAGGCAGACAGCTGGCGCTACAGCTCGAAGCGACATGTGATCTCCCGGCATGAACCGACTCGTATACTGGGGGTTAACACGTGAAACCATCGAGAAGGAAGTGCGAAGAAACCGAGGTCGAAACCCTGGGACCAGCGGATCACCCGGCGGAGGCCTTGAAGTCGCAGACAATCTGGGCGGCGGAACAGTACGACGAGCAATCGTCGCGGGGGTCTGTCGAGGTCGGCAAGCTGGCCGACCTGGTCATCCTCAGCGACAACCCGCTGAAGGTGGAGCCGAACGCCATCAAGGACATCCAGGTGCTGGAGACGTTCAAGGACGGCAAGTCGATCTACAAGAAGCAGTAGCCTACCCAGGATAGCGGATCGTCCCGGCGAGTCGGTGGTGACCGAACTCCGACGCGAAGTTTGCGTTTGCAGAAGGTCATACCGGACAGTACTTTCCCTGTCCCCCGGCGCCGTAGCCAAGTGGTAAGGCAGAGGTCTGCAAAACCTCCACCCCCAGTTCGAATCTGGGCGGCGCCTCTGTGATTCTCACAAGCTTGCGGGCCTCCGACTCGGGGGCCCGTCTTGTTTGGGAAGGCGCAGAGAAGGCCGAAGCGCCCGAGCCCCAAGGCCGGCTCCCTCCGGCGCTAGATTGCGGCCATGCACCGCCTCTTCCCATTGTGGCTCGTCCTTGTCCCCGGTCAAGCCCCCGCCCCGCCCCCGCGCCCCGATCTCTCGCTGATCGTGGTGGTGACGGTGGATCAACTCCGCCCCGACTACCTCACGCGCTTCGGCCGCCAATTCACCGGCGCCTTCCGCGCCATTCTCGATCGGGGGACGCTCTTCGATCATGGGCGGCAGGACCACGCGATCACCGAGACGGCCCCCGGCCACGCCACCATCCTCTCCGGTCGGGTGCCGGCACGCACCGGGATCTTCGACAACGCACGCGGGGTGGGGGACCAGACAGCCCCGCTGCTGGGCGGAAATCCCCAGCCCGGCGCCTCGCCGCGGCGCTTCATCGGCAGCACGCTGTACGACTGGATGC
>CAYYXP010000059.1:0-4369 GCA_964475685.1 uncultured Gemmatimonadaceae bacterium | reverse complement strand
CGACATCAAGCCGGAGAACATCCTGCTCCAGGCGGGCCAGGCGCTGGTGGCGGACTTTGGGATCGCGCTGGCGGTGTCGCAGGCGGGGGGACCTCGGCTCACGGAGACGGGGCTCTCGCTCGGCACGCCGCACTACATGCGCCCGGAGCAGGCCACCGGCGACCGCGCCATCGACGCGCGGAGCGACATTTACGCCCGCGGCTGCGTGCTCTACGAGATGCTGGCCGGCGAGCCGCCGCACCTCGGCAACACGGTGCAGGCGGTAGTCGCGAAGATCCTCACCGACGAACCGGAGCCGGTCACCAAGCGGCGGAAGACGGTGCCGGCGCACGTGGACGCGGCGGTGCGGAAGGCGCTGGCCAAACTGCCGGCGGACCGGTTCGCCTCGGTGGCGGAGTTCCGGGCGGCGCTGGGGAACGCGTCGTTCACCGTGCCGATGATGGCGGCCCAGGCGCATGGGGCTGGCGCCGACTGGCGGACTCGCATCGCGATCCCGATGACGATCGCGGCGGTGGCGCTCGGCGCGCTCGCCGCGGCAGGATGGGGCCGGAAACAGGCGGCGGCGCCGCGGTCGGTGGTGCGGTTTGAGGTAGCGCCGCCCGACTCGACCGCCCGACTAACCGAGGCAGCGGTGAGCCCCGATGGCGAGCAGGTAGTGTTCGTGCAGCGGGGGAGCGACACGCACAGGCAACTGTCCGTGCGCGATTTGTCGGCGCTCGCGAGCCGACCGCTGCAGATCGGCGACCCGGATCCCGGCTGGCCCGTGTTCTCACCCGACCAGCACGACATCGCATTCGTCTCGCTCTTCCCGGGCAACCCATTTACCGGAAGGCTCAAGACCCTGCCGAGCGCAGGAGGGCCGGCCACGACGCTGGCCGATTCCGCGATCGTCACGCCATCGTGGAGTGATGACGGGTACATCTACTTCAGCGCGCCGAGCGGCACCTCCGCGCCGGCCCGGATCGTCCGGGTGCCGAGCACGGGCGGGCACATAGACACGCTTCTCGCGCACGATTCGACTGAGTTCTACCAGCCGCGCGTGCTCCCGGGCAGCCACGGCGCGCTCGCGATCGCACGGACTTCTGGCGGGCCGTGGAAGGTGGTGGCGTTCGACCTGCGAACCCACGCCTGGCACGAGCTCGGGGATGGCGGCCCCAATCTGGCGTTTGCCCCGCCCCGCTACGTGCTGTACAACAGGGGGCGGTTCCTCATGGCGGCACCGATCGACATGAAGAAACTCGAGTTGACCGGATCGCCGGTCCCGGTGCTCGAAGCATCCAGCGGAGACTTCGGATGGTTCGCGTATCGCGGGGGGACGCTCGCCTACCAGAGCACCTCCCAGGGCGGCAGCAACGTGCCGGTTCTGGTTGATCGTCACGGCGTTCGGCGCCCCTTGCCGGGGCTCCCCGAGCGCCAGTCCTACGGCTTTCCAGCGGTCTCGCCGGACGGCCGAAAGATCGCGCTGCGGATGAACCCTGCCGGCAGCGGCGTGCCCCAAATGGATATCTGGGTCTACGAGCTGCCGGCCGGGCCCCTTACCAGGATCACCTTCGAGACGGGGCAAGACGATGATCCAAGTTGGACACCGGATGGGAAGCGCATTCTGTTCGACTCCCAGCGCGAGGGGGGCAACGCGCTCTGGATGACCCCCTGGGACGGGAGCGGCAAGGCCGAGCGGGTGCTCGACCGGCCGAAGGATGCGTACCAAACCAGCTGGCTGCCGGGCGGCCTCGAGTTTCTCTTCCAGGAACAGACAGGAACCGGATCGGCCGACATCGGGATCGCGGTGCTCGGCCAGCCCGACAGCGTCCGCATGCTGCTCACGAGCCCGTTCAGCGAGAGCTGGCCAGCCGCCTCGCCCGACGGCCGCTGGCTGGCCTACCAGTCCGACGAGTCGGGCCGCAACGAGATCTACCTCCGCCCGCTCCGCGGAGAGGGCACCCGCCGGCAGGTCTCCCGCCAAGGCGGTGCCTCGCCGGAGTGGGCGAGGAGCGGGCGGGAGCTGTTCTTCGAGTCGGCGACCGGCGACTCGCTCTTTGCCGCGCGCATCGATGCCCAGAACGACGGGGCCGTGCAGGAGATCCGGGCGCTCTTCCCGCTGCGGCAATCCGGATTGGGCTTCGACGTCTTCCCCGGCGATTCGCTCTTCCTCGTCTTCGACCCGCCGCAGGCGGTGGGCGACCGCGCGCAGCCGGCGGTGGTGGTGCACAACTTCGACGCCGAGCTGGAGTCGCGCATGGGAGCAGCGCGGAAGCGGTGATGAATCCGGGTCGGACCAGCCACGCGCGTTGGCGCATCCTCGCTCTCCTCACGCTCGCCAGCTTCATCGCCTATGTGCTCCGGACCAACATGTCCATCGCCGGGGACCGGATGATGGGAGAGCTGGGCCTCTCCCAGATCCAGCTCGGCTGGATACTGGCCGCCTTCGCGTGGGGCTACGCCATCTTCCAGTTTCCCGGCGGCATCCTGGGTGAATGGCTGGGCGGCCGGAAGGCCCTCACCCTCATCGCGGTGCTCTGGGGCGTCCTCAACCTGCTGGTCGCGCTGGTCCCGGGGAGCGCGGCGGCGGGGCCGCTCGTCATCATCGTCGCCCTCGCGGGCCTGCGCTTCCTCATGGGGGCGGCGCAGGCGCCGGTCTACCCGGTGATGTCGGGGCACACGATCGCGCGGTGGTTTCCGGCCTCGGGGTGGGCGCTCCCGAACGGACTCACCAACACGGGGCTCACCCTGGGCGCCGCGGCCACTGGGCCGCTGATCGTGCTGCTGATCCAGTCCTTCGGATGGCGCGGGTCCTTCGCGCTCACCGCGCCCCTAGCCTTCCTCTTCGCGGGCGTGTGGTGGTGGTATGGACGCGATGAGCCGTCGCAGCACCGCGCCGTGAGTCCCGCGGAGCTCGCGCTGATCAACGCCGGTCGGCCGCCGGCCGAACCAGGCAAGGTCCGCGGCGCCTGGAAGCTGGTGCTTCGCAACCGCGACGTCATGCTCATCACCGCGAGTTACTTCTTCAGCAACTACGTCTTCTACTTCTTCTTCAACTGGCTCTACATCTATCTGGTCGAGGTCCGGAAGTTCGCGGAGCTTCAGGGAGGAGCGCTTGCCGCAGCCCCCTGGGTCACCGGCGCCTTCGTCGCGACGCTCGGTGGCTGGGCGTGCGACCGGCTCTCCCGGCGGTACGGCATCCGGATCGGCAGTCGCCTCGTCGTGATCAGCGGACTCGTCCTCTCGGGCGGCTTCATCATCGCGGCCGCAGCGGCGGGGAACCCCTATGTCGTCGTGGTGTATCTGTCGCTCTGCCTGGCCAGCCAGCAGTTCGCCGACGCCGCCTACTGGGCAGCCGCCACCTCGGTCGGCGGCCGGCACTCCCCCGCCGCCTGCGGAGTGATGAACACCGGCGGAAATGTCGTGGGGGGTCTGGGGGCGCTTCTGGTTCCGCTCACGGCCCGGACGCTAGGCTGGCCCGTCGCGCTCGCCACCGCGTCGCTGTTCGCGTTCGCCGGCGCCGCGCTCTGGATCTGGATCAGGGCGGACCGACCGATTGACGAGTCGCCCGAGCCCCGGACATAGCTCTAGCGGCAGCGCAGGCATCGAGTATCATTTCGACGATGCCGCACCCCGTATCAACCCGCGTTCCAGGTAGCACCGAGGAGCACCGATGAGCAGCACGCCGTCCCGGATCGCGGACGCCCTGGCCGATCACTACCGGCTCGAGAACGAGATCGGCGCCGGCGGCATGGCGACCGTGTACTTGGCCGAGGACCTCCGGCACGACCGGCGGGTGGCGCTCAAGGTGCTCCGGCCGGAACTCGCGGCCGTGATCGGCGCCGAGCGGTTCCTGGCCGAGATCAAGCTCACCGCCAACCTGCAGCACCCGCATATCCTCCCGCTGTTCGATTCCGGCGAGGCCGACGGTTTCCTGTTCTACGTCATGCCGTTCGTCGAGGGGGAGTCGCTCCGTGACCGGCTCACCCGCGAAAAGCAGCTGCCTGTCGATGAGGCCGTCCGGGTCACCTGCGAAGTCGCCTCGGCACTCGACTACGCCCACCGCCACGGGGTGATCCACCGGGACATCAAGCCGGAGAATATCCTGATCCACGACGGCCGGGCGCTGGTGGCCGACTTCGGGATCGCCCTCGCGGCGAGCAAGGCGGGCGGCGCCCGGATGACCGAGACCGGGATGAGTTTCGGCACACCCCACTACATGAGCCCCGAGCAGGCGATGGGGGAGCGGGAGATCACCGCCCGGAGCGATGTCTACGCCCTCGGCTGCGTGCTGTACGAGATGCTGAGCGGCGAGCCGCCGTTCACGGGCCCGAGGGCGCAGGCGATCGTTGCGCGGGTGATGACCGAATCGCCGCGCTCGCTCACACTC